>JAGVOB010000172.1 GCA_020052955.1 Candidatus Omnitrophota bacterium | reverse complement strand
TCATGTGATAGGATTATTTATGCCATCTTTACGCACTTAAACAACAAATGGAAGGAACACCCATTGCAGCAATTTACACAATTTTGTTGACGTAACCATGCGGGGTTTATATTTGCCTTCACCGTTAAAAGATGTTATAATTTTAGCACTATGCATAAGAATAACACAAAGGTCAGGGTAGGAGTAATCGGGGCCGGGGTTTTAGGCTCCGTACACGCCAGGTTATATTCCGAGTTAAAAAATACCGTTCTTGTCGGCGTATGCGACATAAATAAGGAGCGCCTCAAAAATATATCGGATACGATAAGGTGCGATACTTTTAAAAATTACAGAAAGCTCTTCGGTTTAGTTGATGCGGTCAGTATAGCGGTACCGACAAGTGAGCATTTCAAAATCGCAAAGGAGTTTTTGCTTAATAACATAAACATACTTGTTGAAAAACCTATAACAATAGACCCGTCCGAGGCGGATGAGTTGTTTGAGCTTGCCCAAAAGAAAGGCCTTATCCTTCAGGTAGGCCACGTTGAGCGTTTTAATGCTGCCGTTAAAGTAGTGCGGCGTTTTACCAAAAATCCCCGTTTTATAGAATGCCACCGGTTAGGGCCCTTTGTCAAACGCGTAAAGGATATCGGAGTGGTGCTAGACCTGATGATACACGATATCGATATAGTCCTGGCTTTTGTAAATTCCAAACCTCAAACAATAGAGGCTGTAGGCGTAAAAATATTATCTGATTTTGAAGATATAGCAAATGCAAGGATAACCTTCGAAAACGGCTGCGTGGCTGATCTAACGGCTAGCAGGGTAAGCCTTGAGTCTATGAGGAAGATACGGATATTTGACGAAGCCATGTACTTATCCCTGGATTATGCCAGTCAAAGCGTGCTCCTTTACAGGAAGCACAACAAGAAAATAGTAATGAAGGAAATCAGCATAAAAAAAGAAGAACCCTTAAGAGCCGAGCTTATTTCTTTCATAGATTGCGTAAAGAATAAAAAAAGGCCCATTGTATCGGGAAAAGAAGCCATAGATGCCCTGCATGTTGCCGTAGCGATACTCGACAAAATAAAATGCCAAAAAAAGTACTCATAATAGCAGGTGAGGCATCAAGCGACCTGCACGGCTCAAATCTAATAGGGGCAATAAAAACGCTGGATCCGGATATTGAATTTTTCGGATTAGGCGGGCCCCTCATGAAAGCGCAAGGCGTAGATATTAAATTTGACATCGTAAGCCGCGCAATTATAGGAATAATAGAGGCTTTTAAACACCTGGGCTATTTCAGGAATATATACCACCAGATGAGAGAACTCTTAGACAAAGATAGGCCTAAGCTTGCTATACTCATAGATTATCCCGGCTTCAATCTGCGATTTGCAAGAGAGCTAAAAAAGAGGCATATACCCATTATATATTACATAAGTCCTCAAATATGGGCATGGGGTAAAAATAGAATAAGGACGATAAAGCAGCTTGTAAATAAGATGCTTGTAATTTTCAAATTTGAAAAAGAGCTTTACGACTCTTACGGCATAGACTGCGAATTCGTAGGACACCCCTTATTAGACATCGTAAGGCCTACAAAAGATAAGGGCATATTTAGAAAAGAGCTAAGCTTAGAAGGTGATTTTCCTGTAATAGGTATTTTGCCGGGCTCAAGAGAAAACGAGATAAGGTGCATTTTGCCTGTAATGCTTGAGGCTGCGCGCTTGATAAAAAATAATATCTCTTCATCGCATTTTATATTGATAAAGGCCAACACCGTAGCCCAGAGCCTTATAGATAAAATCATAGAAAAATATTCAAATGGCTTGAATATAAGAATCTATGAGAATGATAAATATGACCTGTTAAATATATTGGATATCGCCCTTGTATGCTCAGGCACGGCAACATTAGAGACCGGGATAATGAAAAAACCTATGATTGTTATTTATAAAGTAGGATTTTTTAGCTGGCTGATATCAAGAAGCCTCATTAAGATTCCTAATATCGCGCTCGTAAATGTAGTCGGCTCTAAAAAAATTGTGCCAGAGCTTATCCAGTTTAAGGCAAGGCCATCGCTTATCGCAAGAGAGGCAGTTGGAATCCTTAAGAACCCCGGGAGGGCATCTGATATGGAAAAGGCTCTCGCCGCCGTGAAGGAGCTGTTATTGCCTTACGGGGCAAGTGAGCGCGCGGCTAGGATTATTGTTGACTGCCTTAAATCAAACGCTATCTTAGTTTAATCTTTTTTCTGAAATCCATAAGGTCTTTTCTGTCTATAACAGAACGTTCTAAATACGCGCTATTAATAACTTCAATCTTATCAAAATCTTTAAAATCATAACTATACAAGATATCCGCAATAATTTTGAAAACGAGTATATTTATATCCTTTTTTGAATAATAATGCTTCTTCCCGGAAGCGGAGAGTTTCTCCAGAAAATTCTCCAGCGCCATAGTAAACGGATCGGAGAACCCTTTGTTTTGACGTGATTTTTTAAGCGTCATTTCAAACAGGCTCGCGAAATCAAGAAGCTTTTTCTCGGATATATCTACCATAAACTTAAATGTGCCTTTTGAATAAAGTTCACCCTGATTAGCCCCTAATACAGTATCTGTAAGAGACGGTAAAAATTCTCCCTTTGCATAGCCCGAATAAAAATCCTTTTGCATATTGCGGTGGAGATTAAATTCGTAAAAAATCCTTTGCGCTATCTGGCTTGCCAAAAAATCAGGAAATTTTATCTCTTCAAAAAACAGATCATTTTCCGGCGCGCTTAGATATTGTAAGATATTCTCATCTAAGGAAATTCTTTCGATACTCCCTCCCGGGGTGCTCTGAAACAAAATAACGGATTTCTCGATAACAGGCGTTTGGTTAGCCGTGTTTATTAAAAATATATACTCATTCCTAAAAAATCTCGGAAATTTAAAGGTATACCCTTCAAATCCCTCCTTTGGGGTGAAGCTCTGCCATACTTCGCATTTTATCAAGGCTCTATCCCTTGATATCCTTGCGGCATCTAATTTATCCAACCTAAACACCTTATCATTCTTGTAATCGTTTTCTATCAAAAAATCAAAGAAAAACCTATTTAGGAAATCCTCTTCCTTAGTCCTTAAAAAATATTTTTTAATAACCTCTCCAGAGGTTTTATTTTGCATATCCAGAAAAAATTCTCTTATTATAGACTCACCTACTATCTTAGGGTTAAGCCTTGTATCGTATATTATCCTTTTACCCCCCTCGGCCAAGGATATGTCTTCATACTTTAACCTCTTCGTATCCGTTATATTCCCTATATATATCCTCTCCATGCCGTTTAATTTATCCAATATTATAGCTTCAAAAAAAACCACCTTTGCATCCGTGCTTAAGGCTACTCTTGTTGTAGCGATTAAAAAATTATTTAAAGCTCTTTCCACCTTATCATCCAGCTTCCTATATTTATACATAAGCATCGTAATCTGATTCTTTAGGTCAGAGCCCACCTTGTATGTAATTTTTTCCGGATAAATATAATCTAGGGTAAGATATCCTGCGAGAGTTCCCCCGATAAGCTGCGCCTTTACATCCAGCTTATATTCCTGGCGGCATATGCGCTCAAGCTCCTGGGCAAGCTTTTCCTTAGGGTAGAACTTGCCTATTGAACTGCAGCTTAAAGACGAGGAAGCTGCTGCGGCGATTATTAAAAGAGAGATGAATCTGAATTTGAGAGCGTTGAAAAAGTCTTTCTTTTCAATGCTCTCACCGGAAAAACGCCTAAAGCGCGAGTTTTGCAACGGTCTCGATTTTAAATTTTTATTAACCCTCATATTAAGGTGGGGACTTTTGACTATTTAAATGCGACCACAATTGAATTTTAACATATTTATGGACGCATTTACCCTGTGGTTCGACTTCGCTCACCATCCCGAGTAAAATTGAGGGAAGCGTAGTGAAGGGTCTCCTTTTAAATAAAACCAACCGATATGTTAAGTCTCATAGTTGGTTTTATTTAGATTCGGGTTGGATATTTATCTTATCCTTACGGGCTTTGCCATACTCAGCAAATATAGCCTCGATCTCATCATATTCAAGCTCTTCCTTAGAAAGGAGCTCATTCGCAAATCTATCTAATATTACCTCTTCCTTTTTAAGAAGTTCTTCTGTATCCTTTAGGCACTGTTTTAATATGGCTTGGGTTTCGTCGTTCAGCTTTTCCTTAACCTTATCAGAGAGTCTATCTCCTGAGGCATCAATAAGCCCCCTGCCAAGAAGAGTTTCATAGTCACCTATGAAACCATTAGATCCCATTCCCAGCCTCCAAACCATAATGTGCGCCCCCTGCATTGCTCCATTAAAATCGGATGATACCCCGTCTGATGTACTGCCGCACTTTATTTTTTCTGCAACATATCCTGCAAGCGAAACCTTTATATTGGCTAAAATCCTTTCCTTATTATAGAAGTATAGTTCTTCGCTCGGCTGATGATATACAACGCCTTCGGAATCCCTGCGCGCTATTATTGACGCCTTGAATACATCGTCAGTTGGGTGTAGAAAATAGGTGGCAATGAGATGGCCTGACTCGTGATAGGCAACGCGCCTTCTCTCGTCGGGTGTCATCTTCTTGCGATGTTTCATACCAAGATCAATCCTCTCAATGGCCTCAGACATATCCTTGAATGTAACCTGCTCCCTTTTATACCTGGCCGCTATTAATGCAGACTCTTTTACTATATTTTCAATATCAGCTGGAGACTTTCCCACACTTCTCATGGCAAGTTTTTTTATATCGATTTCCGGGTCATATTTTACCTTCTTAAGATAATACTGAAATACCTTCTGCCTATCCTCAAAGTTCGGCTTGTCCACATATATCTTTCTGTCAATTCTACCGGGCCTTAAAAGGGCGCTGTCAAGCTCGCTCTCGCGTGCGTTTGTCGCGGCAATTATAACCACATCTTCCTGGCGCGCATTTAATCCGTCCATCTCAACAAGGAGCTGATTCACGGTGTTATTCTGCTCTGTCCTCGCGCCAAATCCAAGGTCGGCAGACCTCGAACGGCCCACCGCATCAAGCTCATCAATAAATAATATGCAGGCCCCACTACCGTAGGCGAGCCTGCGCGCCTTCTTGAATAACTGCCTGGCTCTTGCAGGACCCACCCCGACAAACACCTCTACAAACTCGCTGCCGGATGCTGATATAAATGGAATACCTGCCTCTGTAGCAATTGCCTTTGCCAAGTATGTCTTCCCGCACCCGGGAGGGCCTATCATAAGTATCCCCCTTACAACCTTGCCGCCTATTTGTTGCACCATCTTCCTGTCTTTTAGAAGATGGACTACCTCCATTGCCTCTTTCTTTGCCTCATCCATACCAATCACATCGGAGAAATGAATATTCACATCCTCCGATTTTATCGTTTGCTTTTTCATTTGGCCTATGCCGCCGCGGAATACGGTCATATACATATAGACAAATATAAAGGCATTCAGCGCAACCATCAGAAGCTGAAGGGGTAATGTCGCGATTGTAAGTTTTGCATAGAAGGATTCCAGACTCATAAGCCCCCATATTGCAAGCGCTATGAGTAAAACTACTGCAAAGATTATAACAATCTTAACCCAGTTATCCATAAAAAATATCTTTATTTTGCGCGAAAGCATACTAATTCCTTTCTGTTGTAACTAATCCTACAAGGATAGACCGACTTCATTCCATTAATCCATAAAGGATAGTCCTTCCTAATACCTCTCCAAGGAAAGGACTAAAGGAGGGGTCTTAAGGAAGGGCCTAAAGATTGGGTGTAACTATACCACAAATAGTTAAGGTTTTCAAGTATTTATCAAATCTCGAATTGACTCACATTAAATGTTACCCAAAATAATTCCATAAGGTATCGTTGACTCATAATTGATGTTACCAGAGAATATAGCCTCTGGAAGGAGG
>JAGVOB010000221.1 GCA_020052955.1 Candidatus Omnitrophota bacterium | reverse complement strand
CTCTCTCTTCGCAGGAGAGCTGTTTATAGTTTTTATTTTTCATAACACCTAGGATACATGATTATCCTAAGTGTTGCACTTCATTATTGAACTTGGTATGTTTAAAAAAAGTTTATTTTTTTTTATTGCTTATTCGTTTTTAATATCAAGTAGTCTGGCGGATATAAATAGGGTTACAAAAGAAACAGTAGAGAAGCTCAACGATAAAGATGAGCAAACAAGAATTGATGCGGCAAATTCATTGGGTTTCCTTGATGACAAAACTGTGACCCCATATTTGATAAAGGCATTAGAGGATAATAGCACTGAGGTTAAAAAAGCTGCGATTATTGCTTTGGCAAACCTAAGGGATAAAACTGCGATACCGCATATTAGGAAGTTTTTATCAGAGCCAACACTTTACTGGCCAGCGGTATATTCTCTGGGCATTCTAGGGGACGAGGAAGCCATAGATAAACTGGCAGAATTACTCAAGGATAAAAACATAACAAGAAGAAAATTTGCTGTATATGCTATCTCTCAGATAATAAGTAAGCCTGCTCTAAAAGTTCTCGAGGATGCTAAGTCTATGGAAGATTCTAAAGAAGTTAAAGATGAGATAGAAAAGGCTATAACTTATTTAAAATCCAAAATCTAAAGATGCTAAAGATGCATAACGAAACAAACCCAATAGCAGTATCGCCTTCCACCATATTTACATATAGACTTTCTAGAGTACTCCTTATAGCGATATCGGCACTTATTTATTTAATATCCTTCAAATGGTCAAATATGTTATTTTGCTTAGTTATGATAAGTCTCTATTCATACTCATTTTCCTCTGTCGCAAGCTTATTTGTACATTTTGTAACTTTTATGTTTTCCAAACCTATCATTCTTAGCGAGGACAAAGAGATAATAAAATCTGGGATACCCTCTTCGATAAATATCGCCCTTTTCAGACCTATATTTGCAAAATCTACACAGGAAATGGAAACCTTATTAACAAGCATGGAAATGGACATCATAAATAATCAGGAGCCTCATAAAAATTTAAAGTTTATTTTAATTGATAATACGCGCAATGAATCTGTTAAGGGATATACAAGAAAAAGAATGGGGGAGATAGAAGCAAGGTTTGGAAATGATGCGGTATTTTATCTTCACAGGAATCCTAAGTGTGACTTTTTTAAAAAGGCTGGAATTTTAGAAGATGCTATTATGCTTCTTTCTTACGGTTGGACAAGACCAAAGGTTTATACCTCTAGCAAGTGGGACCCGTGGACAAAAGGAACAAGAAACCCAGAGGAGCCAATCTTTGATGAAATTATAGGAGATATTAGAGCCCTGGGAATTGAAGCAAGCATAAATGACATACTTAAGGGAAGTGACATAACAATAAGCGAGGACAAGAAGATAAAAATAGCCTTTGTATGCGATGCTGACAATTTCTGGCCAAATGGACAGATAAGAAAGATTGTTGCAAAAATTCTGCACCCCGATAGCAGAGAAATAGTAATCTTTCAGCCGTCTATTGAAATATCAAACCCTGAGGATAACGGATATATAAAACTTACCGTATTAGCCAGGCAGATGTATGGATTTGATCCCGTTATGAAATGGAGGCTGTTTAGATTTTCTCCTTTTTATGGGAAGGGGGCAATTAGAGTAGATTCTTATATTAATAAAATTATTTTGAGTGAATGGCTTCATCCCGGCAAGGCAGCAAGTCACGACTTTCAAGAGGCCCTAAATGCCTGGACCGTTTTAGTTGAGGACGTGTATATAATGGAAAAAACATTTTCTAATAAAATATCCGAACTAATAAGAAATGCACAATGGAGCTGGGGTGACTTAGAGACTGTAAAGCAGTTTTTATTTAGAAGGTTTGAAGCGGGCAGAAAATCACATCTATTTATACTCTTAAGGAATGTCATAGGCCCGCTGGTGTTTAGCCTATGGCTAATGGGTACTATTGCTTCCTTTCTCTTTGCAGGGCTTGCTGAAATCAGGGATACTGGATTGCTTTTTGGGCTTTTCGCAGTTATAATTTTTATTTCTGCAATTATACCTAAATTCATAACGCCATTTATTTTAAAACATAAAGTCAAAACCTATGATTCTCCAATAACTTTACCAAACAATGGATTTTTCAGAATTATTTCATACGGTATAATTGAGCTTATTTTTTCAGTAGGAATACACGGGCTTGATTTAATATATAAGCCTTTTGCTTCAATCCGAAATCTTATAAAGCAATTCATAGGTATATTATATATCTGGAAAACCGGCGCAATAGGAGAAATTGAAACAGCTAATTTATCTCTTCTAAATACATATAAAATACTAATGGTATCTACGCTGATCGGCTCAATGATTCTATTTTTAGCCATATTTAATTTTTTCCCATCAACTCTAAGCGTTATATTGTTGCCATATACCTTTTCTTTTATAGCAGGACCGTACTTAATCTGGCTTACTTCAAAACATGTAAAATTTATAAATACATAGTATGGCTGAACGAAGACAGTATACAAGGATAGGTATCTCCATACCGGTAAAATATAAGACCGCATCATCCAGAATTTGGTCTGAGACGTTCACTTTAAATATTAGTGCTGGCGGAGTTCTTATGGCGACAACCGATGAGTTAAAAATTGGGGATGAATTAAAAATGCAGATTTTACTGCCAGCAGAAAAAAAAACCATTGAGGCTACAGGTAAAGTCGTGTGGAAAAAACCTACGGGTGAATTATCGGAGTTTGATGCAAAAAATATAGACGTGAAATCTTTCGCCGGTATTGAATTCGCAAAGTTCACAAGAATTGAAGAGGATAATACAATTAGAATAATGGAATTTGTCTACGAACATCTTCATAATACGCAATCTAAGAAAAAGAAGTAACTAACATAACAGGCTTCTATTAACTCTAAAATTCCTTCCAAAGTAGATGAAATATCAAATGCAAAAGTTCTTACTAAATCAAGTGTTGGATACTTCTGTAAAAGCGGGTGAGTTTATAAGGCAAAGAGTAGGGAAAATTAGGCATCTGTCCTTTAAAAGCAGCATAAATCTTGTTACAGATATTGACAGGGATTCTCAAAGCTTAATAATAGGAAGCCTAAAAAAAATCCTCCCAGAAGCTGATTTTTTAGCCGAAGAAGAAAAAAAACACCACAATAGACCCTATAAACAATTTAGATGGATAATAGATCCTCTTGATGGTACAACCAATTTTGTGCATGGATTTCCTTTTTTTTGTGTTTCCATAGCCCTGCAGGGAAACGCTGATATTATTCTGGCCTCAGTTTATGACCCCCTACGAAAAGAGCTTTTTTATGCCATAAAGGATAAGGGCTCTTTTTTAAACAAGAACCAAATTTATGTTTCAAAAACTAAAAAATTGAAAAAAAGCATGGTTGCTACAGGCTTCTCTTATAAATTTGACCACTCTAACGATAATAACATAGCAAATTTTGTAAAGTTTTTGCTCTCATCTCAGGCAGTAAGAAGGGCGGGATCTGCAGCGCTGGACCTTTGTTACGTTGCCTGCGGCAGATTTGACGGTTTCTGGGAATTGGACCTTAATCCGTGGGACACGGCAGGGGGGATGCTTATAGTAAGGGAAGCAGGAGGAAAGGTTACAAATTTTAAAGGCATTGAATACTCTTTTAACGATAAGCAAATCCTTGCTGCAAACAGCCTGATACACCGCCAGATGCAGATATTACTTAACAGGGATAAGGAGATATTTTTAAAATTTATCTAATTAATTTGGCCTTTCCAATACCAGTATGCCGGTATGTTTATATAAAAACATACCTTTTAAATAATAAAATCGTATAATTTTTGTTCTAAGAATTTCTTGACATTATGAAAAAAGAGTACTAGAATTTATATGAGATTTATAATATTCATATATAACTACAATAAAATAAGGAGCGCTAAATATGAACGAATCATATGGCGGGGATGAAAAAAGAGAATTTTACAGGATTAATTTTGAAAAACCTCTTAATTTTAACAAGTTCATCGACAATAAGGTATCAGAACCCAATACGGCTGTAACTAGAAATATAAGCCAGTCTGGCATATTATTTCATACCAAAAATCCACCATCTATATCAAATTTGCTCTGGATTAGCCTTGATTTAAGAACCCTGAATATCTGCCAGGAGATAGAACAAAATGCGTTAATACTAAAAGAAGGTATAGTCGGAAAAGTTGTACGGCTAGAGGAGTCTAAAACGGAAGAGGGTAATTACGATGTAGGAGTATGTTTTCTAAAAAAAGACAGCAAATTAGAGAAACAATTAGATCCATCTTTAGGTTAAATTATTAAAAAGTGACTCTTATTATACTGATTGTGACCCTGGTAAGTGTTGGGGTAATGTTATTACCATAGATCCGGCTATAAAGGAGTGCTCATACTGTAAGTCTCAAATCCGCCTAAAAGACCTTTTTACCCACAAAAAATCCTGCCCTAAGTGCAACTAATCCTGTAAACAGAATAAACTCTCTTAAATAGTAAGATTTGGAAGGAAAAATGTACCTTGGAATAACGTCCTATAATGTATATTATGTTAACTACCTATTATAACAAAAACTTCCTAACATATTTAAAATTAACAACTTATGAGTTTTTACTATAACCTGTTGATAATAGGTATGCTTTGTTTCCATGTTATTTACCTATCTCCACGGGCAGGATTCCTGCCTTAAGCTGGGGAAGTTTAATCCCGTTTATTGAGGTAATATTTACATCGTTTGGAGAGGCAGCATTTACTGTTTCAGGCCTAAGAAGATTTATGGCAATGTTAAGAAAAAGGCCTAGGGCTATTAGGGTTAGAACGACTCTCGTATAAATATCCAATTCAATTTTACTTTTCATAAAACTCCCTCCTTCTTGATTTTTTCATACATTTTTTTCAGTTTAACCTTATCGAACAACTTGTCAGGATTAAAGTTGTGATATACTTTGTAGCCTAAAAAATAGCTAAAGGGAGAGATAATTTTATTATTCAAATTGTCTAAAAGAAGATGCTGCGTATATCCAATTGCGACCCCCAATAACAGCATATTATTTCTGAAAAACATCACTATCAGCCAGAATAGAACAACCAGCTCAATCGAATGTAAGAAAAGATAGATTTTTTTGAAATCCGCTTCAAAAAATGCCCACAACACTGCTTTGGGCTTTAAGTTATACAGGCGGAACTTAAAGTACTCGAACAGATGGTCAATATCAACTAGTACTCCGCAAAACAGATTACCAAGAGACAGGGCTAGCGAATTAGAATAATTAAGGATGGCGATACTTATTCCGCAGGAAACTGCTAAATGCCGTAAGGGGTTTATGAAAACCTCCGTATAAGTTTATTCCTTGGCAGGAATCTCAATCGGCATCTCCTTGGATGGATCGAATACGCCACAAGCTTTATTTAGTTGGTATCCTTTTAGTTCCCAACAAATCTTTTTAGCACCGATATAAAAGAGTCCTCCCAGGCTAAGGAGTATTATAACAGTGGCTACAAAAATACCCAGCTTCTTTGTAAAACCTTTTTCCTTTACAGCTGAGATAAACACCTTGTATCCCAAGGCAAGCATAACAAGAGATAGAGCCCAGTTTATGCCGGTTAAACTACCATGGTTTAAAAATGCTTGTTTTAACATTCCTTTCCTCCTTTTGTTATATATAATTATATAAAAAATGGCTGCGGAATTATGGGAACGCTCAATCTTGTGACAGCCGGGTCACCTTTTTAAATTTCCTTAGCGCCCAATTGTTCCACAGCCGAGTAAAGTCTATCATATCAGAGATACTTTGTCAAGGTCTAGTAAGTATTTATATTTAAAAGGATATTTTGTTTTTGCCGCTATTGGGATGTACTGTTCCTATAATTTA
This sequence comes from Candidatus Omnitrophota bacterium, assembly GCA_020052955.1. GTDB lineage: Bacteria > Omnitrophota > Gorgyraeia > VGKN01 > VGKN01 > JAGVOB01. The sequence continues at coordinate 6,011 of JAGVOB010000221.1, read as the reverse complement.
ATAAGTTCATAGTTCGAATCACCTATTCCTATCTTTTCGGCATATTTCAGCTGTATAGAATAATCTATTTCCGGATACATCTCTTTAAAAATATCCTTACCTACATTTTCATTTATGAGTTCTACCGATGCTTTATCAATGGCCACGGGGTCAACAGAAACAAGCATTCCAATATCATCTATAATAGGTGTGGAATCCTTCGACAAGCAATCGCAATCCTTGGTAAAATGTGTGAGAAAATTCACATATCCTGTTTTGTTTATTCTATCCTTTATAGCTCCGAATGCATATTCAACCATTTTTTCCTGTAATTCTCTAGAGGTGCTAGACCAGGATATTTCAATAGCATCAAATCTGCATAACGCTGTGCAACTACCACATCCAATACACAACTCCTTTAAAACAAAAGCCTTATTTTCTTTGTTAATGGCAATAGCTTTAACGGGACAACCCTTAAGGCAAACAGCACAGCTATTACACTTATTGGGCTTCACCTCAGGCAGCACATTTGAGTGCTGATTTAGTTTTCCCGCTCTTGATGCAAGCCCCATACCGATATTCTTTAAGGACCCTGCAAAACCGCTTAAGATATGGCCAGTAACATGCGAAAGAGAAATTATACAATCTGTATCCTTTAAAAAAGCGGCCAGCCTGACTGTTTTGAAATATTTCTTGTCTATCTCTAGTTCAAACTGCTCGTGGCCCAGCAGTCCATCCCCAATTATAATTGGGGCGCCTATATACTGCGGATTAAAACCATGTTTTAGGGCTAAATTAAGATGATCGACAGTATTAGATCTTTGTCCTTTATATAAGGTATTTGTCTCAGCTATGAATGGTTTTCCATCCGCCTGTTTTATGCATTCTACAATTCCTTTAACAAATACAGGATTTATATAGCCTTTATTATCTTCCTCTCCAAAAGTCATCTTAATGCCTACTAAGTCATTTTTCTCAATAATCTTATCAAGCCCGGCTGCAATAAAAGCCCTTTTTAAGTTTAAGGCCGTGACTTCCTTTGTATCGGTTTTGGCTATCCTTTTTAAATATACCTTACTCTTCATATGGTTCCAATGTTTTATCTAACTGCTGGTTCATTTATTACAAGACACCTGTTATCCGCATCAAGCGTTACCTTTACGCCTAAAGGTAACGTAATATTGGGCCCTCCTGGTCTTCTGTGGCCAGAAGGAAAACCACATATCGCGGGTATTTTTATATCTGCAAGGACATTGTCTATTATCTTATTTATGTCAAAACTTCTGGATGAATAGCCGCCGCACCCTATCATCTTTCCTATAACCAGCCCCCTTATGCTGTTAAATTTTCCTGCCAATTTCAACTGCATAAAGTAATTATCTATCTCTTCGAGGCTTTCATTTATATCTTCTAAAAAAAGGATTTTGTCTTTGGTATCTATCTCATAAGGAGTGCCTATGGAATTTGCTATCATTGCTAAATTGCCGCCTGTTAAAATACCGGCTGCCTTTGAGTGGCGTAAAATCCGCACTCCCCGAAAAGTCAGCTTCTCCATAGGAGATGACTGACCTATTGCCTTAATAAGATATTCCTCGGTAAGATAGTTCATACTTTGATGTATTTCACCACATAAAACAGGGCCATGAAACACAACCATATTTGTAATTCGCTGTAAATAACAAAGCAGTATTGTTATATCGCTATAACCTACAAATATCTTTGGATTTTTGCTGATAATTTTTTTATCTAAATAAGGTAAAACTCTGAAAGAACCATGCCCTGCATTAGCGCAGAATATAGCCTTTACGCTTCTGTCGGCAAACATACTGTTAATCTGTCCTGCACGTTCTTTATCCATTCCTGCCATATGGCAATATTCTTTAAACATAGACCGGCTATATTTTACCTTGAAACCCATCTTTTTTAATTTTTCTACCGCCAAATAAAAACTACGTCGACCAACCGAATATGCGGGAGCAACAATACCAACCACATCTGATTTTTCTAAGTGTTTAACTTTAATAATTTTTTGTTTGTTTATATTCATGCCTTCTTTATCTTTTTATCTCTTAGGCTACCGCTTTTGATAATTTGAGAAATCATTGCGTTTCTTATGGCAATAGTCGGATTTCAATGTTAAAGAGTAGAAAGCTTGTTGAGCCCCATGGGTTTACCCGCTTCGCCACAGCGTCAGCCAACCTCGCAGCTAGGCGGGCGAGGCGAGCACCCGCGGCACCTTTATTTTCGGTCTTCCACTCACGGGGCGGAATCCCGCCCGAATGCCATTCATCCACTCACTTCATAGCCGTGGCATTCTGGATGCGGGGTAATGGTTTTAGGATATTTGATAAAATTTTTACTTGTTCTCAGACTTATCCTTTATCTCGTCTAATATCTCTCTAATCTCTTTAAATATAGGCGTACCTTCTTTAAGCGGGAACTCTTTAACCTTTGCCTCCTTGGGCGGAGAGTGAAACAGGGGTAATATAAATCCATGCTGTCTATATTGGAGGGCAGGCTTCATAGAAAGCCGTATCGCTTTATCTATTTCACTTATATCAAAATTTAAAACTATTTCATGATCAATTGTGCCGATAATTCTATACCATAGCTCTTTTGTTACAGAAGAATCGGCTTCTCTTTTAGCCGTTATGTATGCGTCTTTCTCTTTAAAATCCGTGATCAAAAAAAAGTGCTCTTTTAATATAGTTAAAGAATTATTAAAAACTGTTTTCTTATCAGAGTTAATATCTATATAAAACGATTTTGTTCCATCATCAGCGCTACCTGTTAATACAAACATTGATATGACAAGTAAGGTTGATATGATAAATTTCCTATGGCTATAATAAAGTTTTCCAAATTTTTTAATTTTATAAGACAAATTTAAAATCCTTCTTGAAAACATCACGAAAATCAAAGATATTTTTAAAATCATTCTTTGAATCTGATTCTGTCTTTGATAAAAGACCTTGGTCTACAAGGTTAAAAACTATCTCTCCAATATCCTCTGTAACTTTAATCCCCCAATACTCAAATACCTCTAGCGTCAAAGGTCCAAACTGCTCCAAGGCAAACTCCCTCATTCCTTCAAGCAACTCCCTTCCTATAATATGCCTGTGTTTTGGCAATCTGGCTACCGTGTGATTTAAGGCACTTAAAACAAATATATACGCCTCTTTCTTATATCTATTATCCTTGATTAATATTTTGTCAATCTTCTTGGAATATTCTAGAATGGCCATCTAAAGTTACCTTTGACGAATAAAAGCATCGGAGAATTTTTCTTCGCTTTTTAATCTTTCTAAAACCCCGGAGGCGCTTAATGCATCCTGGTAAAGCCCCACATAGATTCTGTATCTCGGTTTTCCTCGTTGTGATTCGGTAGTAAAAACACTGGCTTGAAAACCCTTATTCTTCAAATTCGTGATAAGCTGATTTGCCTCGGGAAACCTATCGTATTCAGCAACTTGAATGGTAAAACCTTTTTGACTGCTTATAATCTTGGTTTTGCTGTCCGTCCTTAAATTTGATGGTATATTTTTAATTAATGTTGGAATAACAAATAATAAAACAAGTATTAAAATTAAGACAAACGCGAACCTTGCCATGCCTCTTAAAAATATAATAAAATAATTAACTACCCCCGTAAAAAAGATATTCAATTTTTCAAACCCAGCAGAAAATTTAACATCCGATATCTTCTTGTCGAGGCCCTTCTTCTCTTTGTCAATTTTTAAGAAGGCTCTTTTTGTATCCTCTATCTCATGTCTTATCAGGCCTAACTCCTGCTCAACTGCTTCTCTTTTTTTATTTATATTTATGTGTTTTTCTTTTGGAATGTTTTTTCTTGCATCCGAGTTGTAAAAATCTATCATTGTATATTCCCCATAAAGCTTTCTTTGAATTTCTTTCTCAGTTAATTTTTTAAAAAAGTTATCTGTCATTTTATCATAATATTAAAACAAACTTTATTATCTGAAAATTCTCAAATGGAATTTTTTCTTTTTCGGAAAAACCATTTTTAACGCAGAGTTTAATAGCTGATTCCATTTTGTCTGTAGTGCGAAATACTATTTCGTGAAATTTTTTTTCCCTGCAAAACTTTATCGCCTCCTTAAGCAGCAAAGTCCCCAAACCCTTCTTTCTAAAATCAGATGAGAGAAAAAATCTTCGCAGAAGAGCGATATATTTACTATCCTCCTTTATGGCGACGGTGCCTACTACCTCTTCATTCGAAAATAATATCAAGAATACATCCCTTTCGCCGCCGTAGGAGCTACTTATGTGCTCGAGATCAGTTTCCGGATAGGCGCTTTTTGCCATTTCAAATTCCTTTGATAAAATTGAGATTATCAGGTCCTTAACCTTTTTTGAATCTTGCTCTCTAATTTTTCTTATAACTATATTATTAGCATCATTATGTTTCAAAGACGCCTCCTCTCTTTTATAACCCCTTCAATCATTCTTAATGGTACATCCTCAACTACTTTTACCTCACCTATTTTCACAGGCAATACAAACCTTGTTTTTCCATGTATAAATTTCTTATCCAATATAATAGACTTTATCAATTTATTTATGTTAACCTTTTTAATAGCGGTGGGAAGCCCAAAAACGCTTAACAGAGATTCAAGCCTTACTTTTAATTCACTACTACAAAAACCTAACCTCTCTGAAATATCCGCAGCACACACCATGCCAAATGATATAGCCTCTCCGTGCGAATAGGGGCCGCTATAGTCTGTTGCCGCCTCTAATGCATGCCCTATGGTATGGCCAAAATTTAATATGGTGCGTAAACCTTTTTTTTCTTTTTCATCCTCTTCAACTATCCTTGACTTTATCAAAACGCTTTCATATATTATCCTTTCTATATCCTCCGGATTTAATTTAAGTATTCCTGCAGAATTCTTCTCTAAATATTCAAAAAGTCCTCTGTCGCATATGACGCCGTATTTTATAACCTCCCCCATGCCGCTTCTAATATGTCTCGTTGGAAGGCTTTTCAAAAATGACAAATCCAGCAATACGAGCTTCGGTTGATAGAAAGAGCCTATAAGGTTCTTCCCCTCCTTAAGATCAATCGCTACTTTTCCTCCAATCGAAGAATCGACCTGAGAAAGTAAAGTCGTAGGAATATTTATATACGGTAGCCCCCTTTTATACACTGAAGCAACAAAACCAGCCAGATCTCCTACCACGCCCCCCCCCAAAGCTATAATAAACGGATTTTTAAAATTTTCTGATTTTACCAAGAACCTTATAACGCTAGTTGCAGTATCTAATGACTTACTCTTTTCAGAGTCAGCTATTATACAGGTCTTCACGTTCTTAAAACCAGATTTTAATATTGCACCTTTAAGACCACTGCCTATTAGAGCATTAATCCTGGGGTTAGTTATAATTACAGGCAGATTTCCTAACTTCAACCTTTTCAATGAATTACATAATTCATTTATTAAAAATCTGCCTATAAAAATACTATAAGAATTCTCTAACAAATTAACCTTAATTTTTTTCATTGTTTTTTAGTATAACAATCAAAGGGATATTAGTCAAGAATGAAAAGTTAAAAGGAATGGTTTTTTAATTATGTTACCTCAAAATTTAGCGGGCTCTGCCCTTTAACATTTCAAGGCCATGGGGGAGCGTAAAAAGCATAGTTTGAAAAAATTCTCTCTCATCTTTAGTGTTCCACGGAAAATTTATGATAAGTATCTCTTTTCTTATACTAGTGCTCTGTAAAATTAAATCTTATCAATTGAAGGAGCACTAAGAGGGTGTGGGGGAGACCGTCCCCCACGATTGTCCCGAATGAAGTTACTCATTAAGGTGTGCTTCGGGATCCCGATGTGTCTCTTAAGAAGTTTCTACATTCGGGAGGGGGTGCTCAGTCCCGACGATTTGTGTCGGGACGCCGAAGGGGGGCATGGTGGCTGTGCGGTAATTCGCTAAATTTTACCCCCTCCCCGCAAAAACTGTTCTTTGACAACTTAAGAATTACAAAATAACGGCTTTTCTCTTATTTT
>JAGVOB010000101.1 GCA_020052955.1 Candidatus Omnitrophota bacterium | reverse complement strand
TCATGTGATAGGATTATTTATGCCATCTTTACGCACTTAAACAACAAATGGAAGGAACACCCATTGCAGCAATTTACACAATTTTGTTGACGTAACCCTCAATTAATTTTTCTTTACTTATTATTGTGATATTGGTATAATAAAATAAATACGAATTAATTTTATAATGTGCGGCTAATATTTGAGATTACTATAAAAATGTGAAGAGATCCTTCGGCAGCTAAAATGCTCACTATTCGTTCGCATTTTTAAACGCTGCTTCAGGATCAAATTTGCTTTGCAAATTTGAGGAGGTGTAAAAGGTGAGTTTAGCAAAAGAGAAGAAGACAACCGTGATAAGCGAATTCAAGATTCATGAAAAAGATACCGGCTCTGCAAAGGTCCAGATAGCGCTTCTTACTGAGAGGATAAATAGTCTTACGGGTCATTTTAAGAGCCATAAGAAAGACCACAGTTCAAGGCGCGGACTTCTTCAACTTGTCGGACGCCGCAGAAGGCTCTTGGATTATGTTAAAAAACATAATCTAAAGCAATATGAGGAACTTCTTAACAAACTGAGCCTGCGCAAGTGATTAATATGGTACACAAAGTTGAAGCTAAATTCGGTTCAAAAAATTTAATAATAGAAGCCGGTAAAATAGCAAAACAGGCTAACGGCTCTGTTACCGTGCAAAACGGTGGAACAATCGTGCTTGTGACCGCAGTCATGTCAAAAGAACTAAGAGAAGACTGCTCCTTTTTACCCCTTACCGTAGAATATCAGGAAAGAACTTACGCTGCAGGAAAAATTCCGGGCGGATTTTTTAAGAGAGAGGGAAGGCCCTCCGAAAAAGAGATTTTGACCGCGCGCTTGATAGACAGGCCTATAAGGCCATTGTTCCCAAAGGGTTTTGTAAATGAGATACAGGTAGTTGCCATAGTCCTATCTAGTGACGGAGAAAATGATCCCGATATTTTAGCCTGCATAGGCGCGTCAAGCGCCCTGTCCATATCAGATATCCCCTTTAAGGGTCCTATGGGGGCGGTGCGCGTAGGAAGGATAGAAGACCAATTCGTAATAAATCCCACCTTTGCCCAGTTAGATAAAAGCGCTCTTGATCTTGTTGTAGCGGGCACAAAGGAGAGCGTGATAATGATTGAGGCGGGTGCCAATGAGCTATCAGAGGAGTTAATAGTTGAGGCTATAAAATTCGGCCATTCGCATATAAAAAATTTAATAGAAGCCCAGGAAGTGCTTGTTTCATTATGTGCCAAACAAAAGGCGAATGCTCCTTTTAAATTAATAGACAAGGAACTTCTGGATAAAGTCAGGGCTTTTTCTGCTGAGAGGCTTTCAGAGGTAAATGTAACCGTTTCCAAGGAAAACAGAGAAGAGCTGATAGATTTAATTGCAAAGGAACTTGTTGAGAGATTGACCAGTGAAAATCCGGATTACCTAGAGAGCGATATCAAATCAGCCCTTATTGAGGTCGAAAAAACGCAAGTCAGGAAACAGATTACTGAAAAAGGAATAAGGGTTGACGGAAGGAACCATAAGGAAATCAGGCCTATAACCTGCGAGGTCAGCGTATTGCCAAGAACGCACGGCTCGGGCTTATTTACGCGGGGGCAGACACAAAGTTTGTCCGTTACGACGCTCGGAACAAGCGTTGATGAGCAGAGGATAGATGCTCTTGAGGGGGAGAGTTTAAAAAGTTTTATGCTCCATTATAATTTCCCTCCCTTTAGCGTGGGCGAGGTAAAGCCCATAAGGGGGCCCGGCAGGAGAGAGATAGGCCACGGCGCTCTGGCGGAGAGGGCCCTTAAGCCCGTAATGCCTTCAAAGGATGTATTTCCTTATACAGTAAGGATTGTCTCGGATATACTCGAATCAAACGGCTCATCAAGTATGGCAACGGTATGCGCGAGCACCCTTTCGCTTATGGATGCAGGCGTTCCGATAAAGGCCGCTGTCAGCGGGATAGCCATGGGGCTTGTAAAAGAAGGTGAACATGTCGCCATACTTAGCGACATAGCGGGGATAGAAGACCACTTCGGAGATATGGATTTTAAGGTAACCGGTACGAAAGAGGGTGTTACGGCGCTGCAGCTTGATATAAAGATAGAGGGTATCGATATAGATTTGATTTCGAAAGCGCTTGACGAATCCAAGGAGCGCAGGCTGTATGTTCTGGATAAGATATTAGAGACGATCTCTGCGCCCAGGGGTACACTCTCTGTTTATGCGCCGCGTATCATCAGCATGAAGATAAACCCGGAGAAGATAAAGGATGTTATAGGGCCGGGAGGAAAGATGATAAAGAAGATAATAGCGGAAACAGGGGTTACCATTGATATTGAGGACGATGGAAAGGTATTGATAGGCTCTACCGACGAAAAAGCCTCGCAAAAAGCTATCGAGATAATAAAAAGCCTGACGGAGGATGTAGAGGTAGGAAAGATTTACAACGGAAAGATAAAGCGAATAATGAACTTCGGCGCCTTCTGCGAAATACTCCCGGGCAAGGAAGGGCTTATCCATGTATCAGAGCTGTCGAATAAGTTTGTTGAGAAAGTAGAGACCGAAGTCTCTTTAGGCGAAGAGGTATTGGTAAAAGTAATAGAAATAGACTCTCAGGGCAGGATAAACCTAAGCAGAAAACAGGCGGCAAAAGATTCTCCTCCTCCCCAAGAAGAGGATAAGTGAGCATCTTAGAGGCGCTTATATCAGGCTGTCTCCAGGGTGTAGCAGAATTTCTCCCTATATCAAGTTCCGGCCATCTTATCATCTTACATAGTTTATTCAGGACTAGTAAGCCTGAGATCGATTTTGATATTCTGCTTCATGTGGCGACTACACTTGCGGTGATCATATTTTTCAGGAAAGACATTATGAAAATTTTTACAACTCAAAAAAATATGGCTTTAGCTGTGATAGTTGGATCTATTCCTACCGCACTTATAGGGTTTAAATTCAAGGATTCAATAGAAATCTTGTTTGTAAGGCCAAGAGCGGTAGGGTTTATGTTATTTATAACCGCCGCCGTATTGATGTTAGCTACTTTAAAAGAAAGATTTTTTATCCCCAGAAAGGGACAGGTAAAAGAAGAGCCTTCTAACCGGACGCCCTCATTTATTCAGGCCTTTTTGATAGGCATATCGCAGGGCGTAGCAATTGTGCCGGGAATTTCAAGGAGCGGGGCAACTATATCCAGCGGTATTCTCCTTGGAATTGACTCCAGTACAGCCGTTAGATTTTCTTTTCTACTGTCCATACCTGCCGTTATCGGAGCCTCTTTGTTAAAATTTAAAGGGATAGCAAATATAGGAAGTATGCATTTTATACCCGCCGCAATCGGTTTTCTTAGCGCCTTCTTTTTTGGCCTCGCGTCATTAAAGGTCTTGCTTAATATGGTTTTAAAAAGAAAGCTGTATATATTTGCGCTGTATTGTATATTGTTGGGTATTTTTGTAATAATAAAGTTTTGATATATGAAACAGGAACACCTAAGGCAAATCTATGGAATAGCTTTATTCGTTCTTTCTATACTGCTATTCTTAAGCTTCATCTCTTATACGCAGAACGACCTTTATTTTTACACATCAAACCCAAACAGGCCCCCTGAGAATTTTATCGGTATCTTCGGCGCGCTTATCTCCGGGATGTTCTTTTTTCTATTCGGTAAGGCCGCCTTTTTAATACCCGTCCTTTGCCTTATATGGGCTCTTACCAGATTTTTCCAGAACGAATTTCAGAGGTTGTATATAAAACTTATCGGGACAGCTGTTTTTTTGTGCTCAAGCGCGAGTTTCTTACACCTCTCATTCGGCCAAAATCCTATGAGGAGGTTCAGCGCCGGAGGGTATTTAGGCCTTTTTGTATCTAACGTCTTGATTAGATACTTCGGCAGGGTAGGGGCGTATATATTGACAGTTACGTTTATTTTGCTCTCCGTATTGATATCTACCGAGTTTGTGATACTTCCTTATTTTAACAGGTTATTTACTCTTGTTAAGGGATGGGGTTATGGGCTTTTGTCTTTGAGGCCCAGAAATGGAAGGAAAAAGAGCGCGGTATTCGAAAGGGAGATAGGGGAGAAACCCAGATTCATGAGGAAAGAAGAGAAAAAGGAACAGACGGTTGTTTTAGAGGAAAAGCCTAAGTTAAGACCCGCCGTGATTATTAAGAGGGATATAAAGGAAAAGAAGGAGCCTGTTTTACCTAAAGAGGCTTCCGTAAGAAAAGATACCGGAGACTATAAACTGCCGTCTTTAGACCTGTTAGAATCGCCTCCGCCCATAGAGGAGCGAAAGATTAAAGACGACCTTCAGAATAACGCTGCCGTCTTAGAAGAGACATTGAGTGATTTTGGCATCGAGGCAAAGGTGGTTCATATCGAAAGAGGCCCGGTTATAACCGTATATGAGCTCGAACCTGCCCCGGGAGTTAAGATTCAGAGGATTGCAAATCTTAGCGATGATATAGCCCTTACTATGAAGGCAATGAGCGTGAGGATTGTTACCCCCATCCCCGGTAAATCAAGGGTTGGCGTTGAGGTGCCGAATTCAACAACCGCCCTCGTTTATTTAAAAGAGTTATTAGGCGCTCAGGAATTTCAGACGACATCCAGCAAGCTCACCCTGGCGTTGGGAAAAGATGTTTCAGGCCAGGTTGTTATCGCCGACCTTGCGGAGATGCCGCATATTTTGATAGCGGGAACTACGGGCTCAGGCAAAACAGTATGTGTAAACAGCCTGATAGCGAGTATATTGTTTAACGCCACACCAGATGAGGTGAAATTCCTGATGGTTGACCCCAAGATGGTAGAGCTCGCCGCCTTTAACGGCCTGCCGCACCTGTTATGCCCGGTGCTGACAGACCCCAAGAAAGTATCCGGCGCGCTGTCCTGGGCGGTAAACGAGATGGAAGAGAGATATAAATTATTTGCAAAGCTTGGGGTTAGGAATATCAGCATCTATAACGAAAGGGCCAAGAAACTAGAAGAAGAGCAGAAGGATAAGGAGGTATCCAGGGCAGCCCTTCCTTATATAGTTATTATAATTGATGAGCTTGCCGACCTTATGCTGGTCGCATCGCGCAATATAGAAGAGGCTATAACAAGGCTGGCGCAGCTTTCGCGAGCCGTAGGAATACATATTGTCCTGGCTACGCAGAGGCCGTCGGTGGACGTAGTAACCGGGGTTATCAAGGCAAACTTTCCGGCAAGGCTATCGTTTAAGGTGGCATCTAAGGTAGATTCGAGAACCGTGCTCGACATGAACGGTGCGGATAAGCTCTTGGGCCGCGGAGACATGTTATTTTTGAAACCGGGTGAGGCAAAACCCGTGCGGGCTCAGGGGTGCCTTATAACCGATAAAGAGATTGAAAAGATTGTAAATTTTATAAAGGAGCAAAGAGAAGTGTTCTATGACGAAGAGATTTTAAAGGAACAACAGAAGGGCTATTCTCTTAAAGGCCAGCCAAAAGACGAACTTTTTGATGAGGCTGCTAAACTTGTTATCGAAACAGGCCAGGCGTCTATTTCTATCCTCCAGAGACGACTGAGGCTTGGCTATACAAGGGCAGCGCGGCTTATAGATATGATGGAAGAGGAAGGTATAATCGGCCCTTTCAGGGGAAGTAAACCCCGGGAGATCCTGGTTAATGATATAGAGGAGATAGAGCAAAAAGAGGTGGAGGGCTAAAATGTCCAGTATAGGCGAGACCCTTAAAAAAGTAAGGGAAGAAAAAAAGATAACCCTCTTAGAGGCTCAGCGCGGTACCAAGATTCAATTAAAGGCGTTGATAAATATTGAGGAGGATGCCTTTGATAAACTCCCCAATCCTACCTACGCAAAAGGTTTTATAAAACAGTATGCCCAGTATCTTGGCCTTGACCCGGAGCCCTTGCTCAATGAGTTTTCCTCGCAGGATATGGCGGTAGCCCCTCCGCAGGAAATAAAGGTAATGAGCGAGGACGAGAAGATGAAATCCAAGCCTCAGGCAAAAAAGAAACCAAACACTAATATCATGATACTCGCCGCTATTATATTGGTTTTGCTGGCAGGGCTAGGATTAACGAAGATAATAGGAAAAATTGCATCAAAGCCTGTGGGCGAAGGGAAGCAAGAGGTGCCTTTAGCCAAGAAGGTTAAAAAGGGAAAGCCTAAACAGCTTTTGGTAAAGGAAAATGAAATGTTAAAACTTACCGCAAAGGCAAATCAGGACAGCTGGATGCATATTAAGTGTGACGGTAAGATTGTGTATCAGAGTATATTGAAGGCCGGCTCATCCAACACCTGGCAGGCAAAAGACGAAATACTGCTGTGGGTTGGAAATGCCGCGGGCCTTGAATTAGATTTAAACGGCAATAGCCTCGGCTCTCCCGGCAGAGGCGTAATGAAGAATATCCTCATCACCCACGAGGGTATGAAGCTACCGGAGAAGTAATTAATCCAAAATTCAAAATGCAAAATTTAAAATTATGCCGAATGTAGTAACTTACCAAGTAAAACTTCGGCATCCCGAAGTTTTACTTAAGATGCAATCTTCATTCGGGACAATCCAAAATTCAATCCGCCACAATTTTTGGCGGATGATATGTTATTTTGATTTTTAATATTTGCATTTGTAATGAAGACATTATTAAATATAGCAAAAAAGAGAGACATTTCTCCCAAAAAAATTGGTTTTTTAAGCCTAGGATGCCCAAGGAATCTTGTTGATACGGAGGTTATGCTCGGAATTATTAAAAAGGCAGGCTGGAGAGTAGAAGAGGATATTAACAACTCCGATATAGCCGTTATAAATACCTGCGGGTTTATTAAGGATGCCAAAGAGGAGTCGATAGAGGCGATACTCAAGGTTGCTCGGCTAAAGAAAGAAGGCATGCTAAAGGCCCTTATAGTAACAGGCTGCTTGTCGGAGAGGTATAAAGAAGAGCTTGGAAAAGAATTACCGGAAGTAGACGCTTTTTTAGGCACGGGAAATTTTTCCGATATAGCCGAAGTAATAAAAAAACTCCCCTTAAACGGTAACAGGGTTAAAACCGTCCCGGTTTTAACCGGGACGAGCAATTTTATAAATCCCGTTAGAAATGGCGTCCCAGGCCGTGGGATTTCTAACTGGATTTATGACCACAAAAGCCCCAGGCTCCTTTTAACGCCGCCTCATTACGCCTACACAAAGATATCGGAGGGTTGCAGAAATAACTGCAGCTACTGCGTAATAAAAGAAATAAGAGGAGATTTTAGGAGCAGGCCTAGCCCATCCATAATAGCAGAGCTTAAGAAACTTTCGGCTGAAAAACCCTTAAAGGAGATAATACTTATTGGTCAGGATACGACCCTTTATGGCGCTGATTTGTATAAAGCACCTAGCATATGTAAACTCCTTAAAGAGGTCTGTTCTCTCGGTGCCTTTAAGTGGGTCAGGCTCTTATATACCCATCCGGCGCATATCCAGGACTGCCTGATAGACTTAATGAGGAATGAGCCCTCATTATGTAAATATATAGACCTGCCAATTCAGCATATTAATGATAATGTCCTTAAGAGGATGAACAGGGGCGTGACAAAAAAGGAAATAATAAGAATAATAGGAAAACTAAAGAAGCACATACCAGATATAGCTATAAGGACATCTCTTATAGTCGGTTTTCCGGGAGAGACAGAACAGGAATTTGAAGAGCTTCTTGATTTTGTAAAAGAGATAGAATTCGACAGGCTAGGTGTATTTCTATATTCAAGGGAAGAGGGTACCCCTGCTTATAGCTTCGAGTGCCAGATACCCGAAAGGGTAAAGAAAGAGCGCTTTAATTTGATAATGAAGGCCCAGCAGGAAGTATCCATGCGAAATAATGCGAGATTTTTAGGCAAGACCCTTGAGGTGCTTATTGATGAGAAGGACAAAAGCGACCCGAATTTATTTATAGGAAGGACCGAGTTTGACGCGCCGGAAGTGGATGGGATAGTATATATAAAATCAAAAATCCCCGCCTGCCAAGGCAAAACGGCGGGCAGGAAAAATCAAAAATCAAAATTTAAAACACAGCATAGAACCCAAAACACAGAGCCTAAATTAAAAGTAGGGGAGTTTGTAAGAGTTAAAATTATAGATACCCTGGAGTATGATTTGGTAGGAATACTCGTATAAATCCAAAATCCAAATATCAAAATCCAAAATGACAATCCAAAGTTCAAAATTTGAAAGAGAAGCATTTAAAGAGGAACTTAAGAAAAGAATAAAAAAGTTTACTTTGAATATGGTAAATTTTATAGACTCTCTGCCAAACGATAGGACTTGTAGGGTTATCGGAGACCAACTTATGAGAAGCGGAACAAGCATAGGCGCTAATTACTTTGAGGCGAGAGCAGCAAGTTCCAAAAACGATTTTACTAATTTCTTCAATCATTCGCTTAAATCCGCTAATGAATCTAAATTTTGGTTAGAGATACTGATAGATGTTAATAAATGTAATATCCAAGAAGCAAATAATCTATTAAAAGAAGTATCTGAAATTGCCAATATCTTTGCATCGAGCATTTTAACTTTAAAAGGTAGAAAATAAATTTGGATTTTGATATGTCATTTTGATTTTTGGATTATAAAAACATGAATCTTCCTAATAAGTTGACCATATCGCGGATTTTGCTCACGTTCGTCTATATCCTCTTCCTTTTTAGGGGTGGAGTCTTATCAAAGTATATTGCACTTTTTCTTTTTATTGGTGCGTCTCTGACTGATCTTTATGACGGGAGGATCGCCAGGAAGAGAAACCTGATTACAAATTTCGGAAAAATTATGGACCCAATAGCGGATAAGATTTTAATCCTCGCAAGTTTTATTGTATTTGCGAAGTTTGGTATTATTCCGGTATGGATGGTGATAGTCGTTATTTTAAGGGAAGTTATTGTAACAGGCATAAGGTTATTCGTTATATCTAAGTCTATTGTGCTTGAGGCTCAAAGAGAGGGTAAGCACAAGACCGTATCGCAGGTAGTAACGGTAATTTCAATCCTGGCTTATATTACTCTCAGGGAAACTCTTGTAAAATTCGGTGCCTGGAATAATTCAGTTGAGAGAGCCTCGTCTTTTTCTATAATTGTTTTGATGATGGTTACGGTTATGCTGACGCTTTATTCAGGAATAAGTTTTATCTGGAAGAGCAGAAGGGTAATCACTTGAAGGATAAAATCATAAAGAATATCGCGTCACTATACTTTTTAGGGTATACGTCTAAATTCCCGGGGACGCTCGCTAGTCTTTTGGGTGCTTTAGTTATAATAATTACTGGTTCGCATAGCCTTTCTTATTTTCTGATATTAGGTGTATCCTTAATATGCGGTTTTTGGGTATCAGGCCGAGCAGAACGGATTTTAAACATAGAAGATCCGAAAGAGGTGGTCATTGATGAGTTTTGCGGCATGCTGTTAAGCCTTTTTTTGATAGAACTATCCACGTTTCATATAATCGCCGGATTCATATTTTTCAGAGTTTTTGACATCTTAAAACCATACCCTATCAGGGAGGCTGAGAGGCTGAAAGGTTCGCGGGGTATTATGCTTGATGATCTGCTTAGCGGTTTGTTTACTAATTTAATTTTAAGAGTATTGCAAATAATGAATTTTTGAAGATGGTAGCGCTTACTTTTGTTAATTTTTTTTAAATTTTTTATAACTCGTTATATTCTAGATAGTTATAACAATCATTTTTTTTCAATTCCTATATTGACAAAACTTACAATATATGCTATATTTAAATAGTATTAAAAAAGCTTTTAAAAAGGACTTAACTAAACTTAAGGCTACTTTAATATGGCAGACAAAACCAAATTCACTATTAAATATTGTGTCCTTTTTAGCCTAGTTTTATTTTTAGGCATTTCCTTCCTATCAAAGCCATCATTAGCCGCACTTTCTGAATATGATTTTGTTAAGAACAAGCCTGCGGACGAATCCATACAAAACCTCTCTGATATAAAAATACCTGAAGGTTTTGGGAAGGTTGTCGAAACCTATCAGGGGACCTCAAGCAGAGTTATAGTTCACCTGCAGGATTTGCACTGTAATTACGACTGCCAGATGAATATAGTGCGTATTCTGAGATATCTAATGAAAACCAACGGCCTTCGCCTTGTAAACTGCGAGGGGGCCGCAGGTGTGCTTGATCCCACCCTTTTTACCTTTAAGGATAAAAAGATGCAAAGAAAGGTTACCAAGTTCTTTCTTAAGCAGGGCCAACTTACGGGAGCCGAATATCTCCTTATAAATAATGAAGGTGAATATCCTTTAGAGCTTTGGGGAGTTGAGGATGAAGAACCGTATCTTAAGCATATAGAGATTTTCAATAAAACCTACCCGAAGTCAAAGGACCTAAAAAGGCTATGCGATAACATAAAGGCCGCGCTTTCTAAGGTTAAAAAAACAATATATCCTAATGAGGTTTTGGAGCTGGATGAAAAACACGATTCCTACGAAAATAAAGATAT
Organism: Candidatus Omnitrophota bacterium; assembly: GCA_020052955.1. GTDB lineage: Bacteria > Omnitrophota > Gorgyraeia > VGKN01 > VGKN01 > JAGVOB01. The sequence goes on along the minus strand of JAGVOB010000101.1, from coordinate 1,536 downwards.
AGAGGTAAATGACTTCGTGGCATACCTGAGAGAAAAGGCCAAAGAGCGTTCGGTTGACCTTTCAAAATTCAACAATTTTTATATGCTCACCGAACTCTCAGCCCTTGAGCCAAATATAGAGTTTGCAAAGGTGGATAAAGAACGGGCACAGTTGATAGACGATTTAAGCAGGGCACTTCCAAAAGAAGAATTTAGCGTTTTTTTCCAGAAAAGCCTTGCCTATAAAGCGGGAGAGATGACAGCAGGAGAATATTTTTCGGCGATGAAGGAGGCAGCGAATGCCAATAATATAGACTTGGCGCAGTATACAAATCTGAAAAATTACATTGAATACACAGGGTATTCAGAGAAGATAAGCAAGGTTTTGCTCTTTAGCGAACTTGATGGGGTTGAGGATGAAATAAGGGATAGCTATCTTACAACCGATGAACAGAAGCGCCTTGCGAGGCTTTCCAAGAACGTCCAAATGCTTAAGAAGTTTTTTGATATGAGCATGTCCAACGAGGAGATGGAGTATTACGAAACGCATAAAGCAGAGTTTACCTCAACGGCATTTTCTGATTTCTTAAAAGAGATAGCGCCGAAATACAACGTTAGATACTCGCTTGACCCAAATATTTCAACGATTGATTCAAGCCGTAAGGATGAAGAGGAATTTTATAAACTAGCGATAGTGCGCGATGAAGCGCTTATTAGAAATACTCTTGATAAGATGGATTTTAATGGCTTAAATTTATCTGCTTTAATAGCAGGAGGATATCACACCAGAGGTTTTACCGAAAAATTTAGAGAAAAGGGCATCTCCTACATTGTAGTCTCGCCTAACGTGACAAATATAGACGAAGACCTCTATTACTCTGTTATGACAAATCAGGAAATTCCTGTTGAAAAACTCCTTGAAGAAGAAGATGGTAAGGATGACGATAAGGTCTGGTGAAGATAATAAGAGTTAAGGCTAAGGTTGAGGCTGAGAAAAAAATTAAGATAGTAAAAAGAGGATGTTTCTGTTTTTCAAAAAAATAACTAACGGTTGACAACTTACGGCAAACTGTTTTTTTATAATAACCAAAAAAGGTAGCGTTACCTATGGATGATTTAAAAGATAAAATACAGAATGAAGGATTTAAATCAAGATTAGGCCTAAGTGACGAGGAACAAATCCGTAGCCTGATTAAAAACATGCAAGGTTTTGCTGAAAAGATAAATACAGAAGGTTACGACGAGTACATACAAGATAAGTTAGGGCTTAACCAAAAAAACAGGGAAACTATTCATCTTTTGGCTGAATTAATAGATGATATGATGCACAACTGGAATTTAGGTAAATTTCCAAAGCCCAAAAAGAGATTCTAAGCCATCTTTAATCAACGGGCAGATTTTTTTATGTTTATACATTCGTGGCCAGCAAAGTCCCGAGCTAAACGAGGGGAACAATGGCCGGTTCCTTCGCAAAAGCTCAGGACACTGAGCAAGGCGAAGTGCAGTATGAGCCATACGGAAACCTCGGGCTTTGGTTCGACTTCGCTCACCAGGAGT
>JAGVOB010000069.1 GCA_020052955.1 Candidatus Omnitrophota bacterium | reverse complement strand
TAACACTTTATTTATAATTAGCCAAAAATTAAATTTACCAAGCCCCTAATCTCCTACCAGTGCCGGATAATCAAGCTAAGGGAAAAACACATTCGCTATGGCAAGATTAAATTAGCCATTATCTACCAAACAGAATATGGAGAATCTATCAGCTCGTGGAAAATTCAGAAAGTCATTGAAGACAATAAACTCTATTTTAATCCATTGAAAACCGCCAGAATAGCCAAAAAGAAAGCAAGAACCAAAGAAAAGGGGGCAAAGAAAAGAACCATTGAACTCATTAAGAATCTGCCTGATTATCAAAAGACATCCGGATATATTATTTGTTTAGACACCATTACTATTTATTGGAACGGCATTAAGAGATATATTTTTACCGCCATCGACAAGTATGGGAAATTCGCCTATGCCCGGAGCTACAAGTCCAAGAGCTCAAAGAATGGAGAGGACTTTCTCTATCGATTGCATTATCTTTTGGATGGGCAAATACCACGGGTCGGGCATGACAATGGGACTGAATTTGAAAAATGCTTTAGAGCGGCTTGCGAAAAGCTCAAAATTGAGCAATACTATTCAAGAGTGCGGACACCGAAGGATAATCCGGACAACGAAAGATTTAATCAAACCCTTGAAACCGAATTCCTTGATCTGGGGAATATGCGCTTTGATTTAAACGAACTTAACTGCAACCTTACCGAATGGCTCATTGAATACAATTTTAAAAGACCGCACCAATCCTTAAACTATCAAACACCCATAGAATTCTCAAAAGTGTTACCTATGTACTCATCTTGTACAGTTTGTTGATTTGGAAAAAGTTTTTGTTTTATGCTCCGTGGCAATCATCTAGGAAAAAAAATCCAAAACAAATCTATTTCTGTAATGGATAACGCCTCATACTTTAACGACACGCTATGCTTTGGGAATCTCCATTGCTTAACCCATCTGTCCCTGTCTTTTCACTTGAGGCAGTTAAACTCTGTGTTCTCTCCTCTATATTATACAACATCGTTCCTTTACTTTGCAAATACTTCATGTACATATGAAGAGAACGAGAGGCCGTAGTTGTTTGCTCAGGAGATACATCTTCCTCCTGCCCAATAATACCAGCCATTTCATAGGCATCTCTTATTAGGTCGGCCTTAGTAATTGTCCAATTATAACTACTAGAAATTGCCATTAATCAATCCTCATTTTTGAGTGTTTTCTTATATTACCTTTAAACTCATTCCTTTCTTCTTTGCAATAGGAACAAATTATAAAATTATCCCAACTCTTATGCATTGTGTCTCTTTTAAATACCTTACCACAATCATCACATTCTCTGTTATATGTGCCAGATTTAAAATAACTCATTCGTCATACTCCGCCTTCCTCTAATCACAATTGCTAGCACCATTAAAAATTTCTGCAAAAGAATATGTAGCATCTCCATCATCCATACAGACACATAGACTAGATGATACAGACCCTGGCGTGTCACTATCCACATACATATTCCCAACATCCGCTACTGCTGCACATGCAGGCTGCGTACCAGATAAAACAGGCAAATCTAATACTCCCCCAATTTTTACTTTATCAATTCCGTCCCGACCGACACAAACTGTATTACTAGTCCCACATGTTACATCTCGTCCAAGTGCCGTGATATATTCCCAATCAGGGGCCGTAGTCTCTAGCTTAATCACATTTGTCTCGGTTACATCGTTACACTCAGAGTCAAAGCCGTAGGTGACCCCACTATAGGTATAGGTGGCATCAAAATCAGGACGTGTGAAAGCTGGACAAACTTTATCCCCAAGAGATTGATCCCCAAGCGTTAATGCGTTTACAGTATAAAGATTAGTTACTATATTGACGTACCCTGTCGTAACAGTTTGGGCACAGTCCGGGGTAGTTTTAAATGATAGCTTACCCGACGAATGAGCCCCACCAGCCAAAGGTTTCCAGCGACATGTGTAATATACTACATCCTGCGTTAATGACGTACCACAGTTATCGGCTGAAAATTTAATGGGTGTGTTATCTGCAATAGCATCAATTGCTGCCGCAAATGCCGCATCATAGATGACGGCTTCTAAACTGGGTGCTCCGCTGCAACCTGTATCCCCAGCGGTTGCATTCATAGCCACAGACCACCCATAACCTGTGTAATTTGTGGCCCCATCCGTTGATCGACACCATTCAAGTTCAAAACTATTGGCATCTATTGTATTGACCCTAAATATTCCATCGTGCCCTAATGCACAGGCTGTTGTCGCGTTTAAATTTAAAAAAGAATTAGGCATAGAATCTCTAAACCATATCCAGTCCTCATCACTAAAACTGTGTGCCGTTGAATTAACGGTAGCAGTATCGATTCCGGCTGTACGTGATATGTCAGAAGTCAGATATTTCCATGAAGTAGTTCCGAAAGATGCCCCATCTCCTAAAAGCGTGCTTTTTTGTATCAAGGCGTTCCCAGCTATCTCTTTATCTCCGACATAGCCAGTACGGGCTCCCATCAATAAATTATGTTCGCCGCCAAAATAAATAGCAGTAAAATAGTCTTTAGGTGTTCCTGCTTCATGCCCATAACAAGCATTTAGATCATACGCCCCATATGTCCCACCATAATCATATATCCCTGCACATGAGTGAGCCCCTATTCCCACAACACCATAATGATCGTATCCGGTGCTATATCCTACATGGATATTATTACCGCCTGAGACCGTTGATTCACAGGACAGTGGGCCTAAACATATATTTGCGATCCCTGTGGTTATGTTAGCGCCCGCATTGCTGCTGAGAATAAGATTCTTTGCTCCTGATGTAAGAGCTGTACCGGATGCGGGGCCGATCACGACGTTGTTCTGTCCTGTCATGGTCGTATTCGCTGTATTTAAATTACCAATGGCGACATTATTTAACGAGTTAATTGTTTGCCTAATTGGATTTGACGTGGTTAAAGTTCCTGTAATACCCACATCCCCTGTAAATGTCGAGTCGCCTGTGAAGGCGGTGCCGTCCACATCAACAGAGCTCCCAGACATATCCAGATCTCCGGTAAAAGTAGTGTCTCCGGTAATTCCCAAAGCTCCGATCAAAGTCGTCGTCGCCAACCAAGAATTCCCGCTAACCGAAAGCATTGTTGTGGAAGCGTTACCTAATGTCGTTAAACCTTCAACGGTTAGCGTGCTGGTCGCTGTTAGGGCACCGCCGATGGAGGTTGTGCCGTAGAGAGTGTTTGTGTTTGAAGTAGTGAGAGTGCCGGTTGTAAAAATATTAGAGCCAACCGTAGTGGCGGCATAAATAATCCCCGTGCAAGCTAATGCGGCGGCTAAAGAAGTAAGCGTGATTTTTAAAATTTGAGAAAAATTTCCTTTACTCTCTCTCTCTCTCTGCCCTTCGTGGTTTCTTGAAATTTTGCATAGTTTTTGAAGTTTAACATAAATTTATTAGTCCAAAATCTTTAAAGTCCACAAAGTCAAAAGTCATTTGACTTTACAGACTTTAAGGACTTTATGAACTTTACAGACTTATCCACAGTTAATTATTTATAAATATATTATAGCACAAAAAATTTAATTAATACCGGTTATCACCCTGAAAAAGAAATTAATTATGGGTAGTATAATTGGAAACGCGAAAAAAATAAATAACATAACTAAAAACATTCCGTATCTTTCTATTTCAAATAATTTCATTTGCCATTTATGCGGGAGCAGGGGCGAAATTACTTTTGAGCCGTCCAAGGGCGGAATCGGCACTAAATTAAAAATGCCCAATAATAAATTTATATAAATTATAATCTGCAAAAAAATTGCCAGTTGCGAAGACATAATCGGGAAAAATCGCAAAATTAAGCCGAAAAATATGGCGGTAACAAAATTCCCCAAAGGACCGGCAATCGCTACTTTAGCCGGACCGTATTTCTGATCACGCAAATTATTCGGATTAAAAGGCACGGGTTTGGCCCAGCCAAACACAAAACTTGAGCCGGACAAAACTAAAAGAAGCGGCAAAAATATTGAACCGACCGGATCAATGTGCGGCAAAGGATTTAAAGTCAACCTTCCCAAGTTTTTCGCCGTCGGGTCGCCCAAGCGGTCAGCCATCCATCCATGCATATATTCATGGATGATCGCCGAAAAAATAAGGACGATTATTTGAAAAATTACTATTTGCGTAGTCATTTCCATAATTCCATTTTACCCCATCAGTCTTTTCTCATTGAAAGATGAGCCTGAAATGGCGAATCCATTCTGGCTGTCTATTTGAATAAATTTTTAAACATTATTTGTTTTTCTTTTTGCAT
>JAGVOB010000171.1 GCA_020052955.1 Candidatus Omnitrophota bacterium | reverse complement strand
CGGCATGGCATGTTACCTCCTTGCCGTATAGTATAATATGTAAACTATGTACCCGGTATATTTTGTAAACTATGTTACCAGTTTGTACACATTTGAGAAATCAGGCAGAAAAAAAGCCATAGTTATAGGTTATTCTATGGGTGGCTTGACAGCAGATTTTTTAACCAAAAACCAAGAAGAAAATGTAACCTATAGTTATAAAGAATTGCTGACTAATGTAGAAATACCTGTTTTACCAGGAAAAATAGAAATCTCAATTCCAAAAACAGTAACAAAAACTATATCAATGCCTATACATATGGAAAAATATATCAATGAGGTTATATTAATCGCTAGTGGCCCGTCTAAATTAGCTTTAATACCTTACAATAAATCATTAGAGAACAAAGATTGGGTAGTATATCAACAGCTTGTGCCAGAAAGTGAATTTTTAAAAGGACTAAGCGATATGAGTTCTAATCCATTAGTTGTCTATAACACCATAAGCGGGACAGATACAAAATTTACAAAAAAAGATGACGATGTTGTCCCAAATATCTATAGCCAGCGTGATTATGCAAGGAATAATTATCCGATAGAAGGAGTAACCCATACGGAGATTTATAAAAATTTAGACGCAATCAAATTAACATTTGATGAAATAACCAATGGTGCTCTTTCAAATAAAGAAATACAAATCCGATTAGAGGTTAAAAAGGACCAGCTTACCCTGCAAAGAAACATAAAACAGAATACACTGTCCGGTGTTTTAAAGAATGCGCCCTGCGGAGCAAAAACTACAGAAATAACAACCATGCAATCAGAGATAAATTCCATAGACCAAGAGATAGCACAGATAGAGGGGCAGTTGAATAGCACAGAATAGTTATAAATTATTAATTATGCCGTAATTGAATATGGATTTTATAGAAAATACTAAACATACAATTTTTAAATATGGCCTGCTAGGCGCAAAAGACAGGGTGCTGGTCTGCGTCTCGGGGGGGCCGGATTCCGTAGCGCTTTTACACGCCCTGAATAATATAAAAGATGAATTAGAATTAACCCTGCATATTGCCCATTTAAATCATATGTTAAGAAAAGAGGCGGTTAAAGAGGAGATTTTTGTAAAAAATTTAGGTAAAAAGCTGTATATTCCCGTATCTACGGAAAAAAAAGATATTCTAAAATTGTCAAAGAGATGCAAGGCCTCCATTGAGGATAAGGCGCGCCAGATGAGGTATCAGTTTTTCCTAAAGGTGGCGAGGGTAAATAAACTTAATAAGATAGCAGTCGCTCACACTAAAGACGACCAGGCAGAGACGGTTTTGATGAGGTTGATAAAAGGCGCAGGACCTAGGGGTTTATGCGGCATATCCGCAAAAAGAAAATTCGATGGCATATATGTAATCAGGCCGCTGATAGAGACATGGAAGAGAGAGGTTTTAAGCTTTCTAAAAGAAGAGAGGCTATCTTATAGGCTGGATAAGACCAACCTGAAAAATATTTACCTCAGAAACAAGGTTAGGAATCTGCTTTTAAGGGACCTTCAGAATGATTTTAACCCAAACATAAAAGAGATTCTTACCAATACATCCAAGGAGATTACTAAGGCATACGATTTCCTTCACATCAGGGCAAAGGGCGTGTTTAATAAAATTTCAAGTTTTAGAGGGGATGACCTTATTATATCGCTTGATAAGCTTTTAAAATGCCACGATGCTATAAAGTCGGAAGTTATCAGGATTGCGATTGAGAAGAAAAAGGGGGATTTAAATAAGATAAGCTATAAAAACTGGGAGGATATGGAGCGCCTTATAAATTTTGGGAAATCGGGAAGCAGCCTTGACATACCGTCAATAACGGTCATCAGGGATTATGATACGCTGGTATTAAGGCCCAGTGCACTGTGTCATAAATTTTCAACAGTGCACAAGGGGGTGCGGGGGAGACCGTCCCCCACGCTTGGGGGGTGCTCAGCGAACGAAGTGAGCGCCGAAGGGGGGCTTGCCCACTTAGCGGAAGTGCGCTGTTATTCTTCAAAATTAATATCACAGCGCACTAGAAGGATAGGCCTTAAAGAAAAAAAATCATGGCGGCTAAAGATTCCCGGAAAAACTTTTATAAAAGAGTTAGGCGTAGGCTTTGAAGCAGGGCTCTTAGATAAAGTCCCCACTTCTTTTAAGAATAAAGATAAAACAACAGAGTACTTTGACTATAAAATGTTAGAGCTTCCATTGATCGTCAGAACGAGGGCAGGAGGCGACAGATTTAAACCGCTCGGCATGGAGAGAGACAAGAAACTCCAGGATTTCCTTGTGGACGAAAAAGTTTCAAGGCATAAAAGAGATAAGCTTGCGCTGGTTAGCTCCGGGGATAAGATAGTATGGGTAACGGGTTATAGGATATCCGATTTTGCCAAACTAACACCGCAGACGAAGAAGGTGCTGTGCTTAAAGTGTAAGGAGCTATAACCTATCCAACAAGGATAGTCCTTCCTAGTACCTCTTAAGGAAGGGACTAATAATGCAGTTATTTAAAAAAAGTTAGTAAAAAAAGATGTAGACGCAATATAATAATGTCAGTATTCTGCAAATAGAAAATGTCAGGTATACTCACCCTAAAAAGGGGTGAGTAACGATGTTATACCTGACAAT
>JAGVOB010000093.1 GCA_020052955.1 Candidatus Omnitrophota bacterium | reverse complement strand
GCAGCGCCGGCCAAGGCGCGGCGCATAAACATAGATTGAAATTATTTTAACGGTGAATGTTGGAGGCAAGTTCTAACCTTATCCAATACGCACCACCAAAAGTTCTGGAGAGCCCCCCATGGGTTAATCCAGCGGGGTAGACCACCCCAGCACCTTTAGAGGATGGGTTTAAATTCGCGGGACATAAACTTACTACTCCCATCTTGGGGCGACGTCCCGATCCGCCATTTACCCACGGACATGGCCGTGGAACTCTGGTGATGGGATTAGAACCCAAAAGGGTGCGGAAAAGATTGTTTCCCGCGTTTGGAGGGTAACAGTCCGCCAAGAATTTTGGCGGCCCTGCAGACAGCCTTGAGCACCTTATAGACAAGGAAGGTATAACCCTTACCCCCTTAAGACCCTCCGGCTCAGCTAAGATATACGGTAAAAGGTTTGACGTTGTTGCTGAGGGCGTATTTATCCATAACAACGCAAAGATTAAAGTGATTAAGGTAGAGGGAAACAGAATAGTTGTAAGAGAGATTAAAACATGATAGTATAAGCCAAATGTATTTTTTATACTCGATTTTAACATAAAATTTAACTGTGAATATTAAGTCTAATTATTATATTATTTTCCTATTATTTTTTATTTTGTCTTTGTTTACGCCTATTCTTTTTCTCTGTGCCGAAGAAGTTGAAAAAGAAGAGATATCTGCCGATTTAATCAAAAGTAAGGGAAGTAAACTTGAATACTTTGAGCTCCAAGAGGGTTATGTAATTTATGCTTATCAGACTATAAAAACCCTCCCTCCTAATCCCACTTTTTACTTGATAAAGGATAATTTAGTAAAAGTGATAACCAATGCTAAGGATTTATCGGACATTGCAAATATAAGAAGTGAAAAGGAAGCCTTTGCTTTTTCCGAATTCATAAGTTGGAATTTAATGGGGATGATGGAAGTTTATAGAAATGAAAATATAGTGGAAAACAGTAACGAGAATCACTTATATGGAAGAAATGCAGAGGTATATTCAAAAAGAGGGCTTAAATTAGCTTCTATTAAGAAAGAAGGCGATAATTTTATTATTGAGCGAAATTTAATAATATATCCTTCTCCTATGCAGAATATACCGGCAAGACTGTTTAGGTCAAGAGAAATTATAAGTCCATTTGGAGAATATAAGCAAGACTTAACTTTTATTTCTGAGGAGGATTGGGTAAAAGGGTTTCTACTTTATCTATTATAGAAGCCGAAGAAACCAAAGAAATGAACTTAGATATAGATAAACTAAGGGAAGGCGTACTACTTTCTGCAATCTTAGGTCCCCTCAAATCAAGAGAACCCTTGCCCTTTTATAGGAAGGGTTAAATAACGCCGCGGTGGCGGAATTGGCATACGCGTCGGTCTCAAAAACCGATGATGGTAACATCATGAGAGTTCGATTCTCTCCCGCGGCACCAAATTGCATCTTTTGAACGAATATCAGGATAGACAAAAACTGGCGGGGTAACTTGATGTGGGTTCTCCCGAATGTAGCCACTCACTAAGTGTCGCTTTCCCGAATGATGTTGCTTCCTGTAGCATTACTTCGGGATGCCGAAGAATTACTAATTGATTAACTGCATTCGGCACGGGATCCCGAAGAATTTCTAAATAAAATTACTTCATCCGGGAAACTCCCACCTCCAGCACTAGTTGACAGTATTTCGCCGGAGCTTATTGCCCTATAGGGAAAGAGAAAAATTTGCGGGAAATTTAGCAGGCAGAAAAAATCCTTTAACGCACATTGACCTGATTTTCTTTCTCAAATTTCTCGATATCCTTTTCTATCTGCTCAATCGAACCCTGAAACTTTTCTGTATTATCTAAAAATTTCTGCATATCCTTAGACGTGTTTTTAGGCTCTATATTTTTTATATTATCTATAGTTAAATCTATCTGTTTTACCTTGGCGCTATCGCCCAATTTCAAAGTCTCTTTTTTCACTTGTTCTAATTTTTGTATGGCCCGTTCTTTGGGTTTTTCGGTACTAATATTATCCTGATCCTCTACATTGCTAAAATTAAACCCTGTATTCTTTTTCTGATTAACGCTCTCCGATTCTTTAAAAAGGTTGATATCCTTGATAGCAATCTCTTTAAACTCTTCCTCGGCAAAGGAATCAACCAATATAATAAAAAAAATAATGCCCATCAATAAGGCTCTGATTTTCTGTTTTGTGCTCATGGATAATCGCCCGTCTTTTCAGTTTTACTAGTCGCGCCTGAGCCAGGAGGAGTTGAAATTGATGAAGACTGGCCTGTTCCCTGGGGAACTCCCTGCATGCCCTGCTGCATCATAGAACTGCCTTTGGACATATCGCCCCCGCCCCGGAGAACTCATGCCTGAGAGCTGGCCAAAGAGCATGGCTACAAGATGATTCCAGGAGCTAAATCCTCTTGCGTAATATCCGACCTCAGTCTCTGAAATGGTTTTTTGGAATTCGTATCTCGAAAACATTTTTAGCATTTGACCTAAAATTGTGTGATTATGATGGTTGGTGAGCTACCACCATCATAAGGATTTGGTCAGGCTTTTTCAATCATATATCTTCGCTCATGGCTGCTTCAGGCATGACATCCACAGCTAAAAGCCATGGTATTCCCTGCCTTGTCGGCTCGCCTCGCTGCGAAGCGGGCAGATAGGTGCGAAGTCGGATAAAAAAGTAGCCCCAGTGATACCACTGGGGCTACTTAACAAACAGATAATCTATAAATAGGTAGACGGGATGGATAAGGACTTCTTAAGCATCTTCTCCTAAAAAAGACTGATAGATATGTTTGTTTCGAATCTACTCTTTTTTCGCGGCAATACGCACATTAAGGGCACTTGGTCCCTTGGCGGACTTTTCAACGTCAAACTCAACATCCTGATCTTCTGTTAGGTCTTCGAATTTACCCTCCGCTAGGCTGCTGCGGTGAAAAAACACCTCTCTGCCGTCAGTAGCGTTGATAAAACCAAAACCTCTGTCTCGGATCAGTTTTTTTATTTTCCCTGTATGCATCTTAAATCTCCTTCTAAAGTAAAGCCCGGCATTTCAAAGCCGGGCTTGCAATCTTTGTTTTTACAATTTCACTACCTTTGTGGCCTGTTCGCCCTTTGGGCCTTTCTCTACCTCAAACTCGACTTCCTGGCCTTCCTCTAAGGTCTTGTAGCCATCTCCCTGAATTGCGCTGTGATGCACGAACACATCAGTACCCGATTCAGTCGTAATAAACCCATAGCCCTTCTGATTACTGAACCATTTAACTTTTCCCTTTGCCATTATTCACTACCCTCCCTTCCTTATGATTATAGTAAATAATGGCAGAAACAACAAGCGCAAGGCAAATTATCTCTTACCTTGCGGTACAAGATTTCTACTCCTTATTTACTACCGTTCTACTACTTGTTATATTATATCTTAACTCTCCCATATAGTCAACTAAATTAAATATGCTGGAGATATTTGCTAGATATTCTTTATTTATTATCTTTATCTTCTTCGGTCTGGATATTCCTTAAAATTTTCTGCCCAAAGTAAAACCAAATTCTGCAAGCAATATTTGATCGTATTAAATGAACTTTTTTACTTGGCTATTTTAACTCTTTTAGATACTTATAATAATCGCTATCAGTGGTCAGGATTATCGTAGAATTATTATCAATTGTCTTATGATATGTCTCAAGCGTCTTTAAGAACGAATAAAAATCCGCATCCTGATTATATGCATTTGCGTATATATTAATAGCCTGTGCGTCTGCCTTTCCCGTAATTATCTGTGCCTGACGATATGCCTCAGAGGTAATCAGTTTTAGTTCCTTCCCTACCTGACCTTCGATCTCGGCAGATTTACCCTGGCCTTCAGAGCGGTATTTTTCAGCTGCACGCTTCCTCTCAGCAATCATCCTGTCATAAACCTTATTACGCACACCCTCTACGTAATTGACGCGTTTAATACGCACATCCATAATCTCGATTCCGTACTGGGGAGCGAGTACCTTTGCCTTTTCTAGAATAGCCCTCGTGAGGAGCTCTCTGCCAACATTAATACGCTCAAGCGCTTCATCGGTGACAATAAGGTCCTCTCCTGCATCCTCAGAGTTTAATATACGATTTGTATTCCTTACCGCCTCAACTAAAAGATGTCCCGTAACGGCATCTCTGGTAGCAGAATTAATGATATCATCCATGCGGCTTTGCGCATTCATCTCATTTTCTACCGACTGCAAAAATTTAAGGGCATCAACTATCTTCCAGCGAGCTATTGTATCTACCCAGATATATTTTTTATCCTTTGTCGGAATCTGATTTGGGTCGCCGTTCCAGTCTAAAAGCCTCTTCTCGAAATAATGCGCTTCCTGCATAAAGGGGGTCTTAAAATGTAACCCTGCAGAAGTTATGGGTCCACCCACCGGCTTACCAAACTGAGTGATCACCACCTGCTTAGTTTCATCGATAACAAATAATGTGCCGCTTGCAAGCACCACTATCACCAGAATAACCGACAGCATAACAATCCCCGAAATAGTCCCTAATAATCCTTTCATTGTTTTTTAACTCCCCTCTCCCCTATATTAAGCAATGGTAGAATAGATGATTGCTTAGGGTCTATAATATACTTATGTTTTGCCTTTGGCAGCACATCCATCATTGTCTCTAAATAAAACCTCTTTTTGGTGATATCCGGAGCTTTCTTATATTCGCTTAACGTCGCCAGAAATCTATCAGATTCACCCTTAGCGCGGTTTATCTTATCCAGCGCGTATCCCTCTGCTTCGCGGATGGTCTTTTCTGCCTCCCCGCTGGCTCTTGGTATAACCTTGTTATAAGCCTCCCAGGCCTGATTAATCATCTTTTCCTTTTCCTGCTTAGCCTCATTTACCTCATTAAATGCCGCTTTTACATTCTCCGGAGGATTCACATCCAGCAATTTTACCGTAACAATCTGAATACCTGTTTGGTAACTGTCTAAAATCTTCTGCATTTCAATTTGAGCTAGATGGTCTATTTCTTCCCTCTTTGTAGTAAGTACCTCGTCTACACTGTAATCTCCTACAAGACGGCGCATTACAACCTCGGAGACATCCCTAATGGTGTCTATCGGATTACGTACAGCAAAAAGCAACTTTATGGGGTCTTTTATCTTAAGCTGTACAATCCAGCGCACATCAAGAATATTTAAGTCTCCCGTGAGCATCAAAGACTCCTCGAGGTAGTGTTTTGTGGAATACTGTGTATTTACCCCGGGCGTCAGCGTTCTAAATCCAAACTCCTCTTTAAAAATCTTCTCTACCTTGATAGGCGTTACTTTCTCTATACCAAAGGGAATCTTTGCGTGCAGGCCGGGTGAGCTTAAGCGCGTAAACTTGCCAAACCTCTGAATTATCCCTACCTCATCAGGACCAACAGAATAAATAGCCCCTTTTAACCCCACCATTGCCACAAATATTAAAACTATAAATGGCAAAAACTTTCCAAAATCTCCGATTTTCTTCTTCCCTACATTGATAATATCATCTGGTCCACGAACATCCTTCCAATCCATAGTTCAACCCTCCCTATCTTTTAAACCTCGTATTTCGATAGCTGTTTTATCCTCTTAAGCATATTAGGGTGCGTGCTCAAGACCTCTAACAACCTGTCTCCAAAATTCAAGTTTAGGCTCTTTGCCTGAATCCGCTCTAATTCGTAAGAGTCTATGGTGCCGCTTCTATCCAAATCAAGCTGTTTTAATTCCTTGATTTCTTCCATTGCCCGCGATGGGTCGTTGGCAAAAAATGCCTTTAAGCCCTCGGCTTCTTTCAGAGACTCCTTATCCATAATGGCAGAGCCATAGACTAATTTATATAATCCCGATGCAAGCCAGGCAGGCTTATTTCCCAGAAGTATCGAACCCCTGTCTGCGAAATACTCTCTTATGCGCGAGGCATATAGCACCAGCAAATTAGTAATAAAATAAAAAATAAGGGCAGCCATGCCGATAAGTGCGATATTGGCGCCCTCATTGTTTCTTCTTCGTCCGCCGCCAAAAAACAGGAGATTCCAGGCTATGCGGTATAGGATCATCGGAATAACCGAAAGCAGCATTATGGTCAAAACATCCCTGTTCTTAAGATGGCTTATCTCATGTCCCAGGACAGCCCTTAGCTCATTTTCATCCAAAAGCTTCATAATCCCCTCGGTAACGCAGACCCTTCCATCGGATACCCCTCTCCCAAAGGCAAAGGCATTGGGCAGAGCTATCTGGGCGATACCTACCTTCGGCTTGGGGATTCCCGCTTTTTTAGATAACTCTTCTACCATCTGATGCAGCTGCGGATACTGGTTCTTCTCCACGTATTTGACGCGCATAGACCACTCCACGATCTTTGGCCCGATCAAATATTGAATAAACATCATGCCTAAAGAAAGCGCAAGATAGAAATAGAAGTTGGTTATACCTATGCTCACTCCGACAACCGTCATAACCATATAGATAATACCGAAGAGAACCGCTATTAAGATATACATCCTGAGTTTTAGATACCACATACAACCCCTCCTTGTTTTAGTGTTTTTATTATAATTACCGGTTATAACGTCTATCTTAATCTTGCCGCCAAATCCAACATAGTCCTGACCAAAAATGACTTAAGAAATATTATCGCCAGAAATGCAATTATGGGAGAAATATCCATGCCAAACCTTAAACCCAACGGCAGAATCATTCTTATAGGATTTAGAATCGGCTCTGTTGCCTTATATAAAAATTGCACAATGGGGTTATGGGGGTCAGGGTTCACCCAGCTTATCAAGGCACGGATTAATATAAGCCAGTAAAGCACGCTAAGGGTAACCTCCAGAATCCGCGCTATGGCTATTAAGAAATTAGATAAGACAAACATATCAGTCGGCCTTCTCCTGCGCGTAATTTATTGCCCTTATCGGATAAGGTATTATTATGCCTTCCCTGGCGTATCGCTCATGGAGTTTTTTGCAGGAAAAGCTGAAAAAATCTCCGTAAGGGCAGGTTAATAATCCTTACGCACAGCATAGGCAAAATGGGAAAAGTATTTTCTCCACAACGCATCTGAGGAGATAAACTCGTTTTCTCCAAAGAAGTAATCCGCTATAGCTTCTCGGACGCGGGTAAGCTCTTTAAGCCGTGCGAAATTTTTTGCTCCTTCTATGGTTAAGTCGATAAGTTCAATAGCGCGTTCAGCCGCCTGCCGGCAATAAGCGGCATTATTCTTCGCCCGCCAGTTGAGAGCGCGCTCCACTTCGCTTCCGATATTTGCCATTTGCTCGAAGAAAGATAATTTACCCCAGCGTCCTGCCGCAAGATTTTTATGCTGATAACTCATCGAACAATCCTTTTCGTAACAACTGCAATAAGCTCTCTATCAACGTCCACAACTGCCTTTACCAAATTCCCAAAGGTGGCAGCAGCCATATGCTTAAGTTCGTCAAGCAATAATGTTTTTGTTATTATTTTCATACGGTTAATTATACCTTAAGAAAAAATCCTCTGCAAGAACTTTACTCGCAGAGGGTCTATTTGAGCCTTACGTAGGCCATAAGGTTTGAGTCATATTAGGGAAAAGGGCTTAAAGAGAATTGGCTCCCCATCATGAACGAGTTTTTGAACACCGCAATATTTATACAGTAAAATCCCGCTGACTTTTAGCGGGATGAAAGTCTGCAAAGAACTGGCTAATTTTCCATTTTAACAACCTTTTTCAAATCTATCAGCAAAGCAAATCTAATCTAAAAAATCCTAAGGCTAATCTGGAGGAAATTTGCTTTGATCAACCTTTGTTAATATATTGTAATCTTGGCCGCCATGAGATATTTCGTAGTAAAAAGTTCCTTCCTCAGGAGAGAGTATTGTTCCTGCTGCACTGTCGCCGCCAACAACAATAATAACAGTAAGCCCGGGATATTTTATAAATTTGCCATACCATGTATACCCATTATCGTTTCTTTCGACTGGTAAATAGGGGTCATCTTTACGATAGATCAGTTTTTCTTTTTTTACTTCATAATTTACATTGTCAAAAAGATTTATATTCATTCTATCAACATTGTTGGATTCAAGTAATTCAAACCTGATTTTAACCTTATGTTTCCGAACTTCCCGTGGATTATGCCTTGACAAAGGAATTTCTCCATGGGGTAAATAAATAAAAAGATTTTGAAGCTCAGTAGATTGAGGAAAACCTGTTTGGAAAAACGAGAAAATGAAGATAGCTATCATTATAGTCAAAAATGACGCCCGTTTTTTCAGCTCCATATGTCCTCTCCTTTCAATCTAAACCACAAAGTGTCAAGCTTTGAAATACAATACAAAAATACAAAACTAAATCAAACTAAATCGTGTCGTTTCTAAATAACATTTTACTTTATATCCACTTTTTTAAAAACGTTCTTTACAAAATTTAAATACTCGCGGCTGTCCTTTTCTCCCACAAAAAATCCGCCGTCATAAAGATTAAAATTGCGCTCCTGCCTCATCTTGTTGCCAAGCACAAGGATATCTTCATCCTTAAGCAGTTGGCTCAGTTTCTCCAGAATCTTAACATGATGGCCGCTTGTGCTTCTTATCTTATAGCCTTTCTTGGCGATTAAAACTATACCTAATTTTATAAGGGCATCATAACTGAATTTAAAAATAACATCCGGAATATCCGATTCTTCAGCTATCTTTAGGTCATGAAGAGCAGACTTTGAGAATTGTTTAATTTGTTCTTCTTTAAATGAAAGCTTTTGAAAGTATTGGCGCTCAAAATTAATCATACAAGCCTTATAGTTTTGGTTTTAAAGACGTGATTTATAAAATAGTCCTTATCTTTTTTCTTTGCCGCGAATTCCTTTTGGCTTAAATTCGTTACATTGAATTCCCTGGCTGTATCCTTCTGCAACTTAGCGATGTGCCTCTGCAATTCAAGAACCGAGTGCGAGCCGACAGCTAAGATATCGATATCGCTTGAAGAATCCATCTTATTAGCCGCATACGAGCCAAATATATATGCTTCCTTAAGCCCCTTGATATCCCGTATCATATCTTTAAGCCTTTTCTCTATGCCGTATGTCTTTAAGAAAATCTGGCGATAATGTTCCAAAATGGGGCTATCCTTTGCGAGGAAAAAATACCTTTCTTTACCGCGGAATTCGCTTTTGAAAAAGCCGCTTTTTTCGAATTCCTTAAGCTTGGTTTCAGTATTTTTAGGATCGAGTTCCAAAATCCTTGCCAGCTCATTAATGTAATTTTGGGCATCCGGATTAAGGAAATAGTAATCCAGTAATTTTATCGCCACCTTTGAACGTATGGATATCATCTTTTCACCATGTTTATGGTAATATGTTACCATAATCGATTATTTTGTCAACTAGATTTAGCCTCCCGGTAACGTATAATCTTTTATGCGAAAGTAGTATAAATTATAAGCGTTTCTCCTATAATGGTTATTCGTTTAGTCAAATAAACATTAACCATTAAAAAG
>JAGVOB010000217.1 GCA_020052955.1 Candidatus Omnitrophota bacterium | reverse complement strand
TTGTTAGCTATAACAATGCTAATCTATAATTTAACTATGTTTAGGTGTAATGGGAGATATAAATGAGATACTTAATAACAGGAGGGGCTGGGTTTATCGGCTCCCATATCGTTGACGAATTGGTAAGGCGCAAAAAAAATGTGCGCGTGCTGGATAATTTTGATACCGGAAAACGCGAAAATCTTTCTTTAGTTTTAGATAAAATAGAACTCATGGAGGGGGACATCTGTGATTTTGATATCTGCAAAAAAGCTACCAGAGGTATCGATTATATTTTACACCAGGCGGCCCTTAGGTCTGTCCCAAAATCCATGCTTAATCCTGCAAGGTATAATGAGGTAAACGTAAAAGGCACATTAAATATCTTGCTCTCAGCTCTTGAAAATAAAGCAAAGCGTGTTGTATTTGCATCTTCAAGTTCGGTATACGGGGATACTGCTAAGATGCCACAAAAAGAATCAGACCTCTCAAATCCAATCTCAATCTACGCCCTTACAAAACTCATGGGAGAATATTATTGTAAGATATTTGCTTCATCCTTTGGATTAGAGACGGTTATGCTTAGATATTTTAATGTATTTGGCCCCCGCCAGTCGCTTGAATCTCATTATGCTGTGGTTATACCCAAATTTATCACCTGCATGCTTCGCGATGAACCGCCTCCGATACACGGCGATGGAATGCAAACCCGCGATTTTACATATGTCAAGAATGTAGTTGACATAAATCTTATTGCGGCAACCTCAAAGAATAGCATAGGTGAAATCTTTAATGTAGCGTGCGGCAATTCCTATTCGGTCATGGAGCTGGTTAATCGACTAAATGAAATGCTGGTTAAAAACATTAAACCTGTCTTTACCCCTTTGCGGCCCGGAGATGTTTTGCATACGTTAGCCGATATTTCAAAGATGAAAAATCTTCTCGGATTTAAGCCAACGGTTGATTTTAAGGATGGTTTAAAATTAACCCTGGACTATTATGGGAGACAAAATGAAAGTCCCGTTTCTAGACCTTAGGAAACAATATAAATCAATTGAAAAAGAGATTGATACATCCATAAAAGGAGTTTTAAACAGCGGCCATTTTATACTGGGGGAAAATGTTTCTAAGCTGGAGGAGGAGTTTGCTAGATATTGCGGCACTAAATATGCTGTGGGAGTTGCTTCCGGCACCGATGCCTTAGAACTGGCCTTACTTGCGTTAGGAATAGGCAAGGGCGACTGGGTAATAACAACCCCTTTTACCTTTATTGCTACTGTGGAAGCGATAGTCTTTGTGGGTGCAGAGCCCATATTTGTTGATATTAATCCGGATACCTGCAATATCGATACGGAACAGCTCGAAAAGGTATTAGCGAAGAGTAGTAAAAAACTAAATATTAAAGCTATAATGCCCGTGCACCTGTATGGCCAGCCATGCGATATGAATGCAATAATGCGCCTGGCAAGAAAATATAAGCTTAAAGTAATAGAGGATTGCGCCCAGGCTGTTGGTGCGGAATATAAAGGAAAGAAGGTTGGTTCATTCGGCGATTGCGGGTGTTTTAGTTTTTTCCCGTCAAAGAATTTAGGTACATACGGCGACGGGGGTATAATTACTACGGATGATAAAAAAACTGCCGAAAAGCTACGGATGTTGCGCGCACATGGAGCAAAGGATAAATATCATCATGTAATTAAAGGCAAAAATAGCCGTCTTGATGAGCTTCAAGCGGCAATACTTCGAGTTAAACTAAGATACCTTGACAGGTGGAACGCAGGAAGGCGAAAAATCGGCACCTTTTATAATAGGTTGTTCTCCCAAAACAGACTTAATGATTTTATAATTATACCAAAGCAGTTTCCTGGCCATAAACATGTATTTCATGTATTTGCTGTAAGGATAAAAGAGAGGGATAAGTTGCATGTTTTTTTAAGGGAAAAAGGCATAACAACCCTTATGCACTACCCTATCCCTATCCACCTTGAAGAGGTCTATAAATATTTTGGATATAAAGAAGGTGACTTTCCGAATGCCGAGACTGCTGCTTCTACTGTATTGTCGTTACCGATGTATCCTGAATTGCGGCGCGAGGAAATTAAATACGTTGTTAAAATGATAAAACAGTTCTGCGAAGGGTCGGATACCTAAATGAGATACTTAGTAACAGGTGGGGCTGGATTTATCGGTTCTCATCTATGTGACAAACTGATTGGCGAAGGGTTTAAGGTTATCTGTATGGATAATCTGATAACGGGCTCTTTAGATAATATCAGACATCTGGTTAAAAACAAAAATTTTATTTTTATCAAGCATAATGTTTCTAATAAAATAAACATAAAAGGCAAGCTTGATTATGTTCTTCACTTTGCCTCACCAGCAAGCCCTGTTGATTATCTAAAATATCCCATCCAGACTCTAAAGGTGGGTTCACTTGGAACGTATAATGCTCTGGGCCTTGCTAAAGCCAAAAAGGCTAAATTCCTGCTTGCCTCTACCAGCGAAATATATGGTGACCCGCTGGTTAATCCACAGCGTGAAGAGTATTATGGAAATGTAAACTCAATCGGGCCCAGGGGGGTTTATGATGAGGCAAAACGTTTTGCGGAAGCTATTACTATGGCATATCATAGGGTGCATGGTGTGGATACCAAGATTGTAAGGATATTCAATTCATACGGTCCTCGCATGCGGCAGGATGATGGAAGGGTAATTCCAAATTTTATTTTACAGGCGATGAAAAATAAACCTATCACAATATACGGCAAAGGGTTGCAAACACGCTCTTTTTGTTATATTAACGATCTTATAGATGGGATTTATAAACTAATGTTTTCAAACGTAAACGGACCCATAAATTTAGGCAATCCGGAAGAAACGCAGATTTTAGAATTAGCCAAAAAGATAGTCGCCTTAACCCGCAGTAAAAGTAAAATAGTATTTAAACCCCTGCCTGAAGATGACCCTAAAGTTCGTTGTCCCGATATAACAAAGGCAAAGCGTTTAATTAAATGGCATCCTAAAATCTCTCTTGAGACAGGACTTTCACTCCTTTTAAGTTCTTAAAAAGATTTCCCTTGACACTGTTTTGGTAGTTTGGTATTTTATATGTTCACAGGTTGAACATATGAATAACAATAAAATAGATATTTTAGAGACCGAAAAGATACTCCATATACTCAAGGAAATAGAGGCCAATCCTTATATAACCCAACGCTATCTCTCCCAGAAGTATCTGGTCAGCCTTGGCAAGACAAACTTCCTTATAAAGGCTCTTGTAGTTAAGGGTATTATCAAGATAAATAACTTTAAAAATTCAAAGAATAAACTAAGTTATATCTATCAGCTTACACCGGAAGGCATAAAGGAGAAGGTTATACTTACCCATAAATTTTTGACGAGAAAGTTGGAGGAATACGAAAGATTAAAAGAAGAAATAGAGCTCTTAAAAAGCGAGGCAAACTCTACTTTACCAGAACAGGAGCCTGTCTAAGCCATGAAAGGTATAATCTTAGCCAGGTGATTGCTGAGTGAGGCGTTGCACGAATGAGAAATATGTATTATAATTTAGTTATAACTAAATTATAATACATAATTATGGCCAGTGATAATTACTCAGAATTACAAATCAGGGAAGTGTTTCACCTGGAATTCCTGCGTTATTTCGGGCGCAGGGTTAAGCCCGATTTATATGCCTTAAAGGATGGGGTGAATCTGCGTTTATTTTTTAACAGCATTCGTTATTCCGAAGATATGGATTTAGATGTCAGGGGGATAGGGTTGCTTCCCCTTAAAGAATGCGTGATGAATATCTTGCGGATGCCGGCATTTGAAGGGAACCTTAATCCTTTTGGGATAAAACAAATTATCCCGCCGGCGATTGAACATGCAAAACAAACAGAAACCACACAGCGTTTTAAGATACATTTAATTACTTCGGCGGATGTGGATCTTTTTACCAAGATTGAATTCTCCCGCAGGAGCATGTCCGGGGAGGCTGTCGTGCAGGCGCCCTTAGAATCTCTTTTAAGGGCATATAAAATCGGGCCTGTGCTAATTCCGCATTACGGCATACAGCCGGCAGTAATCCAGAAGATAAAAGCCCTTGCCGGGCGCTCTGTAATTCAGGCGCGGGATATTTTTGATCTATGCATGTTAAATTCCCAGTATAGCCCAAACAAGTCGGAAACGGCAATGCCGATACAAAAAAGCGTATTTTTAAAAGCATACGAAAATGTTTTTGAAGTTAAATTTGCGGTTTTCCGGGATACGGTAGTTGTTTATTTGCCGCCCGAAGACCAACCTGTATATAATAATCCGTCCGCGTGGGAGGAGATACGGCTAAAAACAGCCGGTTTTATTGAGCAATTAGAAAAAGAATATGCGTAAGCGCTCTCTTTTAGCGAGCATTAAAAAGCTGGGCCATCCCGTATTTACCACTTTTGAATTATCGGCCTTATCAGGAAAATCCCTGTCGGCAGTTACACAGGCTTTGAATAATCTGGTAAAGGACGGGCTTGTTATAAAAGTATACAGGGGGATATGGGCTGAGGCAGGCAGCGAAGGGCTAAGCCCATATGCGGTTATTCCGTATTTACTTGCCCGCCACCGCGCTTATGTGTCTTTTGTAAGCGCGTTACACCTGCATAATATGATTGAGCAGATTCCGCAAATGATAACGCTTGCTTCTACATCCCACACAAAAATAATCCGCACAAAGCTGGGGGTCTTCTCCTTTCATCAGTTGACCCCTAAGTTTTTCAGCGGTTTTAACTGGTATAAGGAAACCGGTAAATTCCTGATTGCCGAGCCTGAGAAAGCCTTGGTGGACAGTTTTTACTTGTCGGCTTGCAAGAAAAAGCAATTCGGTCATTTTCCGGAACTCTTTTTCCCAAAGTCGTTTAGTTTTAAAAAAGTTAAGCAGTGGGCTATGCGCATCCCAGATCCTAAAATAAGAGCTCATGTTTTCAAGAAAATCGCTTCGCGATTAGGCCCTTCCTCTATAGGATTTAGGAAAGGCTATGTCCATCAGTCAGCCGGGATATGATTAGGGTTATCTTAAACCGCCTATGCAGGGAAGGGCATCTTTTTTGCAAAGGCACTGGCCGTGGCGCCCTTTGGGAGAAACGTGGTAATAACTTTTTGAAGTAATTGACCTTACTTATGAGACTGGAGAGAAAAAATCGATCAGAATGTGCTTTTTGATTATGCAAAAAAATTCGCCAGTCCCTCTATGTTAAAAGCCGCGAAGGTTATAAAGGCCATGCCAAGAACTTATACTGATATCAAGGGAAAGAAGGAATCAGATTTACTGTAAACTGGTATCTACGGCATAAAAATTGGCTATTAAGCAAGGAGTAAGTATGGATTTTAAGGCCGTTTTAAGTTTAATCATCAAAAGGTTCAGTAAAGAACATGTGCGTTATGCTCTTATGGGCGGCTTTGCATTAGGAGCGCTGGGAGTGCCGCGCGCTACCATAGATTTAGATTTTCTGATTTACCGGGACGATTTGCCTAAGATAGATAGCATTATGAAAGAAAATGGATATGGGTGTGTGTATAAAAGCAAGAATGTTTCTCAGTATGTCTCTGCGGTCAAAATTTTTGGCGAAATTGACTTTTTACTTGCTTTTAGAGATATCTCCGTAAAAATGTTAGAAAGTGCCCTTGAGAAAGATATATTTGCCGGTGAACTTAAAATCAGAGTATTAAGGCCAGAAGATATTATTGGACTGAAAGTTCAGGCTCTGGTAAATGATGAGGCAAGGGCCGCAAAAGAATACTTAGATATTGAAGCATTAATGGATTATTATGGGTCGAATTTAGATTGGATGTCGATTAAAGAATATTTTGAAATATTCGATAAAGTGGGCAAATTTAATGAATTGAAAAAGAGGTTCTGCGATGTTAAGCGATAAAGAAAAGAAAGAATTAAAAGATTTGGCTAATTCTTCTGACTTAAGAGAGGATTTAAGGAAGATATCAAAAAACAGGCATAATCCTTTTGTAATAAATGG
>JAGVOB010000124.1 GCA_020052955.1 Candidatus Omnitrophota bacterium | reverse complement strand
TTGACCCTTAAAGGAAAAAAGTAATTTTGCATTTTAATATGTAATTTTGATTTTTGCACTTTGATTTTTGAATTAAACCCTTATTTATGTTACAAGGCAATATGGAAACCTCGGGCTAAAGCCTGCGGAGTTATGAAAGGCTTTATATGAAATTGTTAGTTAGGAGCTGCAGCGCATGAAGGTGCTCATACTTGCTGCGGGATACGGGAAAAGGCTATACCCTCTTACAAAGCATATTGCAAAACCGCTCCTTACCGTAAAAGGGTTACCTATTATAGAACACCTTGTCTTGAAGGTAAAGGATATAAAACAGGTTAAGGGAATCCTTATAGTGACAAACGATAGATTCTATGAATCATTCATGAAATGGAAAAGGGATTCGGGGTTTTCCAGGGTAGTCATAATTAATGACGGCACGAAGTCGCCTGCCAGCCGATTGGGCGCGGTAGGCGATATTCAATATGCCATAAAACACAAAAAAATAAATGATGACCTGCTTATTCTGGGGGGGGATAACTTTTTTGGATTTGATCTCCTGGGTTTTATTATATTCGCGCAAACCAAATCCCCGTTCTGCTCTATAGGCGTTTATAACATACATAATAAACTCAAGGCAAAAAGATTCGGCACGGTGAAATTAAACAGGGATAACAGGGTTATAGATTTTAAGGAAAAGTCCAGAAAGCCCGACACCACGCTTATCTCGCCATGCATATATTACTTTACCAAAACAAGGCTGAATTTAGTAGGCCGGTATCTAAGGGAGAAGAACAACCCCGATATGAGCGGGCATTTTATAGACTGGCTCTACCAGAGGGGCTGGGTATACGGTTTTGTTTTTCACGGCAGGTGGATAGATATAGGAAATATAGCGTCCTATAAATTGGCGAACAAAATAACTTAATCCCGCCTTTGGCGGGACGGGGGGTTAATTCCCCGCAGCTTGCTGCGAGGTAGTTCATTAAAACCAAACAAGGGAGGAAGGGTAATGATAAAGGGTAAATATTTATTTACATCCGAGTCGGTTACGGAGGGCCATCCGGATAAGATAGCAGACCTCGTATCAGACAGCATTCTGGATGCGATATATGAAAAGGACCCGAACGGAAGGGTTGCCTGTGAGACTCTTGTTACCAGGGGCATTGCATTTGTAGCGGGAGAGATTACCACAAGCTGCTATGTTGAAATCCCGAAAATCATCAGAAATACCATAAAAGAGATAGGATACAACAAGCCGGAATTCGGATTCGATAATGGTTCATGCGGGGTTATAACCGCCATACAGGAACAGTCCCCCGACATTGCATT
This sequence comes from Candidatus Omnitrophota bacterium, assembly GCA_020052955.1. Taxonomy (GTDB): domain Bacteria; phylum Omnitrophota; class Gorgyraeia; order VGKN01; family VGKN01; genus JAGVOB01. The sequence goes on along the minus strand of JAGVOB010000124.1, from coordinate 8,654 downwards.
AGGCGTAGATACAGGCGGTGCCGGTGATCAGGGGATGATGTTCGGTTATGCCATAAATGAAACCCCCGAGCTTATGCCGCTTCCCATAATGCTTGCCCACAGGCTTGTTATGAGGCTGGCGCAGTTAAGGAAAGATAAGACCCTTGACTACTTAAGGCCCGACGGGAAGTCGCAGGTAACGGTTGAATATCACGATAGCAAACCCGTAAGAATAGAAAATGTAGTAATAGGCGCCCACCACGGCCCCCATGTAAAGACAGAGGACCTGAGGCACGATATTAAAAAGCTGGTTATAGATAATGTACTGCCACAGCAGTATCTGGATAAGAATACAAAATTTCACATAAATGCTACCGGAAGATTTGAGGTTGGCGGACCGCAGGCGGATACGGGAGTTACAGGCAGGAAGATTATAGTTGATTCCTACGGCGGATTCGGAAGGCACGGAGGCGGTTGTTTCTCTGGAAAGGATCCTTCAAAGGTGGACCGCTCTGCCTCTTATATGGCCCGCTATGTTGCAAAGAATATAGTGGCGGCTAAGCTAGCCGAAAGATGCGAGATACAGCTTGCATACGTAATAGGCGTGGCTGAGCCTGTTTCGCTGATGGCAAATACATTCGGCACAGGCGTGGCAGCCGAGGAGAAGATTGTCAAGGCGATAAGGGAGATATTTGACTTGACGCCTAACGGGATCATCAGGGAATTGAAACTCAGGAGGCCAATCTATAAAAAGACCGCCTGTTACGGACATTTCGGCCGCGAGAACGAGGGCTTCACATGGGAGGAAACGGATAGAGTAGAGGAACTGAAGAAGGCGGTAAAATAATATAACTATAATTTAAAAGAGAGGCCATACATGGAAGCAAATAAAACTAAAGCCTTAATATTAGTCTTGGTATGCGTATTCTGCGTGGTATCCGCATTTTCTATCAGCCTTAGGAAGCAGAAGGAAATCAATCTTAGGAAGAAAACAGAATTGCAGCTTCAGGAAATTGAGTCCGAACTTGATAAGACCAAGCAGCTTAACTCTGCCCTGTCGCAAAGCCTTAAAGACAAGCTTTCGCAGATCGAAGAGCTTAAAAACTTAAATGAATCTCTCCAGGAAACCCTCGCTCAGGAACAGATAAAAAATAAGGCATTGACTAACGAGGCAGAAAAGCTTTCTACTGAGAACAAAGGGTTACAAGAAAAGCTAAGACCCTCAGGCAATAAAGGGTTTAAAAGATAGTTAGTTCTTGCTGAAAAACCCATCAAGAACTTGATTACACACCTGTCCGCCGAAGGCGGAGATTTTTAGTTTCCAAGCTTTTTCAGTGGAAACTAGTTAAATTGCCTGTAGCAGGAAGCATTTCAGGTAGTAGGACTCTTTCAGCTGAAGAAGCAGCGGGTGGTCTTGCGGGTGGTTCTTTATGTCCAGAATCCTGACGGAGCGTTTTGCATCAGACGCGCAGGAGATGAGGATGTTTTTGAATATCTCAAGGCTTATATGATAGGAGCAGCAGCAGGTTATCAAAATCCCTCCGGGCTTTAGTATTTTTATAGCCCTTAGGTTTATTTCCTTATATCCCCTGGAAGCGGATTCCAGATTCTCCTTTTTTCTTATAAATGAGGGAGGGTCTAAAATTACTATATCAAACTTTTTACCTGTGGAATCGAATAGTTTTAATTCATCAAAGGCATTGGCCATTTTAAGCTCAAAATTTCTGTTAGCGAAATTATTTAGAAGGGCGTTTTTCCGGGCAAGCATTATGGACTCTTGCGAGGCATCAATTCCCGTAACGTGAGATGCTCCATAATGCAGCGCATACATCGAAAAACCGCCTGTGTAACAGAAACAGTCCAAAACCTCGGCATTATGTGAGAAACCCTTCAGGGTATCCCTGTTATCTCTCTGGTCAAGATAGAAGCCTGTCTTCTGCCCATTTTCAATATCCACAAAGAACCTTAAATCGTTCTCTTTTATTGTTAAGAGCCCGGGAGCGCTTCCTCTCAACAAGCATTTATTAGAGGGCAAGCCCTCAAAAGCCCTTACCGGGACGTCATTTCTTTCATAGACACCCCGCGGTTTTAATATCTGGCAGAGTATATCAACAAATAGACCTTTTCTTATATCCGTCCCGGCGCCAAGCGTCTGTATAACAATAAAATCATCGTACTTATCCACCACCAAGGTGGGCAGTTCGTCTGCCTCGGAGTAGACCAGCCTGAGTGCATTTGTCTTTTCTATGAGATTATGGCGCCTTTTTATGCTTGAAAGTAGCCTGGTGTAGAAAAAATTTTCATTTATCTCGGCATCTTCAAAGCTTAGCATCCTTACCATTATGGCGCTGTGCGGGCTGAAAAAACCCTTACCCATAAGTTTTCTTTTGGAATTTAAGACATTTACTATATCGCCCGCTTTAAGGCCGTTAGGTATACTTTTTACCTGGTTGTTGAACACCCACGGATGCCTTCCCTTAAGGAGCCTATCCTCGTTTGACTTTAACAGTATTTCTGCCATAGATTTTGTATTCTAGGCTATTTGGCATCGTTTGTCAATAAGGATGCCATAACCGAATTGACAGAAGTTGTAGTATCCTTATTGATACTAAATAAATCTTGACATAAAGAAGTTTTATTGTAATAATATCTACTCTAAATTATACTACAGATATTAATTCAAGAAGTATTTTCCGTCAAAAAATATGGTTATAATAAGTTATAATTAAAAGAGTTACAATTTTAAGGAGATTACATAATAACAGATCCCTCGTCCGCCACAAATTATGGCGGACTCGGGATTAATTCGTCCGCCTAAGGCGGACTCATTAAGGAGCTTGAAATGGACAAAAAAAAGAAAATTAAGGAAAAGCCCAAGGCAAAGAGTTTGAAGAGCAGAATTACAAAACTTGTTTCAATCCTCAAGAAAAGGAAAAAGGCACCCACTGTGAAGAATTCAAAACCAATTAGGAAAAAACCGGTCAAGCGGGCCAAAAAAACTGTTATTAAACAGGCAGTGCCGGAGGAAATAAAGTTTAAGCCGGATGAGGAAATCAAAAAGGCTATAACGCAGACAGCCGTAGAGCCAACTCCGCCCAGACAGGAACAGTATTATCCGAAAGAGCTTTTTAAGCCCACATATGATACCAGATATCAGGAGATACCCGCGGGTTATAAGGAAAATAAGATAGTTGCTATGGTAAGGGATCCCTGGTGGATATACGTGTACTGGGAGATAGCGGATGAAAAGTTAAACCTGGTCAGGCATTACCTTGGCGATAGAATGGACAGGTCCAAATTTATCCTGAGGGTATATGATGTTGCAGGTATTTCCTTTAACGGACGAAATGAGAATAGCTCCTTTGATTTGGATATTACGCTTGCGGCCTTGAACTGGTATATTAATGTAACAAAGTCCGATAGGTCTTACTGTGTGGATGTTGGCGTATTGACTCCCGATGGAGAGTTTATAATGCTTGCGCGCTCAAATGTGGTAACAGTGCCGAGGGAATTTCCGAGTTGGATAACCGACGAGGAGTGGATGATTATCCCGGAGGATTTTGAAAGGCTCTATGCCTTGTCAGGAGGGCTACCGATGGGCGCAAGCCCCGTGGGCCTAAAGAAACTGGCAAAGGAAAGGCTCAAGATGCATCTTGCCTCCGGCGCTATAAGCTCAATTTCCAGCCCCGTAAAGAGGCTGCCGAGACAAAAGGGATTCTGGCTTGCTGTAAATACGGAATTGATTGTTTATGGGGCAACAGAGCCGGATGCCAGCGTTACGGTTTGTAATAGGCCTATAAAGCTTAACAGGGACGGCACATTCAGCCTGAGGTTTGCCCTTCCCGACGGAAAGCAGGCTATACCGGTAAAGGCGGTTTCTAATGACAAGAAGGATTCAAGATCTATCACGCCCGTTGTTTCTAAGCACACCGAATAAAGCTCATCCTAAGATATCGCGATGGTAAAGGGTTATCTTTGCTTAGTGCTTCATTCTCACCTTCCGTTTGTAAGGCACCCCGAACATGAGGATTTTCTGGAGGAAGACTGGCTTTACGAGGCCATAACAGAGACCTATATCCCGTTTATCAAGGTTTTTAACAGGCTGCTGGATGATAAGGTTGACTTCAGAATAACCATGTCTCTGACGCCTACTTTGATAAGCATGCTGCAAGATGAGCTGCTGCAATCCAGGTATATAACCCATATAGAAAAGCTGATAGAGCTCGCCGATAAAGAGATACAGAGGACTTCTTTTATGGGTGAGTTTCACACCCTTGCGCTCATGTATTACAAGCTTTTTACTGATGCGCGCAAGATTTTTGTAGACGTATACAAGAAAGATTTAATAAATGCCTTTAGAAGCCTGCAGGAGACGGGAAAGCTTGAGATAATAACCTGCGGCGCAACACATGGATTTCTTCCTCTTATGGAGGTATCCAGGCCTTCGGCAAGGGCTCAGGTATTGGTAGCAGTTCAACATTATAATAAGGTTTTTGGAAGGGCTCCCAGGGGGATATGGCTTCCCGAGTGCGGGTATAATCTCGGCGATGACGAGGTGTTGAAAGAGGCAAGGCTGCGGTATTTCTTTACGGATGCCCATGGGATATTGCACGGCTCCCCGCGTCCTAAATACGGGGTATATGCACCCGTATATTGTAAAAGCGGCGTTGCCGCATTCGGGAGAGACCTTGAATCCTCAAAACAGGTATGGTCAGCAGAAGAGGGGTACCCCGGGGATTACTACTACAGAGAATTTTACAGGGATGTAGGTTTTGATCTTGAATATGAATATATAAAGCCGTATATTCATAAAGAGGGTATACGCGTAAACACAGGTATAAAATATTACAGGATTACGGGAATAACGAACCACAAGGAGCCTTATATACCCACAATGGCCCTTGAAAAAGCCGCAGAGCACGCAGGCAATTTTATGTTTAACAGGGAAAAACAGGCGGAGTTTCTTTTTGATATGCTGCACAAGAGGCCTATAATCGTTGCTCCTTATGATGCTGAGTTGTTCGGCCACTGGTGGTACGAGGGGCCGCAATGGCTTGATTTTCTTATAAGAAAAATTGCCTACGACCAAAAGTCAATAAAACTAATAACCGCGTCTGAATATCTGGAGGAGTTCCCTAAAAATCAGGTTATTACCCCTTCGATGTCAAGCTGGGGGTGGAAGGGTTATAACGAGGTCTGGCTCGAAGGCTCGAATGACTGGATATACAGGCACCTCCATAAGGCCTCAGAGAGGATGACTGAGCTGGTTAATCTTTACCCCGATACTAACGGTTTGATGAGAAGGGCCATGAACCAGGCGTTAAGAGAGCTGCTGCTTGCGCAGAGTAGCGACTGGGCTTTTATTATGAAGACAAAAACAGTCGTTAATTACGCCATTAAGCGCACGAAAGACCATATTCTGAGGTTTACGCGGTTATACGACGAAATAAGGTCCGGAAATATAGATGAGGTATTCCTTCGCGATATTGAATATAAGGATAATATCTTTCCGGATATAGATTATACGGTATATAAATAAATTCAAAATGCAAAATTATTGTTTTGTTATCGGGTTACTTGCCTGCCTGTCGGCAGACAGGGGTTATAGCGTTACTTGAGTTTCAACCATATAACTCTATAACGCAATAACGCTATAACGTGATTTTGTCATTTTGATTTTTGTTATTTGGATTAGTCCCTTCCTTTAAGTTGTATCAGGAAGGACTATCCTTTCTGGATTAAAATGTTAAATAAAAGTAATATTCCAAAACATATTGCGATAATAATGGACGGAAACGGCAGGTGGGCGAAAAAGAAGGGGTTGCCCAGGATTATGGGCCATCGGCAAGGCATAGAGAGGGTTAAAGAGATAGTCGGGGCGTGCAAGGGATTGGGCATAGATACGCTTACGCTATATGCATTTTCAGTTGAAAACTGGAAAAGGCCAAGGCCGGAGGTAAATACCCTTATGCGCCTTCTGGAGCAGTTTGTAAAGAGAGAGTTAAACAGCCTGATAAAGAATGACGTCAGGATTAAGGTTATCGGCAGGATAGATGAATTACCTGAAAATATAACCAGGCTGCTTAAGGAAACCGAATTTATAACAAAGGATAATAAAAGCCTTATGCTGAATTTAGCCCTGAATTACGGCGGGAGGATTGAGATAGTGGATGCTGTCAAGGCTATATTAAAGGATGTTCTAAAAGGCAGCTTAAACGCAACCGACATAGATGAAGAAGTATTTTCGAGTTATCTGTATACGGCCGGTATTCCGGACCCGGACCTTTTAATAAGGACGTCCGGAGAAATGAGAATTAGCAATTTTCTGCTGTGGCAGATTTCATATTCGGAGATTTATTTCACGCATAAATACTGGCCGGACTTTAGACGAAAAGATCTTGAGGATGCTATTGGGGAGTATATCAAACGGGAAAGGCGTTTCGGAGGTATTTGATTTTTGAAGAATAGATTTATCAGCGCAGTTGTACTTATTTTTATAGCGATCATCGGCACCGTTTTTTTGCCAAATTGGGCTTTCCTGGTGGCAGTCACCTTCATAATAGGTTTAGCCCTCTATGAATTCTTCAGCCTTGTTCAGAAGAAGGGTATACCCATATATAAGCCGTTCGGGATTATAGTGGGCATATGCATACCCCTTTCTATATATTTCAGGTTTGAGCCCACAGAGAAGTGGGAACTTGCGTTTATGGTAGGCCTGTGCCTAGTGCTTTTTTTGCTACAGTTTATGAGGAGGACTTCAGCGGATGCGCTATCCGCTGTTTCTATAACCTTTTTCGGAATTTTATATATAAGCTGGTTCTTTAGCTTTATAATTAAATTAAAGCTTATACAGGATATATCGCTACCTGAGGGAAGCAGGCTCGTAGGCTTCCTTTTATTGGTTTCAAAATTAGGCGATATAGGAGCTTATTTAGTAGGCTCTAAGCTTGGCAAGCATTCTCTCATTCCCAGGATAAGCCCTAAAAAATCCATAGAAGGCGCTATAGGCGGATTTATACTAAGCCTGACAGGAGCTATTATCAGCAAAACATTTTTACCTACAATGAGCTATCTTCACCTGATAATCTTAGGAATCCTGCTCGGGGTATTGGCGCAGATAGGGGATTTATCGGAGTCGCTCATAAAAAGAGACTGCGCTGCAAAAGATTCAAATAGTATATTTCCGGGACTCGGCGGAGTTCTAGATTTAATCGACAGCCTGCTTTTTACCGCCCCGGTATTTTACTTTTATATAAGGGTCCTATTATGAAAAGCGTTGTAATTCTCGGCTCAACGGGGTCTATTGGCACGAAAACACTGGATGTAATATCCAGGTTAAATGATAAATTTAAGGTTATAGGTTTGACCTGCGATTCAAACGCAGAGCTTTTACTCAGGCAGATTAAGTTATTTAATCCCCAGATTGCCGCGATTAGAGATGTCTCAAAATACAAGGCGCTAAAAGATAGATTGGGCTCATCAAAAACGAAGCTTTACGCCGGGATGGAGGGTATTATAAGGGTAGCCGCGCATAATAAGTCTGATATAGTGGTAATTGCTATATCGGGCAGCCTTGCCTTAGCGCCGCTGCTTGCGGCAATAAAGCTCTCAAAGAAAATAGCCCTCGCCAATAAAGAGTCATTAGTAATGGCGGGCGAATTGGTAATATCTTTAGCAAGAGAAAAAAAATCGCAGATAATACCTATAGACAGCGAACACAGTGCTATATTCCAATGCCTTAATTTGACGCCTACCAAGCTTGTAAAGAGGCTTATAATAACAGGTTCGGGAGGGCCATTAAATAATATAGCTAAATCAAGCCTCCATAAAGTTAAACCGAAAGACGCTCTTAACCATCCGAAATGGGATATGGGCAAGAAGATTTCAATCGACTCCGCAACGCTTATGAATAAGGGCCTGGAGGTTATAGAGGCCCATTGGCTCTTTGGCATAGACGCTAAAAATATAGATGTACTGATACACCCCGAGGCAATTGTACATTCAATGGTGGAATTTATCGATGGTTCTATAATCGCGCAGCTTGGGCCTACCGATATGAGGTTCCCCATACAATATGCACTTACGCACCCGGATAGATTTAATTCGCATAACGGAAGCCTGGATTTGACGAGAATTAAAAATCTCTCCTTCAAAAGCCCGGATTTCGAAAAATTTCCGTGCCTTCATCTGGCGTATGAGGCACTTTCAATGGGCGGTACATCCACAGCCGTTCTTAACGGTGCTAATGAGGAGCTTGTCCATTTGTATTTAAAAGGCATAATCGCCATTACGGACATACCCAGGTACATCGCAAGGGTACTAGATTCGCACAAGGTAAAAAAGAGCCCTGATCTGGAGGATATTATGGAGGCGGACAGATTCGCAAGAAGCACCGTTAAAGAGTTTTTAGCTAAGGAATAACTATGGTGCCCTGTAAAGTAAATAAGGGTTTAATGCAAAAATCAAAGTGCAAAAATCAAAATCACAAATCAAAATGTAAAAATTTTAGTTTGCTTTTGGATACGACGATGCCTTAAAGAAATTTTGAATTTTGCATTGTCATTTTGATATTTTATTTTTGATATGCCACATTCAACAGTGAAGTGCAACACTTGAGCCCAAAACTTCATTCGGCGTATGGTAATTAAGACACTTTTTTGGGCGATTGTTTATTA
>JAGVOB010000222.1 GCA_020052955.1 Candidatus Omnitrophota bacterium | reverse complement strand
GCGCAGAGATTTTATGAACTATGTAAAAAAGTTATTTATTTCTTTTAGCATAATTTTAATGGCATTCTTTATACCGCATATTAGCTCGGCTCAACCCATTAATCAATCTCCATTTCAAGCTCAAACGGTGCAGAAATGCTGCGTTTCCCTGCAAGCTAAAGTAGAGCGTGGTGGGTGGAATTTGTATTTAGATAACAAGAAAATTCAGCCTGTTTTTGGCATGGTCTATCAACCCGTTCCCATAAATAAACATATCAACGATTATAAAAACAAAATGGGGAATCTTTATCGGTCGTTACTGGACCAAGAAGACGGGGGGCAGGGGCACGCTAAAGCCTTTTATGCATTAGGTATCAGGGCCTTAAGGATATACGAGATAACAACAGAGGATAAAGAAGATATTAGGGCCTTAAAAGCAATATTCAACAAGATTTATCAAAAATACGGCATCAAGATTTTTGTGGGCAGCTACACCGGTTTATACTCTAACTTGGATTTTCATAATAAGGTACATCGGGAGAGAATAAAAAAAGAAACATTGAAAATGTTTGATATTTATCAGGATGAGCCATGGATTTTGGGCTGGCAAATAGGCAACGAAAATAATTATCATGTGGTGAAAGGGAAGTTGACGCAGAGAATCAGTCTTTCTTTAAAAGATTATTATCTGTTTATGGATGAAATAGCCTTGTCCATGAGACAAAAACAGAATAAAGAAGGCAGAAACCGTATTATTGTTTTGGGTAACGGCGACTTAGAAAGCGAAGAGGCTGTTTTGATTTCAGCCATGAAATATATAGATGCAGTAGGGATAAATACTTATCGTAATAAGAAAGACTTGTCTGAATTGATAGAGATGGCAGGAAAAACAATAAATTTACCGGTGGTGATTTCTGAAATAGGTAGGTCTACCTATGATGGTAAAGGACAAGAAAATCAAGCCGCCTATTTTGATGAAATTATACCCGAGCTCTATAAAAATACGGTGGCCTGGGATAAGGCGAAAAATATCATTATGGTTTTCTTCAGCGAAGCTACGGATGAATCATGGAAGTCCAAGGATCTTGGCCACCGTAGGGAGGGCAACCTAGGTGTGTTAGGGAAAAAATCAGAAGAAACTATCAGGAGACACTTATCAGAAATAGAGAGGGCCAATAAATATGTGCTCCGCGCGTCTTTTTCCTCTGCTTATTCAACCAAAAAAGCGTGGGAACATCTTTTAAAGAAAGATTATGCTGGTGCTATGGCATATTCAGAGAATGTAATTCGCGTCTATAAAGAGAAAGCTCAATCACAACAACTAGAGCTCATGCAAAAGGGCCGTTTCCCAAAGGAAGAGAAAGAAATTTGGACTTATTGGGCCCTTAATGACGTTGGGACAAGTTATTTTATTAAAATTCGTGCTTTTTATGAGCAAGGAAAAAAAGAAGAAGCGAAAAGGGCTTATGATGAATTGTCGGCCAATTATAGTTATGCCCAAGTTAGGGATTTGGAGGGTAAGCATTGGAAAATAAAGACCGCCGTTAGAAAATTATATCCTGATTTACTACCAGGTTTAATATTGGTTAACAAAACACAGGTATTCTGTGTTTCTGTGTTTGTTTTGTCTATGGTTTTGATACGTACTATCTTTAAAGGGATCGCCATTGGCGTTTCAGGTTTGTTAAAAAACACGAAGAATAAAACGAATATAGAAGATGCCAGTATAAAAAAGAGGTCCGTTTTAAACGGGACAGATAAGTTAGTTTTTATTGGTTTGGTATTTTCGCAGATATATGCAACTTTCTATTTCGCCCACTGGTGGTTTCATCCTATTCGCATGGAATATTATATCGTCAATTTTCCTCTGTTCTGTCTGCTTTCTTATATAGGCGGTTCTTTCGCTCTGTTTTATTTCTATATTTGGCATACCCTTTGGTCGATGGAAAAACCGGAATTTGTTTCGGCGCCGCAGGGGCTGAAAGTAGCCATGGTAACCACATTTATAGAATCAGAGCCTATAAAGTTGGCGAGGCAGACGCTTTTAAAGATGAGGGCCGTTGTTTATCCTCACGATACCTTTGTTTTGGATGAGTCGGATAATGCTGATTTAAAACGTTTCTGCCAGGATAACGGCATAATACATTTTAGTCGCAATGGGATTGAAAAATATCAGCAAGCAAGGCCTCCTTTTCAGGCAAAAATAAAAGGAGGGAATTTGAATGCATGGCTGGATACGTTTGGCGATAATTATGATTTCGTAACATTTTTTGATTTGGATCACCAGCCACAACACCATTATTTAGCTAGAGTGCTTGGATATTTTAAAGATAATAAAATCGCTTTTGTGCAGGCGCCGCATATCTATCACAACATTGGAGATAATTGGATTGCTCGCGGCAGTGCTGAACAGAATTATTATTTTGCCGGCCCTGTTCAGATGGGATTATACGGCAATGATGCTTGCATTGTTAATGGCAGCCATTCTACCTTTAGGGTCAAGGCATTAAAAAGCATTGATGGGTATGCTGTGCATAATGCTGATGATGTGTTGGTGTCTTTAAGGCTTCATGCGCAAGGTTGGAGAGGTGTTTTTGTTCCTGAATTCCTTGCTGCAGGGCTTGGCCCAGCGGCATGGGGAGCTTATTTGTTGCAACAGTATAGGTGGGCTCATTCCATGATAAATTTCTTTTTATTATTTACCCTGCCTGTTATTTCCGTCGCCATTAATCAGCCCCCCGTGAACTTAGAATTATTTGCCTTCATAAAATATTTTCTTCCTCTTTATGCAGGGCAAATGATCATTCTTATTGCTTGGAGTCAGAGGTTTCTTATTCGGCCGGATATAGAAAGGGGCATATGGTGGCGCAGTGGCTTGCTTGATATTGCGAGTAGTGTCTATATTATCCGCGCCTTCATTACGGCGCTCTTGAAGAAAAGTCTCTTGCGAAGCAGCTTTGTAACACCAAAAGATAGCCAGGGGGTTATTTCTTATTTGAAACTCTTTGTCCCTCATATCATATTAGTCGTTGCATCGGCGAGCACGCTACTATATTCTTTTGTTTTGGATACAAGGCTATGGCCGGCAGAAGGGATGAAACTGTTTTTGGGAATGAGCATTATAACGCTTTCAGGCCTTATTTTTAGTTCTACGAAGTGGTTCGCGAATATGAGTTTAAGATGGGAAGCTATCCTAAGTAAAATAGATGGATTTATCTTGAAAATTAACTTTAAGGCCCTTATAAAAAGAGGGTTGATTATTGCAAGTCTTGCGGCGATTATCGTGCTCTTTTGGTATACGGCTGTAGCTGGTTCGTCTTCCCCGTTAAGTTATGCTATAATAAAAGATATGATTATATTGAAAAGAGTGATTTTTGTTTTTGTGCCCTTAATTTTAATAGCCGCGGGGGGGCTGTGGGGTTATGCTGCTTCCGTAGATTCCTCTTTGCTATTTAAAGATGGAATCCAGATAAAGGATGGCTGGTTATTCGTGAATGGAAAAAAATTCTTTATCAATGCCGTGGGTTATGCGGGCTGGCGTCCTCATCAATGGCCGGGTACTGATAAGGTGGATTTGGGATTAATGGACATAGATTTAGAACGAATCAAAGAAGCGGGATTTAACACCATAAGAACATGGGATGCTCTAAGACCCGAAGAGCTTGGCTTGACTAAGAAGCATGGGCTCAAGGTTGTTCAGGGGATTTGGATAGATCCCACGCATGATTTTTCTGACCCTTATTTTGTCAAACAATCTTTGGATTATATCCGGGAAGTTGTTGAGTGGTCAAAAGATTATGATAATATTTTGATGTACTTGGTGATGACAGAACCCCGTCAGGAGGCTATTCTTTTTGGCGAAGCGGATAAGGCGTTAGAGTTTTTTAAGGTAATAAAAGCTTCCATCCAATCCATAGACAAAAAGCCTGTGTCTATGGATAGCTGGATTCCTTTGGCATTCATGGATCATTCCTTCTGGGATGTTGTGACCTTCAATGTTTTTATGTTCTCGCCGGAATCCATCAATAGAACCATGGGGTTTGAGAATTATGTTCGTTGGCTTAAAGAGGCTCATGCGAAGGATAAACCTTTCTTCATAGGGGAGACAGGTGGTTTTTCTGTGTCAAAGATGAGATTGAACAAGATCGGTTTTGGAGGTAACACAGAACATCAGCAGGCCAGAGGAAATATCAGAAGCATTCAACAAGTTATTCAAGCGGGAGCCAGTGGTGTTTGTACAGTGGCTTGGATTGATACGTGGCATTATCCTTCCGACCCGGATACTCATGATGCCCATCCGTGGGAATGGGATGGAATCATGGAGATAGAGACTGATGCTGATATGCACGGAACGCCCCGCGAAACCTATTTCGCCTTAAAAGCTTTTAATCAAACATTGACTGGATTTGATGGTGGGAAAAGAATCTCGTCTCCTTTTAAAATATCCACGATTTCTTCAAAGTCAGAATTTAACACTAGAGAAAAAATTATCCTGACAATTAGGATAGAGAAAAATGGCAAGCTTTACAAAAATCAAAAAATTGATTTTGGGTTTTTCCTGCCAATAGGCTGGAAAGAAGAAATCGGGTCGTCTGTCACAGATGATAATGGGGAGGTTCAGATAAAATGTAATTTGGTTCCTGATGATGTCATTCAGTATCTTATCGTTTCCGTAGGCGTGCCCTACAAGGGGAAAAGATATGGTGATATAAAGTTTTTTAGAATAAAACCCGTTACAACTTATCAAAGATCTTCCTTGCAATTGTCCGTTTATACCGAGAAAGATGCTCCTGATAATCATTTCTTTCCTTCAGGCTGGACTGGGGATCATCAAGATCTAAGACTTGATGATGCTTTTGGGACAAGACCTCATTCCGGCAAAACCTGTATAGAAATAATTTATTCTGCCAAAAATTCCTTTGGCGGAGGATGGGCCGGTATTTATTGGCAGAATCCTTTAAATAACTGGGATAGACCGGAAGGTGGATATGATTTATCAAGATTTTCAGCTTTGACATTCTGGGCCAGAGGGGCTAAGGGTGGAGAGTGGATAGAGGAAGTCGGTGTTGGTGGTTATTCTCCTAATTCTGGTCAAGCGAGCCTTGGGCCGGTTTTGTTGTCTGATAAATGGCAAAAGTTCACCATAAATTTGATAGGCAAAAACTTAACATCCATTATATCCGGTTTTCATTTCTTTATAAGAAGAGACCAGAATTCTCAAGGGTGCAAATTTTATTTAGATGATATTCGCTATGAATCTTCTCAATCAAAAGACTCTGGCAAAAGGGGGCGATCGGAGCTGCCTTATTTATTTTCTTTTGTTTCTTTGTTTGGGGTGGCATCAAAGAAAAGACACGGTTTCGGGATTGATGGGGATAATATGCGTCGTAGCATCGAGATGACTAAAATGACTTCGTTAATTATGAAGCAAGCACCTGTGTCATTTACTAATTTTATTTCTTCACGTCTTGGGATAGAAGTTATTCAAGGCTTAAAGTCGCATTCTGCACGCGATCCGGCCCTGATAAAGATGTCCTGCAGCAGCCCGGTTGCCGGACATCAGTATATTTTTGGGAACATCTTCCGCAAGGTCTTATCCTACTTTAAATTCCTCAAGTTAAATTCATATCTGAAACCAAAGATTCTCTCAATTGCCATAAGCATTCTTTCAGCCATATTTCCTATTATGGCTTCGGCACAAGATATAGAGAAAATAGCTGATCGGGAAAACAGTGTTAGTGAGGGCCAGTTAACAGCATTGGATCAATCCACCAAATTTTTTGAGAATGGACAGAAAGAGGAGCGTCAGGGAAATCTTGAAGAAGCTGTTGAATGGTATCAGTGGGCTGTTATTTATGATCCAGATAATTTTGTGGCTCAAAGAGCATTGGCTAAGGTTTTAAGTTGGCAAGGTAATTTTGATGATTCTTTGAGAATCTATCGCGATATTCTTAAAAAAGATTCATCGGACTATGAGGCGAGGATGGGGCTGGCCCGTGTTTTCAGCTGGCAGGGAGAATTGGAGGAAGCAGAAAAGCGTTATGTAAGATTGCTCGATGAATACCCCGATGGCGCAGATATTCTTTTAGGATTGGGAGAGGTCATGACTTGGCAGGGTAGATTTACGGAAGCTTTGGGCTATCTGATGAGAGCGAAAGATCTGGCTCCGGCTTGGTCAGATATCTATGTTCGCTTGGCCGATGTATATTCACGGGTAGGAGATGAAAGAAAGGCGATTGAAAATTATTTAACGGCTTTAAGGTTAAATCCATCCGATACAGAAACAAGAAATAAATTAGCCGAATTAGAAAATAGATTTATCTTGGTGCTGGGTTATGGACGATTAGATCATTCATATAAATTTGAGTGGATGGATGCTTATTCTAGCACGTTGGAATTATGGTATAAGCTTAATACAAAATTTTCTTTCTTTGGCGGATACGAACAACAGAGACAATTTGATATGTTAGAGGATATATACAAATTTGGTCTTAATTATAAAGTTCCTTTAAGAGAGATAGAACTCAAAGCTAATTTTTCATTTACGCCGGCCGCAGATTTTGCTTATAAGACTAAGTTTGATATTAGCGCGAGCGGTCGGATATACAAGAATCTGTATTCTTTGTTAGGTTATCAGAATTTAAATTATAAAGAAATAAGCGTAGATGTTATTTCTCCCGGTTTTATTATTAAGTTTACTCCCGAGATTTCTTTACTCTCACAGTATAATTTTTATAAACTATCTGATGGGCATCATTCAGATACATATGAAATTAGATTATATTTAAGCCGGGATTGGGGCTATATAAAATTAGGATATCTGACGGCAGATGTTAATTATCAGTTGCCAAATCAACCCACCGTTGATTATAGCGGTCATATTTATTCAATCGGTATGTATAAGAAATTTGCTAACAATACGATTATAGAGGTTGGCTTTGATTTCTCTGATAACAAAAATTATCCGGATGAAAGTGGGTTTAGCTTAAAATATTTTATTCCTCTGAAAATCGGTGACAATAAAAAAGAGATTAAGGACAATAATTTAGAACCTGATATCTCTATGATTTATCGTGACTCTTCGAGCTCACCGGTAAAGATATGCAGAGAAATGGAAAATATAATTCAAGGTTCTTCGTTCTTAATCGGGATTGTTGTGGACTCGGGTTCCAACTCGTCCCGTTCAGTGAATGGAAATACCTACCAGCCGAGGACGCAGACAAGATCCGCGACATCGCAGTTCACAGCCTACACCTCATCCCCAATTACAGGGCGT
>JAGVOB010000096.1 GCA_020052955.1 Candidatus Omnitrophota bacterium | reverse complement strand
TCAAATGCCTGCGACTCCCCTGGCTAAAATTGCAATTCGCTTTAAAAACCCAAGATTTACTCCTATAAGTCCACAATAATTAAGAAAGAACCATTATCTGCTTAAGTTGTATGAGTGATACATTTATTCTTGGAATATCGGCTTTTTATCATGATAGCGCGGTATGCCTTGTAAAAAACGGGGAGATTGTTGCGGCAGTCCAGGAGGAGCGCTTCACAAGAAAAAAGCATGACTTTAACTTTCCTAAAAACGCCATAGAATTTTGCCTAAAAGAAGCGGGGATTTATGCAAAAAACCTGGATTATGTGGGATTTTATGATAAACCTTTTATTAAGTTTGAAAGGATACTTGAAACCTATCTTGCTTATGCGCCCTCAGGTATAAGGTCATTTATAAAGGCAATTCCCTTGTGGCTCAAACAGAAACTTTGGCTTCCCGACTTAATAAGAAATGAATTGGGCTATGAGGGTAAGATACTTTTCGCAGAACATCACGAGTCTCATGCCGCAAGCGCATTTTATCCATCTCCTTTTAAGGAAGCCGCATTTTTGACTATGGATGGGGTAGGGGAATGGGATACTACAAGTTTTGGAATAGGCAGGGATAATAATATCAAAATCCTGCATACATTAAAATTCCCTCATTCGTTAGGCCTTTTATATTCCACATTTACTTATTATACTGGTTTTAAAGTTAATTCCGGTGAATATAAACTGATGGGGCTGGCTCCTTACGGCGAGCCTAAGTATGTAAATACAATTTTAGATAACCTGATAGACCTTAAGCAAGACGGGTCTTTTAAGTTAAACATGAAATACTTTGGATACTGTTATAGTCTTAAGATGACTAACTGGCGATTTGAAAAATTGTTTGGTGGACCAGCAAGGAAGCCTGAAACAAAGATAATGCAGAGAGATATGGATATTGCTGCCTCAATCCAGAAGGTTACCGAAGAGATTATGTTAAAAATGGCTCGGTATGTTTATAAGATTACTGGTCAGAACAAACTTTGTCTTGCCGGAGGTGTTGCATTAAACTGTGTTGGGAATGGCCGTATCATGCGTGAGGGGCCTTTCAAGGACATATGGATTCAGCCAGCTGCAGGCGATGCCGGCGGCGCATTAGGCGTCGCACTCCTCGTATGGCATAAATACCTTGGGAATGAACGCACGGCGGATGAGAAAAACGACAGGCAAAATGCCTCTCTTTTAGGGCCGGTGTATAATGATGAAAGCATTGAGAATTTTTTAACCAAAGAGGGCGCATGCTATCGCAGATTATCATACAAAGACATACCTAACGCTATATCAGATTTAATTGCGCAGGATGGCGTGATAGGCTGGTTTCAGGGACGCATGGAGTTTGGCCCAAGGGCGCTCGGAGCAAGGAGTATACTGGCAGACGCAAGAAATCCAGATATGCAGTCAAAAATGAATTTAAAGATTAAATACAGGGAATCCTTCAGGCCATTTGCCCCAACAGTCTTACGGGAAAAAGTCTCGGAATGGTTTAATCTAGACAGAGAAAGCCCTTATATGCTTCTGACGGCTCCTGTTAGAGATGATAAGAGAATAGAAAGCGTTAACCCTGACGGGGAGCCGAGTGGCTTTGAAAAAATAAAGCTTAAGCGTTCAGTAATCCCTGCGGTTACCCACGTGGATTATTCAGCCAGGGTCCAAACTGTTAAAAGAGAAGATAACCCCCTTTACTATGATTTGATATGCAAATTCTATCAAAAGACGGGATGCCCGGTAATAATAAACACCTCTTTTAACGTGCGGGGAGAGCCATTGGTATGCACTCCGGAAGATGCATTTAAGTGTTTTATGAGGACAGAGATGGATTATCTGGTAATAGGGCCATTTTTATTAGACAAAAAAGAGCAAGAAACCCTCAAAAGGGATGCTGGATGGCAAGAGGCAATTGAATTAGACCCGACCTTAAGGCCCATCCTTTAAAGGATTAGGATGGCCTATCCTTGTAGGATAATGGAAAGAGGTCGGTCTATCCCGCTGGATTAGTCCCTTCCTTAAGAGGTATTAGGAAGGACTATCCTTTCTGGATTAGATTAATCGTATGGAAGAGTTAAAGCTGAGCAAAAAATCTTTGAGAAAGTTTGGGCTTGCAATGAGCATAGCCTTCCTTGTTGTGGCCGGAATCCTATTAATTAGGCACAGGCAATATATGATACCTTTCTTCATAGCGGCCTCAGCAACCTTTATCTTTTTAACATTCGCTATTCCGGTTTTATTAAAACCTATTTATATTATTTGGATGAGGCTGGGTTTTGTGCTAGGATGGGTCAATACCAGGGTAATCTTATTTGTTATGTTCTATTTAATATTTTTTCCTGTTGGCTTAGTTATGAAACTACTCAGGAATGACCCGCTGTTAAGAAGAATAGATAAAAAAACAAGCTCCTACTGGGCAAAGAAGGAGGACATGGAGTTTAATCCATTGAATTATGAAAGGCAATTCTAAGCTTATAACGCGATACGTAATCTTACTTTAATGTTTAAATTACTAAAAGAATTCTGGGATTTTTTACGGGTCAGAAAAAAATGGTGGCTTGCGCCCATAATTATAATGCTTTTGCTGTTAGGGGCATTAATCTTTTTTACGCAGTCTTCTGCCGTAGCGCCATTTATATACACTCTATTTTAAATATAAGGTTGCGATTAAAAGGTTATGGTTATGATACCCGTTTCGTATTTCGGATACGTTAATCGTTACTAACCTTTTTACATAACCGATACGGTAGGCGTTGCCCTAACCATTACCAAGAGGTTTAATTATAATAATATAAAGGGTCATTCGTAAATAAAGTGGTTTATTTTATATAACTTATTGTTTAATAAATAGTTGCGTAAATCTTAAGTTTTTACGCTCAGGTGCAATTTTTTAACGCCAGCTTCTCGGCATTTTCAGCCCTGCGCAACTC
>JAGVOB010000004.1 GCA_020052955.1 Candidatus Omnitrophota bacterium | reverse complement strand
CGATATTTGTACTGCCTTGTGTCGGCGCAGGTGGCATTGGCGGTCTTGTCGGCGCAGGTGGCATTGGCGGTCTTGTCGGCGCAGGTGGCATTGGCAGCGGAGGTATTGGTAATGTCGACGCCTGGGTTGCTCCCTTAAGGTCTTCTTCAATTTTTCCTACCAGTATGTCCCTGAAAACCCTGACATCAGACGCCCTGTTTCTGATATACCAATCCAGCCTGTTCCAGAAGATAAACCCTATTAACAGGCTTGCAAGCAGGCATAACGCCAAAGAGATCACTATCATAGTGATAACAAATAACGCGCCTGCGGCAATGCCCAGATAGGACAGCAATACCCAGATCAGCAACACGGATATCGGAAGCACAACAAACACCGTTATTAAAGCGGCCGGTATGGCGTAATAAAGTAGCGGCGACTCAGGCAGCACTTCCAGTATTTTGTCTATCCTGTTTCTCCTGTCGGTTTTAACCGCGCCTCTTACATCTTTAATCCCGTTAACGATAAAATCCCTGCTCCAGTTCGCCAGGTCAAGCATAGCCCTTCTCGCTATATACCTTGACATAAGGTCTGCCAGATAATAACGCTTATCCGCCATATTGGGCGCTCTATGAAATAAGTGCACAAGGACAGCCGCTTGCTTTCCAAGGCCCTGTACCTTACAAGAGTTTAGAAAGTTTGTCATTAGCGTGTTATCTTCAAGTTTAGCGGCTAATCTTTGTATATTAGTATGGGCGCGGTCAATAAAGACAGTGTAGCCCGCCTCTAAGGCAATTTCCGGGTCTTTTGTTTTTGCTTGCTCAGATCCTATCTGCACTAAGATAGCCCTTATAAGCTTGTTAAATTCTGTCTTTCTCCTTACTATTGTCTCAAATGTGTCCAGGCTATGTGCAAATTCCTTATCGCTGCCATACCTTGCATCCTTGCGCATTTCCCCTATCATCTTAAAGACCTCTCTCTGCCAGACCTTCTCTATAAAGACATTATGCAGGTCATAGAAGAAATCCCTGAAGATATATCCCTTAAAGAACCTATTTGCGGAACGCATATGGAAGAATATGACTTTATTCCACACTCTCCTTATGCGCGACCAGACATAATTCTGATTGCAAAGCTGGTTAAATACGCTCCGGGAGAGTTCAATGCCCTCCCTGAAGAATTCTCTTGCGAGCGCTTCGTCTTTGATTACCTTCTTTTTATGAATGCCTGCCAGATTCAATACCAGAAGAGCCGCATCCTCAAAACTCAGTTTTTCAATAATCTGGTCGAGGAGCACCTTGGATGAGCCGAATATGCTGAGGGTGTATTTCCTCTCGGTAAACGCGCCTGCGCCGGAGGTATATCCGAAAAGCCTGAAATAGTCTGCGTTGGTCTCGGTATTGAGCGCGCTCTCAAATATATCTTTGCCGTAAAAGGCGACTAGGTGCCTGACAAGCTTGGTTACCTTTTTCAGGATTGCTGCGGTTTGGTCGTCGTTATCCGCCGCTAAAACCATCAAAAACAGAGGGAGCATATGCCTGGGATGGCCGTTTTTATCGATAAGTTCCTTGAGAAGATACAGGAGATGATACTCATCCAGCCTAAGCAGCATCTTTCCCACCGCTTTTGCGTGGGACGGAGTCTGCGTGAATTTCGGCTCCAGGGCTTTGGATATAATTTTATTCCCGCCAAGGTCGTATTTGGATGTTGTCAGGTATTCGACAAAATCATTGATATGCTCGTAGGAGCTCTTCATTTTATGGGAATAGGCATAGACATACTGGGCGATGATCAGGGTGCGGAATACATCCGGCAGTTCTTTTAATTCCTTGAGCTCTTTTTCTTTCAGGCCTCTATCCGGGCAAGTGGCGCTATCCAACTCTCTCTGGAGCTCTTCTATCCTGCCATTTTCTATCTTTTCCAGATTTGAAAGGAAATACTTCATCAGGGGGCTTTCTTCTTCTGAAACCTTAACATTTCTTTTCGGATTTTCATAATACAGGTCCCTGAAATAATGGTAGGCAATAATCGCCTTTAGCTGGATATCATCCAGCCTCAGTAGTTCATCCCTCGCCGGAAGCTGCCTGAAACACTCTCTCAGCATCCCGAGCCCGTCTTCTCCCATAGGAATAGTGTGAGGCAAGCCCTCGCTGAGAATAATCTGTTCCACTTGGGGACCAATGGGACTAAGTATGGCTACCCCCTGCGGGGTTTGCGCTGAGAATAATCTGGGAAAGTCTTCCTTTTTAATTATAAATTTATACGGCAGCGACTCTATCGCCCTGAGCGCTCCGTCTATCCCCACGTAAAACAGTGGGTCGTTTGTTTTTTCGTCGCGGATAAGGTTATCCTCCATAAGCCTGCCTACCTCTTTGTAGCGGTATCCGATCCATATCGCGAAAGGCACAACTTTTACTGCCGCGGCTATAAATACCGCCGCCCCAGCGGCGATAACTGCCCACATAAAAAGAGATGGCACACCAAAAAATAATACCGCCGGCACGCCTAAAATGACGCCCAGCCCCATAACTACCAGGCCGAGAACGCCCGCCAGCGTAGCCCTCGGATGCTCTACGAGCCTGGTAATCCATATCTCAATATTCGTCTTTAACCATATGGTTCCTTCTTTCGCCTTGGCAGCTGCTTTATCATATCTCCTTATTAAGGGCTCTGCAGCCCTTTTGATTTTTTTAACATTCTGGCTTAAGCCGGTTAAAGCCTTTAGATGTTCAATCCTTTCCTCCATAGGCCGAGATAGAATAACAAATTTATTAAAAGTGTCCTCAAGAGGATAAACCCTGAATATGTTACGCAGTATTTCCCAGCAGAGTATCCCTTTCAGGGAACGGATAGCCCTCTCTAATGTTTTATGGCGCCTGACTGTGTCTTTATCCTCTGTTTTTAGAAGGCCTACCAGTATCTCGGACAGGGTATTTAGCTGTCTTGCCAGCGCGCGCCTTCCCCTTAAGGATTCGCGGACAAAGTTTGTTTCGATTAAAAATTCAATAAAATCGCGCGGCATAAATCTGCGGACCGCATCCTCCTTGCCGCAGATACGGACATCGATATACGGTGTCCATGGAACCTCGTCAAGCAGGTGTTGATAAACTGTCTCTCTTACCCTTGAAAGCTCGCTACCTGAGCGCCAGCGCTGGTCGTCAAGCTTTACGCCTGAAAATACGAGACCGCCCTGTTCATTAAACTTTACGCCGCTGGCCAATGTCTTAAAAAGGTCTCTCATTATCCAGCTAAACACAAACTTGCCCCTAAGGCCTACGGGTTCGCCAACCCATTCGTATTGAAACTCCTCGCTATAGGCGAACAGCTCTCTTATAAAATCCCTGAAGCAGAAATCGCTGAAATAGGACTCTGCTGTCTTGTATGACAGGGGCCTTAATTTGTGGTATAGCCTGTTAAGCCTTGCCCTTAAAAAGTTTCCTTCAAGCGTCTTGAGGAACAGTTTCCTGAGGTCATAATACCCGTGTTTTTCTACAAAACTTGTGATAATCCTGCTGTCCAATGCTACGAGCGCCTCTTCGTCTCTTTGCCCTACCGCAGCCCCGGCTTCCTGTTTTGCAAACTCTATAATCTCTTCAAGGCCATAGGTGACCATCCTCGGCTTTCTCCTGATATCCAGAGACGGCATTACCTCTTTTAATACGGCTTCATCTAAAACAGCGATGAGCCTTAGCGTCTCTTCTCCCCTGCGGCCCGAAAGGGAATCCCCTGTAAACGCCATAGAGTAATTCGTCTCAGCGGCCTCCAGGCTCCTAACGAGCCACGACATATCAACCATAAGGCGCTCTACGGCCGGGAAATCCTGCGTCTGGGTAAAATACCCTGCGCTTAGATACGAGACCAAGATCTCGTTTATCTTATGCCTTATCTCTTCTCTTTTTGCTATCTTTTGCATAATCCTCGCTTTTCTCTGCTCGGGGGCTTCTCCCTCTATATTCTTTCTCGCCTCTGTCTCTACCTCCAGTATTGCATTCTTCCACATTGAAAGGAGTATAAGACCTATTGTCTCGTAATCTCCTTCGCTTTTAAGCGCCTTTATCAGGAGCTCTATCCTGTCGGCATCCAATTCTCCAAAGAGGCTGCCTATAAGCTTAACCCGTTTTAAAGGCACGCCGAGCGGTTTGAGGCGTTCAATTCTAAGTTCCTGCGGGTCCTCAAACGCTATTTCCAGTTCATCCCGGCCCTCCTTTTTCTTGAGCTTTAAGAGCAGGATATTCCTCACCACATTGTTCATAATTTTCGTATCCGAGTATTCGGCGATAGTCCCGAATGTTTTCGTCAGATATCCCTCCATCTTCTCCATATCCTCGTCCGTGGCAATAAAAAGCGTGTTGACCCTGGCTTGGGCTCTAAGGGCGGTAATATACTGCGTAAGCAGCTTCCTTTCATTTCTCCTGCCCGACATTCCTAAATCAGCGAGAGCCTTCTTAACCTCTTCTTCCAGCCTGTCAAAATGCATATATATCTTTTCATAATACAGGTCTACTGCAATCGTTTCGTTTATACCTGCTGTCATACCTGCTTTTTTCATGTCTTGCTGCAATTCAGTAAATCTCAATAAATAATAGTAAAGGCAGAATGAAACCAGCGATTCGGGCTCTCTTTCAAGGAGGTTTATCATCTCGCTATTCCCGAATTCTCTAATCGCTTGGGCTACCTCGTCTATCACCCTGAATCCGCCCGGCGCAGCGGGGTCTTTAATTATAAGAACCCTGCCGCCATAGTCTATATCATTAATTACGCTGTCAATAATAGACTTCAGCGTCAGGAACTTTGACTGCGAAATACCCTCTGCTATGGAAAGATGCGCTGCTTCTGGTCTTGCTTCTCTTCTTGCCTTCCTCTCCAGTCTTCCCTTGGCGGCTGTCAGGCTTTCAAAGCGCTGTTTTAAATCAAGGTAGTTTTGAACCGTGAAAATGGAAGGTACAAAATGCCTGATTATCTCTATTGAAAAGGCAGCGAAGATTACAAAATGCCACAGGGCTGTTTCTCCTTTTAGCGCAAAGATAAGGCTGGCAGGAAGGCTTAATGCGGCCGTCACAGAAAGGAACGTAAGGATAAACATCTTTATGTATTGCGCCGGCTGCGAACGCCACGTAGCCCACAACAGACCGCGCCGCATGCGGACTATGCTGTCAAACAGGGCTGTTCCTAATGTCCCCGGAGTGTCTAACGGAACTTGCTCGGCTATGCTTGCTCTTTCCTCGCTGGTCAGCCCTGTAGTCCTGCTAAAGAATACGGCTGTAAGCGTTGCCGCTATCAGCCCTGATACCACTGCAAACAGGGGGATGTTATCCGTAAATATCCCTGTTATGCCGCTAAGAAACGCCAGAACCGAATCCGCTGACATATTTCTAAAGATAAGGAAATACGCGCCGCCGTATTCTGCTAAAGCGGACACCGCCAAAATAACGAGACCTATGGCTACAGTCTTAAGGCCTTCTCCCTTCGCGGCTGTTGCTTTTACAAACCTATGAAATAAGACGAAGGGAAGGAAGATAACGATCAGCAAAGCCCTGCCTATCCCTAACCAGAATTTTTTCGTATTTCCTTTAAACAGCGCCATCAGGAATGTTATCCCGAATCCCGCAAACACTATGTTTAAAATCCACTCAACAATTACAGAGATATCAGCCGTGGTAGTAAATGCGCTGGCGCCAAATAAGGTCAGCAGAGAAATAGCGAGCGGCAATAAAAACGACACGGTTCTGGTTAATTGCTGCATAGCCGCCACTTGGTGCAACAAATCCTCCTCTGCTGCTTGCCTCGCCAAATCATCTCTTTCGTCCCGCTCTGCTCTCATTGACTCTTCTACCTCTTCATCAATACTTACTTCACCTACCAATGCGCCAAATTGCACTCCCCATAGCGTAGCAGAAACGGCAATGCCTGACTCGTCAACCAGCTGTTCGATTGTTTTTTCGTTTTCAAGCGAGAGCGCTCCTTCTCTTAACTCTCTGATGTCAGATGAGGGCAGTCCTTCCTTCAGCATCCTGATGGCGGCCGCTCTTACATCTTTATAAAATTGCTCCGGATTAGCATCATCTTTGCCCTGCTTAATCTTTCCTATTATCGTATCTATTACGGCTGCTAATTGGCAGCCTGTTTGTTCCTTGTCAGGAGAGGACTGAATAGCAATGTTTTCTTCAGCCGCTTTAACAAGTTTTGCGGCAGCCTCTTCTATGACTGCCTTAAACAACCTAGCCGCTTCTGCTGGGTCAATAACGTTTGCTGCGGAAGGGACATCAGTTTGTTCAATTTTAGGCCTCATATCTGCAAATTTCTGCGCCAGGGGCGGATTAGTTTTTGTAAGCCTTCTTTCATATGCGCGTTGTTGTTCCACTATCTTACTGGAACGCTGTCTTGGGACATACCGTAACGCCTTCCCATAATAATGGTGACCGCCCAACAGGACATACCCGCCCAATAAAGCGCCGGCAAAGATTTTGATTATAGCGGGCATATACTTATTTCTATTTATCCATTCAGTTAACTTCGGAAATACCAGGCTTCCGTCATGCGGCTTAAGAGGCAGGAGGTTTATGGCGAAAAGGGCAATATTAACCCTTATGGCAAAATTGGCTAAATCCGATAATAGGCTGTTCTGGCCGGCTAATATGATGCCAAGCGCTATCAGGGGTATGGCTGCAATAATATTAACCATAGGCCCATTAAGCGCTATCTTGCGTTTTTGCTCAGGGCTTAGTTTCTCTTCATCCAAAGGCACTGGCTTTAGATATCCTATAGGGATACCTATAATTAATGTTGACAGGAAAAGCAGGGCTGTTCCTGTCTTGTCAAGGTGCTTCCAGAATTTAAGGAGCGTGAGCCTTCCTTCTCTTACGGCTGTATCATCGCCCTGTTTGAGGGCTTCCTTGGCATGGCCATATTCATGGGCTACGCCAAGGGCTATCACAATACCTACCTTTAATAATACCCTAAGCAGCCCCTCTGCAAAGCCGGCACCGATAAAGTCCGGGAACAGCCTTATCAGGGAGAAGCCAGGAAATACTACGGCTAAAATCGCAATTAAAACGGCTATAAGGATAACAGGAACGGCAGCCTTGAGGTATGAAGGCGCGCGGCCTTGGGTTTTAGCTTCATACGGAATCACCTGCCCTGACTCTATGGCTTCCATCTCCTCAAGGAAACCTTCGATTTGTCTAATAACCTCTCTTTCCAATAATTTTATCTCTAGCTTAACCTTGGGTAATTCATCCTCTTTTCCCAATTCTTCAATCAAAGCTTGCATCTCTTGCATCTGGCGCATCTTTACGATATCATTGCGGAGCTTTGCAATCCGCTCGTGGACATATGCGACAGAGCGCTCATTATCCACATCCTCAGTCCTTAAATATTTATCGGCTATTTCAAGCACAGCGCCAATAGACGCTTTTAAATCTTCTGGCATAAACTGAAGCTCTCTTTTTATATAGACTATGACTCTCTTCATCTCTGCTTGACAGCCGCGCATATAGGATGCTCTCATCTTTACCACAATTTCATTGCTATAAAATCTTCCTTTGAAAGCGTCGGCAATCAGGGAAAATATGGTTTTTAACGAGATAAGAATGGTTTCGGGGGCAGGGCTTGGCATCTCTTTTACGCCCGACCAGCATAGCGATAAATCAGCAAGGCCTTTGTTAAGCCCTATATAGTCAGCCAGATATCTATCAAGCAGCTCGGCAGGGCATTTATCTCTTAAGGTTCGAATAGGCAAAACCTTTCCTTCTGCGGCGAGATTAAGATATTTCTCTAACTCCCCGGCAGTGAGTTTTTGATCTTCTGGCAGGGACTCTGCAGAATCAAGGATTTTAAAGTCGTCTGCGACAACTGCCTTGACAAGCCGTTCTGTAAGGGTTAATTCTAACAACCCAAGACCTTTTGAAATAATGTCTTGCGCTACGCTGCTAGTTGGCTTTAACCTTATGCGTTCTACCTTAACTTGCGAAATGCTCAATACGTGATTATGCATTTCCTCGGCAAATTGCAGGACAAATGTCCTTAGATTGGTGTATTTATCACCGGGGAATTTGGCGTCTATCTCTTCTAATACTCTTTCATATTTAGTGGTAAAGGTTCTCAACTCTCCATAATCCATTGCCAAAATCTGCTCCATTGCCCTTAGAGGTATAAGATATTCTTCGGATATGTTTTCCAAGACTGCGGCTATGGTGTGAGCGTTTTCCCTTACGTTTTCATCAGAATGATTGGCTAAGATTATGTGTTCTAAGACCTCGTGAAAAAGGCCATAGCTTGCGTAGATAGCATCGCTTAGAAAGATATGGAGGGTATTATTTTCAGTGTATGTAAAACCAGGTAGGCCGATATCTCCCAGCTCATAAGGCCCGTCCCTAAAGTGGATGTTCAGTTTGTAGGGCTTGCCCTGTATTTGAACTTCTTCACCTAACGAGAGGCGAGCGAATGCATCCTGAATTCCCCTAATAGTCAATCCTATATCGGAAAGCGCGGCTGTTACCTCTGTATTTTGCCCAAGATCGGAAAGATATTTTTCTATTATGTCCTTCCATGCATCAAAGATTAGCGCAGACGGTATACCAGTAATAAAGGAAGAGGTAAATGCGGAAGGAGAATCAATTAATGTTGTTTTGGTATCAGCGCTGTATTTCTCATACAAACCCTTGCATAGCGCGCCGGCCTCTTCTTTTGTCAAATCAAGGCTGTAGGGTTTCATGGTAATCGCCATTTGAGTAAATAGCATATTATATCTCTTCAACGAGTCTATTGGTCCTTTAAGCTGCGCTAGCGCTATGTTAACGATTTGCTTAAAAACGACTTCGAATGCGCGCTGGATATTGCTAGCAGCCATTAGATCGGGAAACCTTTCTTTTAAATACGTATACTTCCGGTCCCAGATTTCTTGATCTATGATGACAAGAAACCGCACAATGTCTTGTGGTGTAAACCTGTCCGCGTCTGGCAACGGCTCTGAAGAATTAAGGTAGGTATCATCGGAAACAGCTATCGCCTTTACAAACCTTTCCAGAAGGACACCATTACTTGACTCTGTTATAACTCCGTGAAGCTGCTGTGCAGACGGGTACATTGCTTCTATATAATTCTTCGCCCATAAAGGCAAATAAGAGAAGCTTGTGATTCCATACCACCCATTGTCAGGAATAATTGTCCCAGTTGTTGTTTGCGAACCAGCTCCGATATTAACTCTTACTGTTACACCACCGCTTACTACCTGAACACCCCCGGGACTACCAACCATTACCTGCTGAATTCCTGCGGCTTGCGGCATTGTAAACCTTCCCTGCTGGTTCCACTCGTCTATTACGATAGAAAGTTGCCTGCGGGTTTCCCCAATTTCTTCCAAAATCTCCCCAAGAACATTGTTGGGTAAAGCGCGTAGTTGCAAAATAGTAACATATGTATCCCAGTTTTCCATTTTCCACAGGCACGCTATAAATTCTTCGGCGGTTAAGGCCTGTTTATTTGTTAGCGGCTTTGTGGATTTAACCCATCTTTCATCATTAAGGGCAACCGCCTTGATAACTCTTTCTGAAACAGTTCCTCTTAGTCTGAGATATAAGTCGCTTTCGCGGACAATTCTCCGCATTTCTGCATCAGGAGTCCCTATAAGCGACGGTTGCACTGCTCCAACAAGTGCTGCTTTTTGTTCAGGCTTAATTACAAGCCAATAAGCCGTCTCGAGAGAATCTTCCTTAAACCCGAAACTGGCGCCTTCTCGCTGCTGCGCAAGCGCCTTTAGCATAATTAAATCCCTGTCAAGACTGCCTAATCCCCGGCGGGTGAGTTCGCCGAAAACCCTATCTACGTCAGTAGCACCTGCAACATCCGGGGTAAGATTATTACTAAGCAATCTCTCTTCCTCGGCAGAGAGGCTGCCGTTTCTCGTGATTTCAAGGGCTATTGTCCCGTCATCGCCAATATGCCATTTCAAATTTATGAAAACGGAGTCCCGGTTATATGCCTTGGCAATGCGAACGAATCTTGATAACCACTCCTTAATCAGCGGTTTATCTGATTCGGATACCATCCCTTGTAACGCACTCGTAATACTATCTTGCAATAATTTATCTTTTTTCCTTGAATCGTTATTGGATGCCCGCTGTTGGCCTGTAAATTCCGTAACGGGCGAGGGGGTCATGGCAAAGAACGGCCCGTATTGTCCTCTAAATTCAGCAGATACCTGAGAAAGAGGCGCTGATATGCCTGCGCCCCCAACAGCAACGCCTGCCTCTTTAAGTTGTTTATGCAACATATTCTTAAGCGCTTGAAGTTCCTTAAGTTTTAGATAATACCTCAGCCGCGCTATATGATTAAGCCCTGAATTAAAAACAACGGCTAAGCGCCATTTGTCCAAATCAAATTTCTGGCAGAATTGCATAAGGTCATTGATTGTAAGCTGCTGCGCATCTTCCAGCGGTTCAACAGAATTAAGGAATTTGAGATCGTCGGTAGCAACTGCCTTAATAAGCCTTTCTGTAAGAGTCCCTTTTACTTTGGCAAAAATCCGGCTGTGCACATCTGCAATAATCCGCCGGGCAGTTTCATTGGCAAGAAGGTCCTGCGGCGCTGGAGCTGCGACAGGTGGCTGTGCTAGCGGAATCGCCATCCTCTCAGACGCTGAGCCTCCTGAGGCAGGGGCGAAACTTCCGACGGCTGGAGCGGGCTTTCCGGCTCCAGCAAGCGAAATCTCTAACCAATAAATAACTTCGTTCTTGTCCGGGTTTTCGTTAAATCCCAACCGGCCGGCTTGTTCATTCGCAAGCGCCTTTATCTTTACCAATGTTTGCCGAATAGCATCGCCTGCGCCGGATTCTACAAGTTGTTGAACTATCCTATCAACATCTCTAACGCCTCTAACCTCTGGGGCGAGATTAGTCCTAAGATACCTTTCTTCTTCAGGCGTTAAAAAACCTCTTCTTTTTATTGCAAGGACAAGCCTATCGCCTTCAACCTTATAGCCCAGCCTTATATTTGCTCCGGCTGTATTATGGTTTTTGGCGTGACGGCTAAACTCTTTCAGCCATTCCCGTATCAGGCCCTGCGCGGCCTCCGCGGATGTTGCAAGCCCGCATACCGTTTCGGTAAATCCTGTTATAGCAGGGTCCTTTTCCCCTACGCTGTTATTAGCTGCCTGTATCCAAGCGCTATCCTCAATAACCGGCGGCAATGTCAAGGAGAATCCTGCCCCGGCCACCATTGCTGTCGCTAAATTTTCGTCTGGATGAAGTCCGGTAAGCGGGATTGCCAACCAATACCCAACCTCATCTGTATTTTCTCTAAATCCGAACTGACTGCCTTGTTGCTTCTGTATAAGCGCTTTGAGTTCAAGCAATGCCTGGCGAACATTGGTTATGCCTTTAGCTAAAAGCTCTGCGGTAACCCGTTCTATATCAGCAACATCTTTGACCTCAACGCTAAAATGGTTTTTAAGTAAATGCTCCTCTTCGGCTAATACAAGGCCTCCTCTTTTTATTTCAAGGATTAACATGTTGTTTTCTATCTTCCAGCCCAGGGCTATTAACCCTGCGCCGTTATTAGCTTTAGCGATACGGACAAATTCTTTAAGCCATCTCCTTATTAATTCTCTTTCATTTGCGCCTGTCATAGCAGTTATTTCATTGATAAATGCTGCGGTGCCGCTATCTTCTAAGTTAGGATCGTTATTTTGGGCTGTTATCCAGCGCATACCATCAGCCGATAATTCTAACCCTGCCGTATCAGGTTGAGAAACCTCCGCCTCTATAACACTACCTTTAGGTTGCAGGCATTCAGCTAAAACAGTGAAATCTACTCTGACGCCTAAATCAACAATAGCCTCCTCGATTAGTTTAAATACCAAGTCAGCTGCAGGTTTAATCTCATGGGTTATTTCTGCGCGCTCTGGTAATTTTGGGGTAACCTGAAAAATAAATTCCTTTGATTCTCCCGCAGAAATACGCACTATAGCCTCTTGTGACCCAACAGAGCCTTCGGCTATTTTTGTTAGTATATAACGATTTAACTCGTTGAGGATTCTGTTTTTAATTAATTCTCTCATTGGCCTTAGGCCATTCATAACATCATATCCTTCTTGGGCAAGAACATCATAGACGCTATCGTCTATTTCTAAGCTGAATCCTGCTTCTTCAAGCTGCTTTAGCTCTTTTTTAACCATAATAGGGGCAATCTGACGAACATACTTTCCAGCAAGTACTTTAAAGATTACTGTCTTGTTGATACGATTCCTAATCTCTATGGGTATCCCTTGTCCTCCTTCTATTGCCTTATTAATACTATCAGCAATAAAATCATTCATCTCTGCAAGAATTACATCTTTTGCCGAATCCGTTTCGGATGCCTTAAGTTTTTCCTCAAATTGTTTTAAAACTCCCTGTATGCCATGCGTCCCAAGGTTTGTAGTCATTATAATAATGGTGTTGGAAAAATCTACTATGTTTCCCCGTCCATCAGTCATTTTGCCTGTTTCGAAAATCTGCATAAGGGCATTAAGCACGTCTGGGTGGGCTTTTTCAATTTCATCAAAAAGTATTACCCTGCGAGGCTGCCTACGAACTGCTTCTGTAAGCTGGCCGCCTTCATCATGGCCTATATAACCAGGCGGAGCGCCAAACAGGCGCGAGACAGAGTGTTTTTCCATAAATTCATTCATATTAAAGTCGAGCAAAGCTCTCTCATCCTCAAATACAAACTTTGCCAATGCCTTTGCTAACTCTGTCTTACCAACGCCAGTGGTTCCTGCAAAGAGGAAAACACCTGCTGGCCTATTAGGATTTTTCATTCCTGTTTCTAGAAGACAGGCTGCTGTTGCAATTTCTTTTACCGCCTCATCCTGGCCAATTACGTCTTTGCAAAGTTCTTCTTCCGCACGCAGAAACCTTTTGGCTCTTCTTTGCGCTGGATTCTCACCTGCGGATTTTCTTTCAGGTATAACCGCTTCAGCAATAACAGGTGTTCCGCTGGATAACTCGCCTAATTGCCTTAAGGTTTTATTATAGTCCTGCAGGATTCTAATAATTTTATTGTATTGTTTGATCGCATCCCCGCTATCTTTAGATGCGCCTGTTCTTATAAGCCCTGCGTAATTCTTAATTACCCTTTCAAGCTTTTCTTGTAAATTTTCTTTCTCAGCAGTTAATCTAACCTTATTGATTAATGCCTCGTCCTCTTCTCCTGCGTCGTATTCTTCGACGCCTGTCACTGCTGTCAATGGTTCTAATGCCGCCTTCCTTGCATAAAATGGCCCATATTCACCCTTAAATTGTTCAGGCGTTGGCACCCTGTTATCAAATTGCATAAGAGCCTCTAAAATATCTAAATTTGCTCCATCTTCGCTTCCAGTATTTCCGATTAGCTCTAACACTGACTCAACAGCACGTCTAATCTCAGGTGTTACTTCTGCGCGCTTTAGTAAACTGGCGCCTGGGGTAAAGTCAAATTTAAATGTTCCTTCCTCTCCAACGAAGATGTGTGCCATAACCCCTTCTGAAGGGGCCCCATCCCCAGTTCGTCCCATTAAATAATCGCCTAAAGGAGTCTGGATTTTACTTACAATTAAACGCCTAAGTGGCCTTAGGCCATTTATAACATCATATCCTTCTTGGGCAAGAACATCATAGACTTCGTTGTCTATTCTTAAGCTGACCCCTTGTTCTTTAGCCTGTCTTAGCTCCTTTTCAACCATAATAGAGACAATCCGACGAACGTGTTCTCTGGCCAATACTTTAAAGATAATAGTCTCGTCGATACGATTTCTAATCTCTGACTTTATATTATCAAATATTGCTCTCTCAACGCTATATTTAATCAATTCATTCATTCGTTCAAGAATACTGCTTATTGCCTCATCGCTAGTGGCTCTATCAAGCTGCTTTTGTAAGTCTACCAGCTGATCCCGGATGTCATGCGTCCCAAGGTTTGTAGTCATTATAATAATAGTTTTGGAAAAATCTACTGTGTTTCC
This sequence comes from Candidatus Omnitrophota bacterium, assembly GCA_020052955.1. Classification (GTDB taxonomy): domain Bacteria; phylum Omnitrophota; class Gorgyraeia; order VGKN01; family VGKN01; genus JAGVOB01. The sequence continues at coordinate 87,641 of JAGVOB010000004.1, read as the reverse complement.
TTGTCCATCAGTCATCTTGCCTTCCTCAAAAATCTGCATAAGCGCTTCAAGCACTTTTGGATGGGCTTTTTCAATTTCATCAAAAAGTATTACCCTATAAGGCCGATTACGAACTGCTTCTGTAAGCTGGCCGCCTTCATCATAGCCTACATAACCAGGCGAAGCGCCAAACAGGCGCGAGACTTGTTGTTCTGCCTGATACTCAGTCATATTAAAGTGGAGCAAAGCGCTCTCATCCTCAAATACAAACTCTGACAATGCCTTTGCTAACTCTGTCTTACCGGTGCCGGTGGTCCCTGCAAAGAGGAAAACGCCTGCTGGCCTCTTGGCATCTTTAACTTTTGCCCTTTGCCGCCTTACTGCATTCGAAACTGCCTCTATCGCCTCGTCCTGGCCAATTACTGAGCCCCGGAGATTTTTTTCCATATTCCTAAATCTTCTGGCATCCTTTGGTTTTAAATTCGCCACCGGAATACCTGTAAGCTCGGCTACAGCCTCGCGAACATCAGCTTCGTTAATAATAGGCATTCCTCCGGATAACTCGCCTTTCTGTCTCAAAACTTCGCTATAGGCCTTCAGAGTTTCAATAATTCTATTGTATTGTTCGATAGCATCTTTGCTATTTTCAGTGGCGTCTTTTCTTTTAGCCTCTATATACATACGGACTGCCACTTTAAGCCTGGCTAACAAACCCTTTCTCCGCTCCTCTAATTTGCTTACTCTCGCAACTACAGTATTTATGGCAAATTGCAACGCATCGTCTTTGGCGCTTGCAGGCAAGCATTTACTGCGCAGATAGAGTAAGCTGCACCTAACAGCCTCTTTTATGGCGCTGGTGTTAATCTTTACATTAAATTTAGCTTCCATCCAATCGCGTAAGCCATAGAGAATATCTATGGCTTCATTGGCACTCGGTTCCGGAACTTCTATTTTTCTTAACCTGCGTACCAAAGCCCTATCCGGTTCAATATATGTTTTATATTCCCTGTCCGTAGTGGCTCCGATTATAGTAATATCCCCTCTTGCTAATGCAGGCTTGAGTACATCGCTACTATTCCTATCTATTGTGCCGTTAATTCCTTGGGTTAAGGTATGAAATTCATCCCAATAGAGAATTATTTTATTGTTTGTCTTTTTCAGAATATCTGCCAGCTTTTTTAGATTAGCAGGCATCTGTGCAAGATTACCCAGGGCCTGCTTATTTAGAGCTAAAATCCTACGGCCACTTAGATACTTATTATCTATCTCATCTCTGACAAGCATTACAGACAAATATTCTATCAGCAAGCTCTTGCCAACCCCGGGTTCTCCTACTAAAATTGGATTACTCATAGTGCCTTCGGGCGTTGAAAGTGTGGTTATGATTTTTCCGAGTTCCTCGCTACGGCCTATTAAAGGAGAGTCTGTCTTCACCTGTTCATAGAGGTCGGTTGTTGCGGCTTTAAGAAATGCCCTCTCATCATCTGTAAGGCCTAAACCTTTCATAAAATCTTCAAGGGCGATTGGTTCTTTAGGCTCAGTTAAGGCAGTGCCTAACGGAAAGGCGCCTTTGACTTTTAAAATCTCAAGTATACGAGCACGAATTGCTCTGTTAGGGTTTGTTAATGCTGGTTTTATAAGATTTATTATATATTCATTGGGTATGGCAACTAAAATATCTTTTGCCTTCCTGCTAACTTCCGCATCAGGATCCCCTAATAGATTTATATATATCTGTACGGTTTCCTTATCTGGCTCCTTGCCTGTGATTGAACTCAGGGCATTTAGCAGGGATATTTTGAAACCAGCATCTGGCTCCCCGGCTATTGCCCCGCGCAGGCTGGGAACTGCCTGCAGGGCTGTATTGCCAAGCGCGCCAAGAAAAGCGGAGGCGTTTAAACGAACTGCTCTATCAGGGCTTGACAAATCGGCTGTAAATTTTGCTATTTTTAAGCCGTCTGCCAAGAGTTGATTATCCGATAATAAGGTAAATACGGCTGTGCGGATTTTGTCATCGCCGCTCTTTAATGCGCCTTCAAGGGCTGATTTAACTGCTTGTTCAACAATAATACCCGCCAAAACCTCTCTCGCCCTGGCGCTGACGCCGTTATCAATATCCCCCAGGAGCGTTATATACGCTCCTATGGTATCGCTGTCTGGTTTATTGCCTGTGATTGAACTCAGGGCATTTAGCATGGCTATCCTCTCGTTGGTATTATATCCTTCCCTCTTTGCTGCCTCGCGCAAAACAGGGACAGCCTCTTTAGCTTTAGCGCCAAACTCGCCAAGAGAACCATAGGCGCTTAAACGAATCGCTTGAGCAGGGCTTGACAAATCGGCTGTAAATTTTGCTATTTTTAAGCCATCTGTCAGGAGCCCTTTCGCCTCCAACATTTCATATACGCCATTTCTGATTTCTGCGCTTTTATCTGTCAGCATCCCTTTCAGTATTTCTGTTATTTCGGATTTTATTCCATCCTTGTTAGATGCTAACAGGGCTCTAAGCCCGACTATTGCGGCCTCGCGGACTTGAGAGGTTTCATCTTTCAAATCAGCTGCGTATTTGCGTAGTTCTAATTGCGGGCTAAGAAGGCCTCTATCTTGCAGTAATTTAAGCGCGGCCTCTCTGACTGCGCTTCGGTTATCTTCCAATGCGCCCTCAAGGGCTGATTTAACCGCTTCTTCAGTAATAATACCAGTTAAAACCTCTCTCGCCCTGGCGCTGACGCCGTTATCAGTATCCCCCAGTAGCGCTATATACGCTCCTATGGTATCGCTGTCTGGTTCCTTGCCTGTGATTTCGCTCAGGGCATTTAGCATGGCTATCCTCTCGTTGGCATGTCCTTCCCTCTTTGCTGCCTCGCGCAAAACAGAGATAGCCTCCTTAGCTTTAGCGCCAAGCTCGCCAAGAACCCTGGCAGCGCTTTCGCTGTTATCAAAACCTATGGCAGTACCGTCTTTTCCTCTAAGAAAAATGTTTACACTGGGGGGTAATGCTGTTATTAAAAACGGGATAACGGCCACTCCCATATTGACCAGGGTATCAATTGCGCCTTGGCGTATCTCTCCAGAGCTTTTTTCCGCTGACTCGGAAGGCGTGGCACTAATGAAAGAGAGCATCGATGTTACGCATTTTAAGATATAATTTACCCTGTCCTTTTCTTCTGGCATGCCTATCTCTATGCTTTGGATGCTTTTCGGTATCGCTTGAAATAGCGCCTTGAATTTGTCTCTGTAATCTTCCCTGCCGAACTCAAACAGGAATATTGCCGCGTATAGCCGCGTAAGGATGTCCGTTGATTTTTCTATTATTTTTGCCGCCATAAATTCATGCTCGGGCTGAAGTTTTGCTTTATCCTCGGAAGCAAGACGATAGGCATACGCCAATATCGCTTTTGCATCCGGATGGCTGGCTATTTCTTTTATGAAATTGAGGGTGGGATAACCTCTATCCTCCGTGGGTTTTTTCCTTATAATGCCCAGCAATCTAAACAGGGTGTCTAAATCGCCTAAAAGCAATTTTATTAGTTTTTCCCTTAAATCACCCTTGTGCGGTTTGTTTATTTCGGTCAGGATAAACGCTACCTTTCTCTCGTAAGCGGCCTCATCCCTTCCCTTATCCTTCAGCACCCCGTGCATTATTGCTGCTGTCTTTTCGGTATCAGAAGCGTTTTGCATAACAGCGTTTTCAAACTCACTATAGGTATCAAAGTAATTTTTCAGTATTCTTTTAGTTGACGCTCCATTCTCCGAACATGCCCATACCACAAAATCTGCCGCAAGGGGATGCGCGGTTAAGGAGCGAAACAACGCCCTTATCCTTGCTGAATACGGCCTATCAGAAGCCGTGTCCGCATATTGCGTGGCTTCTGTCAAAAATCTTAAAAAGACATTGGTCTCAATGAGTATTTTTTCAAGCCCGTCTTTAAAATCTTTCGGTGTTTCAGGATGGTTGTATAATTCTGTCAAAAGCCTGATGTAACTATTCCTGTTTTCTAATCCGTTCAGTTTATCCGCTATCCCGGGTTTATTCCACACTTCTATCTTTGCGCGTTTTGCAATTTCCGCAAACAGATTATCCCATACGGTCCTAGCGGGGCTGTTTTCAGGAAATACCAGTCTGTCGTAAAAACCAAAGGCAATATCCGCATTCTGGCTGAAGGCGCCCAGCAGGGCGTCCTGGAAAGGCTCGTCTGTATCCAGATGGGATAATACGGCTTTCAAGGTATTGGCATTGATAATATGCCTGCCCGGGGATAGGAAGGATTTGATATAATCCACCTTTGCCTCAGGGCTTATGCTTGAAATAAACCCGTTAAGAACACTCTCGTATTTACTGTCGGCAGAGGCTATCTTGCCTAAAAGCCCGATTAGTTCGCAGGAATCCTCACTCGGCAATCTCTGCATACCTTCTCTAATGTTTTTATTTCGGCTCAGGTTTGAAAGAATATCACCCAGAAATTTCAGGTTTTCCGCCTCTAACCTGGCTTTATCTTCGTCTGTAACGAGCGCATAATTATTCTCACGTTTAAACGCCTCCGGCGACAGAATAATCTCTTTATAAATTTTTAAGACAAGGCGGGCAACGCTCTCAGGAAAGGATGCATCTCTTGCGAAGGCTGTAAGGTGTGATTTTAGAGCTCTCTTGTCTACATCAATTACAATACTGGCTTCTGCTGAGGTTAAAAGCATCCTGGCGCGTTCTTTAATTACCTCCAAAAGTGTCTCTATCGCGTAGTCTCTTATTACCTTGCTGGGATTGGATTTGGTTAAACTTAGCACGAGGGCGTATATATGGATACCGCTGCGCTTGTAATAGTTGTCATCTTTTACCCCCTTAATTAACATCTCAAAAATGGCTGCGATATGCCCTGTCATAGCATCATAACTGCCTGCCTCAGACAGAAGAACCTCCATATCATCCGTTGTTAAGGCATTCTTATCGGGTATTATAATCTCAAGGCCGTCAATTCTATATCTAGCCGAAGGAGTTTCCTGGCCTGAATCCTCAGGAGAGACCTTAACTTTATGCGCGAAGCGGAAGTCTTTGTCACTACTACCGTTATACAGTTTGACTGTCCCTGCCGCAAAAGAGCCGGCCTGTATCTGCATATCCTCTAAAACCAGTCTTCTTATTTGGTCTTTTTTTCCGTCCTGCCTTATTGTTAGGTAGTATTCGCCTATGCTGTCCGGGCCGCAAGGCGCGATACTTAAATCCCCCTGAATTTTAAAATACTCCTTTAATAGGCCTGCCATATTTGCGGCAAAAACCTCAAGATCCCTTTTGCGCTTTGATAAATCAACTCCTTTCAGGCAAAGATTGCTGCTATCCTTATCGATGCCTACTAAAATACCCATGACGCTAAATACATTTCTCCCAAAAGACGCGATTTTAATACGGCTCAGAATATCCTCGGGGCGGCAGGCAAAAATTCCGTTATTCATAATTTCAATATCGGTATCGCTCAAGCCATACGCATTTTCAAATCTTAGCCCTGCGGGCTGCCTTCCCTTCAATTTCTCATCGCTGAGTTTAGCCAGCGCAATAAGAAGCCCGCCAAAAGCCCGCGCGCTAAGCCGTGTCTTCTGGGCCTTAGCCCTTTCTGAATTAAAATTGCGCAATGCGGTTATGATACCGCGGTAATCTCTTTTATTTTCCAATAACTGGTTAAGTTTTAAGTTTAGCGAGAGTGTCTTTTCCGTTATCTCGCTCTCTGTGCCGCTTTCAAAAAGCTCCTCAACCAGCTCAGACAGGTTGGTTGAGCTTATGCCGGCGAATTCATAGCCTGTCCGATGCTTAAGCGCTAGCAGAATACCTCCCAGATGGCCTCTTAAGCCGTTGCCTGTAAAAGAGTCCGCATCCGCATCTGCCGATGGCTTTCCGGCCTCGATAAGAGCCGTAGCCATTTCTGCCGAGCGTAAGGGTATAAGCGTGGACATTCTTAGAACAACAACATAGGGCTTTCCCTCAACCTTGACTTTAAGCGTAAAATTATTGGCATCTCTATCAAATACCGAAACCTCTTCAACCCTGACCCCGTGGGCCTGAAAAACGCTTTCGGCAGTTTCCTGTATGTTTTCCAGAACAAGTTCTTCCAGGCCTTTTATCATCTCGGCCTCTGTTATATCCTTGAGCTCTTTGCCTGCCTTTTCCAAAAATCGCGTTTTATACCTCTCAAAGACAGGGTCTTTCTCTAACAAAGCTTTTTCTTTATCTGTTAAGTGCGTGTATATCGCCAGCATAAATTTCATCCTGAAGGCATCTTTGCAGGGCGAAGTCCCTTCGGCCGGGTATTTGGCCATAGCTTCGCTCAGCTTAGCGCATACCTCCATAAAATATCCGGATAACTGCTCCGGACTGATATCCGCTATGGCTATAAGTGAGTCTTCGTCTTTGCAAGGCGCTTGCGCTACCGCCATAGAAACCCTGATGAGCACCCTTGACAAGCCGTCCGTGTAGGGAAGGGGTATAAAGTCCTTGACAAACACCTGCCACGGACTGTCATTTCCCTGGCTGACATAACTCCTCAATAATCTGACAGCCTCATTCCTAACGGCTCCATCTGGATGATAGAACATCTTTACCAGCGTATTGCATGCCCTGGCGGGATCCCCTATCCTTGACAGGGTTTCCATTGCCGCCAGCACAAAGCCCGGCTTCTCATCAACGCTCACGCGCTTTTCTATCTCCTCTTTTAGGTATGAATAATCTGCCAGTTTTTCGCCCATAATTTCTTCCGTATATTTATTGCATAACAACTCCGCAAGATACAGCCCCATCTTAAAAACCGTTTCATCGTCGCTTTGCAGCGCCTGCGCCAGGCCCGCTTTAATGCCTTCGCTATAACGCCCATTTGCCCTTATGAGGTAGGCAATCGCGAATCTGCGTCTATTTACTATTCTTCTTTGGTACGCTACAATAAACTCGGATAGGGTATAGGCGGACTTTTTCTGGATATCCTTATCCCCATTTACAAGGCCGAATAAAAATAAAGGCACTATAATTTTAAACCAATCGTCGGATTTTAATGCCGTATCAAGCGCGGTTCCTTTCTCAATCTCTATAAAGAAATTGCCCTTTAACCCTTCTTCAAAATCCCCCCAGAGCCTAGAAAACGCCCTGATATATGATGCCGCGGTATTAAGCGGCACACTGAACTCTGGCAAACTGCTCCATATCATATGGGCATATCCATACGCATTGCCGCTGACTAAAGCGCTGGCTGCCTGTCGTAATACAGAAGACTTGTCGGCGGCTGGCGCTGGTAATGCAGGAGATTCGCCGGTTGAAATTGCCGCTTGACTTGCGCTTCCTACAGAAGCCCCTCCGGCTGGCTTTGCCGCTTGACTTGCGCTTCCTGCGGTAGTGCCTGCCTCTAAGGCATTAATAATTCTCTGTATCGCTTCTCTGCTAACCCCCTGAGGCGCTCCTTCTCCTGCTGATGCTTCAATAAGATACTCCATGCTCGCGAGTGCCCTGATTTCTCCTATTAAAACTAACGCCGCCTCCCTTATCTTTATGCCGTAGGTGTCGCTGGCGGCAATCGCTTTCAACGCATTCAATAACAAATAATCCAGACTTCCTCTGTTTTGGTCTTTTTCGGGCTTTGGGACTGCGATGCCTGCGCCGGAAACAGAAAACCACATATCTCGTCTTACGATACCGAAGTGGACGCTCAATACAACATCTAACTCCGACTTTCCAATAATCTTATTTATTGACCCTACCACTGCATACACCAGCTCTTTTATCTCAGAACGAACCCTTGTTCTGGGTAAACGATTTAAGAGGCGTAGAAGCACGTTCAGGTCTTTAACTTCTGCTATCTCTCCCATAAAAGCGGCAATATTGCACAATTCTCCGATATCTTGCGTTTCTTCTATATGCCGCCTTAGGGCGCCTGATAACCCTGCCCTGTCAAAAACATGCATAAAGGATGTGCACATATTGCTAAAAGCGTCGCTCTTTTTAAAGTGGCGCCTGATAAAAACCGCAAAGGACTCAACTGCATTTTCGTCCTCAGCCGCTTCTCTAAGCGCGCTTATAAACATTTGCCGCGGGGTTCTAGTTTTGGTAAGGGTAGTCATTAGATAACTAAGCGCCTCTGCTGCGTTAATGGCTACGGCTTCATCTTCATTGCCCATATTAACCAGGAGTACCTTTAAGAAGTCGCGGGTATCCTGTTCTCTTAGCGCGTATGCCTTAAAAAATTCTAAGACCCTCTCCGGGGTTGCTTTCATGCACAGAAGCAGGTATTCTACCTTTTGGCCGGGGGTTAACCTTGACATATCTAGATATCCTAAGCTGGCTCCTGGGGCTGCGGTTAAGCCTCCTTCATAGGGTACCATTGCCCCGCTATCAGTACCTGGCATAACAACCCAGGGCTGAATGACCCCTTTCATTTGTGTAAGCACATCCAACAAAGCCCATCCTGTCATAATTGCTATTGTATTATACAGGCCGTGGGTAATAATATTGGCAAGGAGAAGGCTTAAAATACCGATAAGCGCTATGGGGAGAGCTGACATGTCGGTCTTAAAGACAAGGGATAGGATGGTTATAATCGGCACTGCTGCCGAAACCCCATATATCGCTATAAGCCCTATAGCGCGCTGGGCTCTCTGTTTTTCGCTCTGGGGATCATGCAAATTTAAGATGGCGCGAGACGTTTTGGTAAAGAATAACAAAACTTCCCGAACTGCCGCAAACCAGCCGACGGCAAACTTATTCCTTATGCCAAGTCTTTCTGCGGCTCTTTTGCTCTCTGGCGTAATAAGCCTGGCGCCAATGGCTACTGCTTGTGGTGGCGCCTGATACGCTGCTGCCATATCTACTTCGTTAGACGCTGGCATTGCAGCTTCAAAAGCAGCGGCTTCGGGCTTTATCTTAGCCATAAAAGCAACCATTTCAAATAGCCTGGCATCAGTTACTAATCCCATAACTTTATCAACAATAGATTTTCCTTCTTCGCCGGCTGGTTGGGTAACAAAGGTTTCAATTGCTTTCTCGGTGTCTGATGCCATCGGCCCCTTACGCAATTCGCCAACAAGCGCTGCTGTTAATAGACTTCTTAATCTTGCTACGTTTTCTTCGCCGATAGATACCCGGCCACCTCTTTCTCTTTCCCTTTCTGGGATTGTTATCCGGTTCATATCAAGCGCCTGAGGGGCTTTTTTAAGAACCTTGTCTATTGCATGGATTATTGCATGACTTGCGTCTTCTTTCGCTACCTCGCTGTTAATAGCGGAATTGCCTTCAGCCGTATCAACCAATATTCCTCCAATTTGTTTCATGTGTTTTGCAAATGTCTTTTCTAACATTACAGTAACCAGGCTATTTGACATATATTTGCTATTATAAATCGTACTTCTATCTAGACCAAAATGACTTTCAAGTTCTACATAGAATAAATCAACAAATCTTTCCACCTCCTCGCTTGATGCGCCGCTAAACATCTTCTCAAGAAACTCCTGCAGCAATCTCATCTCGCATCTAGCTACGACATACGCACCGAATATAAGACCAAGCGCAACCCTCGCTATGGTAGCCAGGGCATCAAGAAGAACCGGATGCGTTCTCTGACTTATCATGTCAGTTAACTTTGGAAATACCATGCTTCCGTCATGCGGCTTTAAGGGCAGGAGGTTTACGGCTAAAAGGGCGATATTAACCCTTATGGCAAAATTGGCTAAATCCGATAATAAGCTGTGCTGGTCGCCCAATACGATGCCAAGCGCTATCAGGGGTATGGCTGCCATAATATTAACCATAGGCCCCTTAAATGCTATCTTGCGTTTTTGTTCAGGGTTTAGTTTGTCTTCATCCAAGGGCACGGGTTTCAGATATCCGAGAGGAATGCCTATAATCAGTGTTGACAGGAAAAGCAGGGCTGTTCCTGTCACGTCAAGGTGCTTCCAGGATTTAAAGAGCGTGAGCCGTCCTTCTCTCTTGGCAGTATCATCGCCCTGCCTAAGGGCTTCCTTGGTATGGCCATACTCATGGGCTACGCCAAGCGCTATCACAATACCTACCTTTAATAATACCTTAATCAGGCCCTCTGCAAAGCCGGCGTTGACAAAGTCAGGGAACAGCCTGATCAGGGAGAAGTCAGGAAATACTACGGCTACTAAAATGCCTACTGATATGCCCGCAAGGATGCTTACAAGGGAAAGCGGCAGGGTTTTTACGGATATTTGTCTTGCGACTGGAGCAACGTTACCGGGTCTCATAAGAGCCATCATAAGAGCCGGTTGTTGTTGGGGTACCTGCATTGCTATTTGAGGCGGCGTAACAGCGGTTGTTCTTAAAACCTCCTCGTAGAGCGGTAGCGGTACCGGCGTTGCGCCTGCCAGTTCCTGTTTGGAAATAGCCTTAATGGCTTTAACGGCAATCTCAAGGGTTATGGCTTCTTTTCTAAGCTGAATGGGTGTTATAACTCCTTCGCCGGCTGTCAGTATAGCGGAAACACTCTCTAACCTTGCCTTTAATTCGGCAATTGCCTTTGTTGTGTTAGGAAGGTTTATAGAGGCAGTGGGTTTATATAATTTTAACCTGCTCTCAAGGCTTTCAATATCGAATTTAGCGATGGCTATTCTTGTCTCTAATAGGGCTCTTGGTTCGGCTACGGCTATCTCTCGCTGGAGTTCTAAGGTAAGGGTTTCTATCTGTGCCCTATCTATAGAGGCGGGTCTTTCAGGATTATAGCGCATACTTAAAACCACTGCCTGCTGTATGAGGCCTGACAGGCGGTTTATTGAAGCTTGAGCGGATAAGAACTTTTTAACAACTTTGGATTCTAAATCTTCTTTCAATTGAATAGCCTTAGACATAGCCTCATCCAGAGCACCGAATGTAGCGATATAGGTCTGGGCATATGTTTCAAGGACAATTCGTTCTTGTTTTATTGTCTCTATTGCTTGGGTTATGGCTTGGGTTTTTATACCTTCTGCCCCTAAAAGTTTAGTAGCTTCGGCAAGCTGTCTTCTAAGAGGCGTTGTCAGCTTAAGGGGTATAGACCTATAGGATACAAGGTTCAGGGTTTCTCTTGCGGCGGCTATTGCTTCTGTCAATCCAACCCTGGCAGTTTCGATTGTTTGCGGCGCTATAACTTGGACTGGCTTTGCTGGAACTATACGGACTGGAATTTGTATTGCCGGGTGTGCTGTAACTGTTACTGGAATAGCTGCTGCTTGGGCTTGCTTGAGGGCTTCTTCGGCGCGCTTGAGTTCCGCTGCGCTAGCTGGCCTTGCTTGTAGGGGTGTAGCTGGTGCTACTTCTGCTGTTTCTACTGTGCTTTCAGATGCGGACAGATTAAGATTTACAAATCTAAACTGAACTGAAATGGCAGACGTGGAGACAGCGACGGGAGGGCCTTGTTGAGGCGGCCTCAGCCAATCAGGCACCTTCTCCATATCTACCTGTAAATCAACAAGGGTTAATCTGTTATCATCTTCTCCGGATAATAAGATAGCTCCTCTTTCGTCTAATTTCAACGATAAGCGGCCATCGCCTAAAACAGCCTGGCTTATTTGCATGCCTGGTGCATCCGCAGTAGATAGGTCTGCTCTTGCAGGCTGCTCCATACCGCTTTCTATCAGGCGCTCTACTATCTCAGAGCCCAACATATCCAATACGTTTTGCGGTATATTGTCTCTTGTTAAGGTATTTAACAACAAAAGGACCCACCTGTTATTGATATTTAAGAGTAGGGCGGGGATATTGTCTTTATTTCCACTCTGCGCTATGTCATCTTGAGAGATGTGCTTAACTGCTTTATCTATTGCTTTAAATAGATTATCTCCCTCAACAACTATCGGCAGGTCTTGTGCGGCAGTTTGTAATGTGTCTTCTCCGGCAACTCGCCTTGCTTTTCTAATAGGGGCTTTATCGGATTGACCGCCTGTGACTAACGGCGGCGCTAATTTTTCAGTTGGAGAGGCGTGGGCGATATCGGGCTTTGATAAAGGAAGGTCTATTGAGGTAAATAAAAACACCTCGGCTATAACCAAGGTTATAAGTTTTAACCAGAACTTGTGATTACCTGTCTGCCAGTCTATCATTTGTTACACCCTTTAATTAAGGAAAATGTTATTATAATATGTTAGAAAGTACATATAAAATATCATTAATTAAAAACATTTTTTAATAATTTTAAACACCCTTTTTAAGTCACTAAAAAAAATAACCTTTATTTCCTACTATCCACTACTAAAAGTATACCCAACAAAAATAAAATTACAATACCCAAACATCTAAATTTTGTTTATTCTTACTATAAATTACCCATTTAACATTCGCGGCCAGCAGAGTTTCGAGCTAAACGAGGGGAAAACCGCACCCTTTGGTTCACCTAACGCTCACCATCCCGAGCAAAGGGAGGGATAATAGCCCTAGGAGTTATGGAAGGCTTCATTTGCCCTCTAATTCTGTGCTTATGGCTTATCGCCTATGACCTCTGGCTTTTTCATTTTGCCTTAACCTAAACCTTAAAACTCAACTTTAGTTATTATTTCATAAATATTTATTTTTTAATATGTTACATTAAAAATGATACGGTTATAATTGCTTAAATTCTATTAGTAGTTCTCTAAGGGTTTGCGTTCTTGGGATTGTGGTAACTTGGGTATCGCCTTTTAAGAGTTTTTCTACAAGTTCTATTATATCGGGAGTGGTCTCTTCTTTGCTTATAGAAAGATCCAGCGCTATTTTTGTATTTAACATCTTCCTTATTGCCTGGATTACTGAAACTACATAATCGGTATCTAAGTTTTTATACCTAGTTCCAAAGAGTCCGGTTACTTTTTTACTTATTTCTGATTGTTCAGTTAGGGTCTCGTCAAGTATAAGCGAAAGTAAGAGTGCAATTATTTCCTTTATTTCCTTAAACCTTTCATCTTCATTCAGTAGGCCGGATAGGGTATCTACGTCAGTTGTGTCTGCGGTTCTTAGAAACAATAAACCTATCTGGTTAAAGGCTTCTTCGGGTTTTCCTTGTTTTAAGAATGTGTCTATGACAAGGAGTAAGTCGGTGTGGGTTTTTCTCCCTATTTCACGCAACTCACCTTTCTTGGTGAATTCGACAAGGCCTGTGTATAAGGCGCGAGCGGAGATTATTATAGAGATAATAGGTAAGTAGGTAGTTTTATCGGGAGATATAAGAAATAGGCTTAAGGTGATTATGCCTAAGAGGATGTTTGTAAGAGCGGGGAGTCTCTGGATAAGTTTATCTTTTAGTTCTTCTGAAACAAACCTATCTAATAAATATGCTAGATGTCTTATGCCAAAGGGAAGTTTATCAAGTTCTCTGTATTTTGTCTCTGGTGGAGAGTGGTATCTTATGCCTATGCCTAATTCTTCTCTTTTTAAGATAAGGCCTGTGGTTTCCTTGCCAAAGAGTTTTGCTAAGAGATAGTGTAAGCCTTCATGTATTATGAGCTGTTCAATGAGTAATACTCTCACTGGCCAATTAAGGAAAGCAAACCTTCCTTTAAATGGACTGGCAGCAAGGGATTGAGCTGGTTGTTCGGGTTCTCCTCTGCTTGCAAGTCGACCAGCACCATTTATTCCGCTAGAACTTGCCATTTGGGTAGTATCTTTAAGTGAGAGGGTAAGCTTTTCTCCCTCAAAGATAAGGCCGATCCCGTAGAAACTCTTCCAGCCGTTTTCATCCAGATGTGCCTTTACATCAGCGAGTGTCATATTATCAGGGATATCCTTTATAAGTTCAAACAATATGCGGAGTTTCTCTTCTCTTTCCTCTTTTGGAATCGTGCTTAAATTCTCATCCACATAGATAATAGGAGTTCTTCCTTCTTCGCGCCCGGTGAGCTCAGCCGCCTGGGTCAAGAAGCGGAATAACTTAACTGAACTCCTATAGGTTGGGTCATTTCCTGCCAAATAAAATACAATAGGAAGTATAAAAAGAACTTCGAGCGTGCTATTAAAATGACGTTTGAATAATCCTATTTCATCCGATGCAATAAGACTATCTACTGCAGAGTGTATCATTTGGCGTTTTTGCGGGTTATCTTTTTCCATAATATGGCTGCAGGTAAGCCTTTCTAATCTATCAATATAATTTTCAGTATCGGAGTCTTTATTTTTCAATCTACCGATATTTGAGTTACCTACATATCTTTCAACCCAGAACAGATTAAGCCTATTTCTTGCTTCCTCATATCCTGCCAGATCCATTGAGTTAAGGACTAACAGCATATTGGCAAAATCTTGTTGCCTATCCACATCCTCTACCTCAAGAATCTTTAACGCCGAACGCGCTGACCTTTCTCCGATTGAGACTTCTCCTGTGGCTGTATGATTTTCTATCAATTTGGTAATTAACTCGATTTCTTCTTCAAAATACCCAAGCTCACTTAAAGCCTTTCTTGCTATATCTACTCCTAATCTCTGGTGGTTATGACTATGACTTCCGGATATGGTATAACCAATATCATGAAAAATAACTGCCAGCCATAATATTGTCTTATTGCTTGGATTGGTCTGCATAAGATTACGATATCTCATATGAAGTTCCTGTATGTGTGCTCTATAGCGCTCAAGACCTTCCTCTGCCATAAGTGCTTTATCTTCAGCGCTAAGACCATCTTCGAAGTATTTGATATCCCCCTTAGCAAGCCTGCTTATAGATTCTATTACTCTCATAACATGATTTAACGCCTCCGGGGAGAATTGATTAAGCGCAGGGAAAAGCCGCATAATCTCTTCTTTTTGTTTACTAGAAAATTTTCCTTTGGGTTTGCTCATGCGGTTAAATAAATTGTTAAGCATTCTTCTCGATGTTTTAGTATTTATCCTATGCATAATTTTTTGGGGATTGAAGGCGTAGACAATCATCTCCTGTAATTCTTCTATTTCTTCTTGTGCCAGCTTATGCTTTTGCGAGAGAGTTCTTGTTTCTTTAGCGATATCTACGGCCTGACCGCTATCAAGCCGTGAGAGTATATTTAAAATATCATTATACAATTCTACTTTAAGACGATGGAGAATAACTGCTGCAACATAAAATCTTAACCACGTATTAGACCATGGGCCTGGCCTTCTATCGGACAAGTTATAAGAATTGTATAAGCGCCATGCTCTATGGGCACTGGATAAAACACTCTCGCCAACTTCCCGATATGCATATTCTAGATAATAAGCAACAGCTTTTTTAAATATCTGTTCGTCTTCTGTATACCGAGGTTCTTCAATTGACAATGCTCTTCTTATAAACTTACCTTTATATCTTTTATCTATTAACAATACCTCTCTTTTGTCTATTCTGCCTAAGTAAATTTCATATATTCCATCTGAATAGATAAGTCTCAGGTCTTCTATAGCTTGCCCTTCCAATGAGATATTAAACCAGGATTTCGAGCGCAAGATATTAAACTCCCCGACACGGGAAGCTGGCTCAGGCGTAATCTCTTTCATATGTTTTCTCATCGCGATAAGTCTTTCAACTATATCAGGGTCAAAATGCTTTTTTATCTTTTCTATAGAGACGCCTGAGAGTAAAACCGCGAGCATAAAAAGATAATCTTCGTCTATCCTTCTCAAGAGGTCTGCCACTACTGCCTTGTCATACATAGGTGTATTTATATCAGCATATCTTTCGGCCAGCCTAAATGCTCTTTCTATTAAATCTCTATGCTTATCTGTTACCCTCTGAGTACCTTTATCATCTAATACAATCCGCTTTATCTTCTTCGTATATGCCCATATATCAAGATAAGGTATAACCCTTTCTTGTACTACGAACACTCCGTCTTGTAACCGGATAACTTCCGCGCGGTCTGTGGTTTCTGTATCAAAAAATAAAATTCCTCCTTCGGCTAAATATTGCATAGAATTTTTTCTGATTTGGCTTACTTTTTCCTCGTATTCACCATATTGAACGGCGAGCCTTGAGTTAATAACAATATCATACTTGCCATCTGGCTGAAAATCCTCGCTTAATAGATTTTGACGAGGGTTATTTATATCAAGTTTTACAAACTTAACGCCTTTCTCTGTATCGTAGAATTCGCCATCCTGCTCAAATTGATAGCCTATCCTGCGTTGATAAGAACCATCCCCAGAAAAATCGTGGATTACTTCCTGATAAATAACGTCATTGGCTACAATCTCAATCTCATATTTATCTGCGGGGAGCCTGCTAAGTATCTCCCTTAACAGCGTGCTTGAGGATGTTTCTGGATGTCCGAATTTCTCAGCATGTCCAATAAGCAGTATTCTTATCTTCCTTTTTTGAGGAACAGGAAGAGTAATATCTTCTTTAGGCTCAAAACCTTCTTTAGCCAAATCATAATCTCCATACCAGGGATGGCTTTTAATTGTAAGATTATCTATAAATAGGCCGGGATTTTCATCCATAACCCTTCTATCGTTAAGCGGCCTTTCGGAAAGATAGTTATACACTGCTACATATAACGGAGTAAGCCTATTGCGCGAGGTATGGCCTACCTGATAATGCCTCAAATATTCTATAAAGTCATAGCGTGTTTGACTTGTTTTGAATATCCACCTTAAAATCTTTCTTGCTTCCTGTGAACGGCCTTCTGCTGATTCTCCTGTAACTTCTATCTGAGCCGGTCTTCCCGTATAATCCATTGCCGCTTCTTCAATCTGCCAATTTATTTTCTTAATCCAGCCCTGCTCTTGGGCAAAATGCATTCTCTCATCTACCAGGTAATTGTAATATTCAAGGAAGTTGTCAAATTTTTTAAATGGCGGACTAAGACCGGAGACTCTTTTTGCAAATACATCTGTCAAAAGTTCCAGTATAAGTTCTGCAACAAGATTTATATTTAGCTCAGTTGTGTCAACTCTTATTATATCCTGGGTCACTTTGGCATCTACGGGGGGCATATATTGTTCGATATGATTTTCGTCTCTTTCGTCTCTTGCTTTAAGTCGTAAGTTTATTTCAGCCAGTAATTCATTTTTTAGGCCCTCGTAGCCATATAATGTAAGTCTGTGTTCAAAATCCTCTTCGCTCATAGGACCAAATACCTCAAAATATACTTTCTTAAGTTTTGCAATAAGCCTTTCCCATGAGGTCTTGAAAATCATAGGTTCCCCAGAGATATCGGCTTCTTGTATATATTGTTCTACCCTTCTTGAGGCTGTTGTAATATAATCTGCGTTTAGGAAGACTTTTGCATCGGCGTCGGGTGCGATGTGAGTGCCTGCAATCCGTCCTTCAATTATCACGTTTTTACCTCTTTTCTTGAGGGCTCCCACAATTTCCCTAGAAAACTCTATTACTTCATTATGAATATATTCTGCAAAATCAGACACATTTTTGCTGATTCGCTCTGTGTACAGTTCTTCGGTAATGTCTAAAGGTGCATCGTCCTTGACGCATATGAACCTAACGTGATAGTCTTTTTCAAGAGTCGTTATCTGCGATAAAAATCCTCTAAGTTTTGCGATATCTTCTGGATTATGGATATCTAAACCGTATTCTAACCCAAGCCAGGTAACCACACGGTATATCTCGCCAAGGGATATGTAAATTCCGTCTATGATTCCTGCGAGTAATTCTGCAGTGCTTGTCTTTCCAACTCCATGTATGCCATCTATAGCAATAACTACCGGTTTCTTGTGCATAGCCAGTTTTGACCTTGCAGCCTTAATTAATTTATCCATCGACTCAATAGGCAGACTGCTTAAGAATCGCTGGAGTTCTTTAATCTTATCAGCAACGCTGTGTTTGTTCTCTTGTAAAGCCCTGTTCAAGGCACTATTTAAAACAGGAAGCATCTTGGAAACTTCATTTTTCCTAAATTCCACAACATCTCCTGTGTTAACAACAAGTTCTGCTTTCTGCCTTGTGGGGTTCGCAAAGGAAACCTCGGCCTCTTTAACCCGATCCCATCTTTCTATGGTTACTATAGGGTCTATTTTTCTTTCACTTGCATATTCACCCATCCTGCGAAGGAGCCGAATGTTTTCATCTGAATCAACAAACACTTTAACCACAGGCACACCTTCTGCCATTGCTAAAAATTCATCGCTTAAACCATGAATAGCCTCAAGAATCAACACCTCGCCCTCCTCAAGCCTTATGCTGGTTGTCATATCTGTTCTTCTGCCTTCTGTAAAGTCATATTGAGGAATCTGCACAGTATTACCTTTAAGCAGTTCTTTAACGTGTGACCTCAACAACTCTATATCAAGGCTATGAGGCGATTCAAAATCAAGGGTACCATCTTTCCTGTGTGGCATCTCTGTCCAGTCTTTATAATAATTATAAGCAGAAAGGATGTTAGCGCGCCTATTTCTCTTTCCAAGTTCATTAAGTATTACATTTGCAAAATATTTGAGGCCTGCGCCTGGAGTTCCTCCTATAAGAATAACTGCTCTTCCTTCCATTCCACCAAGACGCTTTATTATTTTCTTAACCGCGTCCTCTTCAAAAAACTCTATCAGTTTGCCAACCCTAATCTCTTCATCGCTTTGCCCTAAGAATGTAAGTGCGTCGTTAAGATTATCGAGTTCTTTGAAGTCGTGGATTAGCTCACCTTGTCTTTTAATACCTGCAACTTTGGCATCTATAAGCTGGGTAACATCTCCTGTTACAGATTCTAAATAGAAGTAACCATCCTTAAATCTTACATTATAAGAAATCCCCTGAAAAAGAAGCCTCTTTGCTGCTTTAAGGTCATATAAGAGTCTAAAGGCATTGTATGGCACATTTACGCCTCTTTTAATCAACGAATCAAGCCCCGGGCTTCCTCTAAAATTGGAAACTTCTATAAGAAATTTCTTCCTTGTATCCTTATTCTGTAATAGCTGGCCGCCTTTCTGGTTTTCCGGATTCTCAACTGAATCCACTATCACCTCATTTCCTTGTTCAATGAGATACATACCAAAGGCAAGTTTTTCTATGTCCACAACCTGAGTTGGAGTGAATTTGGTTAGGTCATTTAACCTGTGTGTGCCAATTAAAGCCGCATCATGGTCTATAAGATAACTAAGCATATCTCCTTTAAGATAACGGAGTTGTTTATTTCTATCTGTAGATTGCTGCGATATATCAATGGTAAAGGCAAGGCCTGGTTTTACCATCTGCATACTTGCATAGCCATGACCATAGGGCAATTTTGGGCTATCTTTGGATGGGGTGAGTTTTCCCTCTTCAGTAAGGAGATATCCTGATTTTAGGTCTACATTGATGAAGAACACCTTATCTGGACTAAATCCATAAAAGTCGTTTTTGATAAAATCATCTAAGACCATATCAAATATCTCATCGTTTATATGGATGACGAGTCTTTGGTTTTTAAGGACTGTCTTTGGACTAACACCCTGCTCTCTGGCTAAGTTCTCTAAGTATCTCCTATAGGCGATAATCTGTCTTGGCCCCATCCCAAGTCTTAAGCGTGCTCCGCTGGGTGGTATAAGACCTATCTTTTCTTCTTCGGCAATACTCCAGATATCTAATGGATACATAGGACCGGTAGAAGGTAAGCCTAAATCTTCTAAATTTTTATTAAGCCTTGTTGCCGCACCTGCAAATATAAACTCCGGGATATACTGCCCAAATAGAAGTGCATGTTTTGCAAGTTCTATGTATCTTTGGGCATATGGGGTTTCTAAGAACTCATCCAAAGACAGAACATCAGCCAGTTCAAGCTCAGATGCTTCTGTGCCTTTGTATACGTTTATGGTATCCATTATGGCGTTTATTCGTGTTTCCAAAGATTGCCGTTTTTTACTATCCTCAGTAGCCCAGTATTGCTCAACAAGAGGTTTAAATTCTTCTCTGTGGGGTTGGATGAGAGAGTCCATCAAGGCTTCAAGAGAACGCTCATCCTCCTTTTCTATCCTTACCTTACCTTCCTCATGCCAAAGCCTGATTATATCCTCTATAACCTTTTGCCTTGACATGCCAGAGAAGCCGTATGTGTTGAGCCTGTCGGCTAAAAACTTCCTAACAAAACTTTTTACACGTTCAATGTCATCTTGGTATAGACTAACACCCGCCTGTCTGCTAAGCCATATGCTATAGTCAATAAGGTTTGGCACTGTTTCCTTATCATCGCTAACCTTTATGCCAGTAGCGCGCATCAATGCTAGTTCTTGCCCTTCTGCAAGAGTTAATTTGTTATAACTTTTCTCTATTGCCCGGTCAGCGGTGGTAAGAACATCTGCAAAATTTGCATCGCGCTTTTTATAAAATTCAATCATCTGCTGGCGAACATATTTTGGGAAGAGCAGAAAACGCCTAACCGCGAAGAATGCGAGAATCATTTCCATACATACAACGGGTGTATTATCTGCCTTTGGCTGAATCTTGATAAGCCGATGCAGTTGCGCCCGTTCCAATTCAAGTATAAGAATAGCTATCGGTAAAAGCGTGCGGGCCTCCTCTTCTGAATCAACCAGTTGCAATTCATGCAAGCTAATTATCCTCTTCTCTAACTTGAGTATTCTCTCTACTGGTTCAACCAAGCCCTCAATATCAAATACAAATTGTGGCTTTTCAGCTGAATGTTCATACCAAATCAATCGATTATGTTCCTTAAAGACCTCTTCGGCAGGTATGAAATCACAGCCATTTATTGCCTCATGGGAAATATGAAACTCTGGAATAATCAGGTTTAATTCCTGCCAGAAATGCGGATAAGGTTCAGCGGTTTTTATATGCCCTTCTCGCGGTAACTGTCCAGCCAAGGGCCGCATTAATAACCAATAGATGAGCCACAATGTTATATTGACCCCCAATAATAGCCCGAAGAGCACTGTAAAAGATAGCATACTATCAGTGCCAAGCAGCGCGAAAATACTGACGACAAGATGGGCGTTTATTGAACCTGTTATGCCCGCTCTATCATAGATAAATCCATACATAAGCCCTGTGAAGAAAAATACTATGAGCAATGGAATAGCTCCAGCGGATGAAAAATACATAAAGGGGACGGAAAAAGATGCAAAAAGAAGCGCCTGTATTACATTTAACGTAAAATAACTTGAACGACCTGTTGAAGGAAGGAATTTACCTCTTTTAAGGCTTTTATATATCCCTTTTCTAAAAAACGACTCCAACGTCCATATAAGAAATGGCATGCTGCCAAGGACCCAGAAGAATCTGTTGGGTACATCTAAAAGCATAAGGCCAACGTTTATAATATAAGAAAAACCTGGTATCGGAAGCGTGAAAAATTCTGGGGTTAAATATCCAAATTTTGACGATAATAGGCTAAGACACAGGCTGGTAAACACTATCAGAAGTCCTGATGAGATTCCAATGCTTATAGAACGGGTTGTTAAGATGCCTGAAGTCTTTGCCTTGTCTTTGATGGTTCTGCTGTAGGCCTGCCAGTTAAGCCAGGAATGTAAAACTGCCCCTGTTAATACTCCGACAATAACTGAGACGCCAATTGGCAAGCCTGCCAGCGATAAGGATAAAGCGAGTACGCCTGCAAGAGAAACGCCTGACATAGCTACGCCTGTAGCATTTAGTGCTCTCAAGAAATGTGTCTTGAGGCCCGCGTTCTTTATTGTGGAGACTCCTTCAGAAGGAAACAATATACCTAAGAGAAGGTAGGCAATAAATATAATACCTGTAAAAAGAAATAGGGAGCCAGGGACTGCAAACAAACCTGTGGAGAGTTGAGTAATATTTAATGTGCCAAAACCTGTCTCAATCATTTTAAAAACATTGCCTAGCCACATATTATAAAGCAACAGGCTTCCAAAGAATGCACCCTCCATAAACCCTATACTAGCTAGGTCTTCGGCTTTTAAGCCAATGTCCTTCCAGATGCCAAGGGCACCGCCAATTGCGGGGGCAGTTAAGTATAAATCCCCTGTCTTGTATTTAATATTGCTGAGTATGCTTGCAGATAGGCTTAATATTGAGAATGAGAGCGACCAGATAAGCAGTGCTGTATGTATAGCGGCTGGGTCTTTTACTAAGGAATATAAGAAGATTGAGGCAGGTATAAGCAGGATATGAATGATAGGACTTATCAGTTTTACAATAGGCGGCGCCCTCGGGTTTATCTTTACGCCGAAAAATTTGGTATTCCATATAAACTCAGGCATGCCAAAGCCTGTGGCTAAATGAGTGCTAATATGCAAAACTTCATCCAGCAGTAGCATAAAAGGAAGGTATATTAGTCGTGGCAACCAGTTTAACTTTGCAAACCTTCCGCCAAAGGCATAGGAGAAGATATTGGCTAAGGATGATTCGGCGGCTGCAAGGGCATTCTTTCCTGCCACACCTGTTCCGGTTGGCAATTCTCCCATCCGAGCTTCAATAGCTGCTATTGCTTGTTCAATAGCTGTATATTCGGGATTGGACTTTGTTCCTTCTTTTATTACTTCTATCGATATCCAATCTCCAGAGTATCCAAACCAGCCCTCTCTAAATTGCGTTTCTATTTCTTCATATGTATATGTCACCATTGGGCTTGTATGCAAAAGTAAACTCCTGAGTGCTGATAGAACTCTTGGGTCACCAATCTGGCCTAAGGCTGTTGCGGCACAGGAGCGGACATACCAATCTCTATCTTTTAAGGCTTCTATTAGAGCTGGAACTGCTCTTGGGTCGCCTATTTGACCCAAAGCTATTGCAGCATTAGCACAAACACCCCGATCAGAATTTTTCAACCTTTCTATTAAAAAGCTTACTCTCGCTTCGTAAATATCCCCTGTCTGGAATTTAGCAGAATCATATATTGCGGTAAGTATGCTAAGTATTGAGGCAGATATTGACCAGATAAATAAACCTGTAGTTAGGGTGGAGGGGTCGGTGTGAAGATAAAGGAATATGGAGGCAATGAGAAGAAGGATATTAGATGCAGGGCCAATGAGTTTAACAATAGGAGGTGCTCTTTCGCTTATCTCTATGCCCAAAAGTTTAGTGGATATTTTTACTCTTGGTATGCCGAGTCTTGCAAATATATGCATAATAAAATGAGAAAGTTCCTCAACTATTATTGCAGGAAGCCCTATTACCCTCGTAATCCAGTTTAGCCACATATACCTTCCGCCAAACTCATAGGTGAATAAGTTGGCAAGCATAGATTGGACTGTAGCGGTAGATTTCTTAGAGAGAACTTCTCTTAATAAGTAGATATTATCTAATCCTGATTGCGTTAAGGTATTTTTAAATAATTCAGGCTGGGCGGCTTTTAATTCTCTAAGCCTCTCAAGGTATCTTGTCAAGCGCATATGATTCTCAGAGCCCTCTTTCAGTTTCATCTTTAACAGAGGGATAGTCCATTTAGCAATTCTTGATACCTCATTTTCAAACCTCTCCTTAATTCTATCTTCGCTCATCCTGACAGTGCTAGAATTAAATGGTTGGGCATAATCTTCAGTTATTGCTTCTTTATTCCTTATAGTTTCTGATTTATACCTTAATAAATATCCTTTAACAGGTAGGTTAGTCTCTCTTAACGCTTTAGCCCTTTCTGTTAATTCTTCTTTTGGAAGATTAATAAGCGGACGGTATGAAGACTCCGCTTTTGGAACAGAAAGCCCTGTTACCGAAGTAAAGGTTTCTGCTTTTTCAACTAATTTTATTGCCTCGGCTATAGGTTTTTCTTTAAGTTCTTCTGTTTCTAACCCCACTTTTTCAGCACGGCTAACAGCGTTTTGGCGAGAAGCAATAAGAGTCCTAAGTGCCTGTGTAGTTTCAACTATATTGATTTCTGCGTCAGTAACACCTGCGGTTCTTGCTTCAACCTTAACTTCTTCAAACTCAGCGAGTTTATTTATATCGGCTGCAGTCATACCAGTGAAGTCTATGGTTAAGCTGGCTTTTTGGGCACGTTCAATTGCTTGCTGGCGGGCTGTAATAAGGGTTCTAACTTCATCTGAGATATTGGCTGTCTTAAGTTCTCCTTCTGTAACGCCTATGGCTTTCGCTTCGGATATAGTTTCCTTAAACTCAGCGAGTCCATTGATACCGGCTGTGGTAATGCCTGTGAGGTCTGTTATTACGCCTGCCCTATTGGCACGCGCTACAGCCTCTTGGCGCACAATTATAAGAGCCCTGACATCCGCAACTGTAGCAACTGCTATAAGCTCTCCTTCCAAAACGCCGGCATTTCTTGCTTCTTCCAGGGCTTCCTCAAATTCAGAAGGCGGTGCAGTAAATAAAGCAGGTTGAGGGGTAGGAGCAACCTGTGCTACAATTGCTTGTTTTTGCGAAACTTTTCTTTGAAGATATAATCTAACACCGAGAGCGGTTAATGCAATAAAACCTAAAATACCTCCGCCTATTAACCACATCATCAAATTTACCGCTTGAGTTGCCTCTGCTACTGGTGCTCCTGTAACTGTTGGCGCAGGGCTTACTGGTAAGGGCGTAGCAGATGGCGCAGGAGTTACGCCTGGCGTTGGAGTTGTAGTAGGAGTTGGGGTAAGGGTATTTACAACTTCGGTGGCTGTCTGGGTTATCTGTGAAATAGTTCTGGTTATAGTTTCAACCACTTGCGTAGCCGTTGGTATTTGCATCGTTGGTAAGATTATCAAACCTGCTAAAATAGTAACTATGCCAAGTAGTAAAACTATACCCATAATAATTACTGCTTTGCGGTTTAACAATTTAGGTAATAGCAAGGATAATCTCTGCTTTATAGTAACTGCTGGTGTGGTTGGCGTAATCGCCTGCTCTGGTTGGGCTGTTAGAGTAGGCGTAGAGGTTATACCTTTTTCTATTCCCTCTAATCTTGCCAGAATTCTTTCAAGTTTTTCTTCATATAATCCGTTACGCCTCGCTAACTCTGTATAATACTTTAAGGCTGGTTTATCATCGGGTGAGGTCTTCTGGAGTTCATAAACTTTTTTAGCAATTTCAAGCAGTCTCGGATCCAATCCTGCAAATTCTCTGTCAAATTCTTCTAATACGTTATCAAGTCTTGGGACCTTCAAACCATAACCTTGTGCTGTGTATTCATAAAGCCTTAATGCCTCACTGTCGGGCTTAATACAGCGAAGGATATAAATCATATGGACAATGTTCTGCTCTGTTGAATTAAGTTCAGAAAATTTTTCAATACCTACTTTAAGTTTTTTCTTTTCTTCATCTTTCTGCCGACTAAAACCGGCATTTATCAAAACACTGCTGATAATCGCTCCCATAATAGCGCCTACAGCAAATGGATAAAGAGTAGTAATCTCTGTATAGGGACCAGTAAATATTGCTGAGGCAGTAATTAAAACCCCTCCGGCAAGACCTTTTAATACCGGAAACAATACACTTCCCCTTGATACTGAAAATAATACATCTCTAAAGTTTTTAGGAGACCATATGGGCGGCACAGGGATATTTTGCTCCTTTTTCCTTTTTATAAGCTGGCCCTTTCTGATGGTATAGCCTGCAATAGCACCAAGCGCTGCGCCTATTATCATAATGACCGCTACCGACACCGTCCATATCGGACCCCCGGGTGTAAGCATCAGTGGCGCGCCAATACTAATCATCTTCATAATGAGCCCTGTCATAACCATGCTCGGGATAACACCGAACCAGGCAATCTTAAGAGAGGTGCTTGGCCTCTGGGAGGTAAGCCACATAAAGATAGGACTTAGCGTAAATGCAAGAACCTGCGGAAGCGCTAAAACCATCCAGCTGGCTGAATGGGTCATACCAAACGAGAGAAAAGCTATTAAAGATAAAATTATAAAACCAGCTTTGAGAACAGAGACGTGCCCATAGATTGCCTCCATAAATTCTTCTGGTTTATCTACATCTGCCTGAGGCGTCCATGCAAACGCCTGTTTTATGCCGGCAAGTTTACTCTTTAGATTTAGCGTTGCCTGCTTAATGACAACCAGGCTTAGAGTGATAAGGTTTGCATTTAAAATAATGGTTGTGGATATTGTTTCCCAAATCATAACTGGAAAGTCCCTTATCCGCCTTAAGGTGCCAAACTTTGGGGTAACAATTATCATAAACATAGTAAAAAGAAATAGTTTCAGGCCTAATTCAACGCTTGAGATAGAGATAAGCCCTGAAATCATACCAACTGCTCCAACTATTAACCACAATAGGAACAATGGCTGTAGTTCCCAGCCGCCTACTCTGACTAAGCGCACCTCCCATATTGTCTTTGGCCTTAAGACATTCCTTATTCTAACCTGTGGAGTCAGCTCATTGGCTGAGGGATAAAGCTCGGTGGGCATAGTAGGTGTTGCGGCATCCCGGGCTCTATCATCGCCTTTCCACCACCTTGCCGCACGGGCATCGTTTGCGCTCTGCCCGATTACCGCTGAATCACCTGCCCTAACCGAACCAACAATAAATGCCTCTCCATAGGCAGTGTCATAGGTATCATGGCTTAGGAATTTGGAATTTGGAGTAAGGGCGAAAAATTTCATCTGGGCAATATCAAATTTTCTTCTGACCTTTTCCTCTATTTCCTGTAACTTGGTTAATGTTATCCCTATTGTAGACTCTAATTTTTTAACTATCGCTTCAAATTCTTTAGCAAAATCCACTGGTCCTACTATGGCTTTTTTAGCCACAACAGCTGCAAAGTCTCTTAGAATCTGTTCCCTTCTCTTAAGGTCGGTGATTTTTAAGGTATCCAGGAGAAAATCGTTGGCAGTTCTTGCAAATTCAGTAGCGCGCATTACTTCTCTGAAGTAATTTAACCTCTCATCATCAAGTTTTCCAACTATTTCACCTGTCCTTCTAAGTTTGATAATGCCTGTATCTAAATCCAGAATCAGAGAAAGTTTTTCCCAGTATCTTCTAAATACCTTGAGATTTTTCCCGAAATCTGCTCCTTCTTCACCCATCAATTGAGACGCTTCAACTGTATACCAGAGCCGTTCTTGTGCCTCTACAGTCAATCGGGCAAAATCTGAAAGTTCAGGATTATAGAAGTATAGCCCCATCTGGAAGGTTCCATATCTCTGGTTAAGCGGAGAGGGATATGCCGCTCTTGCAACAAGCTCCGCTATCATATCCTTGTCGCTTCGTATCTCTGCATCGCTTGTAAAGGTATTTTTGATAGCAAGATGCTCATCAGTGAGAGCAACCCTGCCATTTTTTTCATCCACGCTAACACCAATACTTGCTAATGCATCCGTGTCAATTCCAGTTCCTATAATTTTGCCTGCCCCAATTTTACCTCCACCGGTGCGTAATGTATCTATTATATTGGCACCTGCTATCACTTCAAATATCTGCCTGCCCATTCCTTTATTCTCTGAGGGCTGATAGGGGCGGTTGGGGTCAACTGTGCCATAGAGATTCCCATCAAGCACCTTAAATATATCATTAAACAAGCCCGCTTTTAGTTCAACGTTCTGGAACTTGAATTCGCCGAGCCTAAGCGACCAGTGGAAGATTAAAAATTCAATTTCAGGATATTCGTCTCTTATCTCCTGGACTTTGAGATGATGATATAAGGCATATTCTGCAGGCATAAGATAAATAATCTTGCCGTCGCTCTGTTTTACTGCATAGACCCTTCTAAAAAATCCATCTGAGTCAGCCAGATAATCTCTCCAGAATAATTCGGAGAAGTTAACATCTTTTTTGGAATTATCTATATAGTAAACATCTCCGTAAGATAAAGTTGCTATTTTACCAGGTAAGATTCTTCCTTTCTTTATTATTCTATCTACTCTTTCAGATAAAGTTGATATTTTCCCTACCTGAATTAATATCCTTCGTTGTTTTGTGGTATCTGTAACTAAATGTAGAACTATCCCTTCCCATATCTCCCGCCAATCTTTTGGTTCAAGTTTTGACCATTCAAGTTCTTTTTGATTTGCTTGTTTTCTCTTTTTATTTAATCTATCCAAGCCTTTCTTTTTCATAGATTCAATAAATTCAAGCTCATCTTTATCTATGTTTAGACCTTCATCTCTCAATATCCTTTCTGCTAATATATCTTTAAGTCCTATAGGTTCAACCCCACGCCAGTATTCTGCGGCAGAGGCAATGCTAAAGAGAATATTGTTTCGCTTTGGCTTTCTGTAATGAACGGCGCCTCTTTCATCAGTAATCTTTACATAAATATTATTAAAGAAATTTGCATCATTCCTGTGGGAAATCCAATATTGCCTGAGTGTTTCCTCAAGCCCTAAGGTTGGGTCAACGGTTAGGTCAATTACCTGTTGACCTTGAGTTTCAGCTTCAGTTATTGTCCTAAAGAGTTTATCCCTGTTATTTCTTACACATTCCTCAATATTTTTGAAGGCAGGTACGATAGTAGAAAGGCTAGACTGATAAAGCGTCCAGAAATACATAGTCCTTTCTTCGTCAGGAACGCCGTTGTTGACTATATCCTCAACTTTTCCGATATCCTCCTGCGGCATAAGCCGCGTAATAACCCAGTCCAAGAACACCTTAAGAGGTATATGGAAGGTCCCAATAAAACCTATCAAAAGGGTTGAAAGGGCAAATGCATCCCCAAATGACCAATTAAGAACGCTTGAGAACACAAGTCCGCCTAAACAGGTTGCAAAAAGGGTAATGCCCAGATAAGCTGCGAACCTGCTTGAAGCGGACGATAAAACAGGCTCTTTTCCTGTAATAGCCTTTACAATTAAACTTAAGACAAGCGGCATTATGAAAGCTATGCCTACAAAGATTGCTGTTATACCTGGTAAAATAGATAAAACTGGAAGGGAGATTCCTAATAGATTAAGGAAGCCTGAGATTGTTAAAATTAAGCCAAAACCTGCTATATATCTTCTTCCGGTAGAAGAACCAAGGACCGCTGGAACTAATGACATAACAATACCCAGGAGTAATCCTATAACCATAAGCGCTACAAGGGCTCCTGACGTAATGGCAGTGCCTGCGCCAATGCCAACAAGCGAGGTAATTGTGCCTGCTACAAGAGGTGTTATACCCTCTGGTAAAAGGGAGAGCATAAAAACAGAAATTGCAAAGGGCTTTACAACTGCAGAGATATCCTCTTCTTTTCTCCATTTATATATGCCATAGGCAAAAGCTACAAAAGCAACAGCAACATTAATGGCAAAGACAGAGATTATTCCCAAACCAGCAACTATGCCAAGAAGTGAAATTGGCAAAGCTATAATACCTATTATGGGAGTCTCTGCCTTTTGTTTTAAAATCCATTTACCAAAACCATACCCAGAAATACTTGCAAAACCTATAATGATGCCTGTTATAGAAAGGGCTAAAAGGGGTGCGACAAATAAAGATATAAAACTAAATGCACTGACAATAAGGCCTATCTTAAACCCCTTTTCATACCTTGCCTGAATTCCTTTAACAATTAGTCCAAAACCAGTGACTAAACCTACAGCAAGTATAGTCGGAATTGTGTATATTCCTAAAATAGAAACTGATGCAATTATTATTCCGAGTATTGAGACAAGGGCTATATCCCTTACTAAAGCCCATTTCTGAAACTCTGTTTCATCTACTGCTTCACCCTTTTCATTAACCTTCTTTACCACCTTTAAGTAATAAAATGGAGCAGTTGCCTTTGTTAAATCCGCGCCATTATAGAAATACTCACCTTTTAGGATAGCGCCGATTTTGTTAAAGAACCCTCTTATTTCGGATGGAACAGGCTTTGTTTGTGTAACTGTCTGGGAGACTAATTTTCCAGCCTCAGCTAATTCTGCCTCTTTGGTTTTAACTCTTATAGCATCTAATTCATCCTCTGAAATCTGTCTTGCTGTTTGTTGAGAGGTGGGTAAAAGAGTAAGTTGAATTGGTAATTCTTCGTTAGGAGTAGTATTGGTTATCTCTGCTCTATATCCTTCCGGGAGGGTTGCTATATTCTGATTAAGAAGGCCTATCTTATTTCTTAACTCGCTTTTTTCTGTATTTATACCCTCAAGATTTATAATATATCTGGGAACGCTTTGGGGATTAGAGGCGATTTCCTGGACAAACCCTAAAACATTATTATAATACCTTTCTTCTCTTTCTCGAATTCTAGTGGCGTCTTCGCTACTCGGGCTAAATCCTTTTATAGCGCTTAAGTTATAATATAAGCCTAATACCTTTCTCTTACCATCTGCGACCTTGATATACTCGCCTTCTGCAAATGGAATTTCTTTGTCATTGACAGTAACTTTAAACGGAGCCTTATCCCTGTCATAACGCCTGACTATCTCAACAAAGAATTTTTTCTTAGTTATTTTTGTTTTTACTATATATACAAATCCGGTTGGTGTTTCGTATTCCACTTCAATGCTTTCAAAATCTATATCTTCTACGCTAACATCGGTAAGCTGGACAAGCGCTCGGGTTATCCTTTCTTTAGGCGAAAGACTTAAATCTCTTAGAGGTGGTGCGCGTCCGCCAATTATAGCCATTTGAGACACTTGCGGGGCTGCTTCAGGTTGAGATGACAGCGTTTCCTGAGAAGGTAGTGTTTCCGGAGTAGGCGTAACGCCTGTTTCGGGTTGCGGCCGGGCTTTTTCTTTAGAGCGCCTTATACCTAAGATTAATAGAACAATTCCTACAATAACGCCAACGATACTAATTGTAATTCCTGCTATAATACCTACAGGAACATGAGGAACCTGTCTCGGACGAACGGCATCGCGAGTCTGATTATCTATGCCCTGATATACAGTGGCTATTCTTGTTCCTATATCTGACTGCCTGACATATTTGCTAAATCCGCCGTCTTCGTCAATGGCAGAATAAGCGCTCATAATAGACCAGGCGTGGTCAATGGCAAGAACCTTTCGGGTTACGGTGCCTGCTTCTCCTAAACCACCATCCTGTGTAACCATACTGTCAGCAAAGCCGAATTGGGTAGAGAACATCTCGGGATGATCTTGTCTTAGCTGGTTGAGTCTATTTGTCATCTCCTGGGGGTTAACAGAAGCGGCAAGCCATATGGCATAGGGAACAAGCAGGTCTTCCCTAACATCATTTTCGCTGACATCTTTGATTCCTGCATCTGCGATATACCATATCGGGCTTTCTGCTGCGCTGATAAATACACCCTTATCCAGCATTATGGCTGAATAATTTAACAGAATTGCCCTTGCCTGAGGCGACATCCTGCTCTCTCCCAAGAATATCTCCGGCACAAAGACCTGATGGCCAGAGCCCTGGAAGAAACTGGTGGTTAAAATCTCCTCTCCTGCCTCAGTGGTATAGCCTTTTACATTAGAATAAAGATTTGCAAATGTGCCGGAGGGTATGTCGCCCTTTGCCTCAGCATATACCACAACTGCCCTTGCCTCAGAACCCCAGGTGCTATAGTGACTGGTTTCATAATAGAGGTTTCCAAGGACATCAAAATAGCCCACTCCAAGCATCTGCTTCTCTGTATCATAGAATGCAGAGTAGTTATGGCTAAGCAGGCTATCTATAATTGGAGTGATTTCTTCGTCATCCCTATAGGCTTCTCTTATTCCCTCTAAAGCCAAATCCAGAAGGCCATTATCAAGAGAGGAGACGTGATAGCCTGTAACCTGCTGGAGTTTTCCATCAACCATTGCATAACCCGTGATGGGCTGAGGCCTTCCTGTCTGGGCATCATACCACGAGTATAAGAAACCGTTATTATCACGAGGTAGCGTCTGGAGCGCATTTAGTGTCTGCATTATCCTTATTTTTGCTTCTTCATCAGTGATAATCCCCATATCCCTTGCTGAAACAATTGCTGCGAGATAACTGCCGAATGCAGAGATATTGCCGTTTAAATTCCCAATGATTATCTTATTTAAATCAATAGTTCCCTTATCAAACACAAGCCCCTTATCTGAGATAAGCCTTGTAAGGCCGTTCCAGTCAGCGCTTGCCATATCCACCACAATAGATGTGTCGCTTGCAGGAGCCGGTGTTACAGAAGTGGTAATCCTCCCTATATCAGAGATAGTTGGCTTTGGAGTACGGAGGGTGATAAGCTCATTTCCTCGAGCAAAAACCCATGGCATTGATACCCCCAATATTAGAGAAGTTGCCATAATAGCAATTGAAATAGCCAAAACCATTTTGAAATTATAAGTAGAATAGGTGGCTGAGGCTGAAATTTTATTTCGGATTTCTTTCGTTATATCTAGATATAATATGGAAATTTTTCTCCTTGCCAGAATAAACCTATTAAATATCAAAGCGAGTAAGGCGTAAACTGGGATAAAAAATAACAGTTTAACTAAAAATGGCATATTCCCCCATAGCCCCTGTGCCACCTTTTCAAAATTCCCTTCCATAATTCCGCGGCCGGTGAGGCCTAGTGTATCTTTATAAAGTTTCTCAAGATCAGATAGCTTGCTTTCTCCGACAGCGGCTATCGTATCCTGAAGAGCCTTTTGAGCAGATTCCTCGTGCAAGAAAAGTTCATCCGGTGAGCCATAATGATAGACTGCTTTTGTATATCTCGATAGTCTTCCGCCGGGTACTATCTCTGATTTTAACTGCTCAATCCAGGAGGCATCATATTCTAACTCTCTTCCTGCCGGGAGGACAATGGATACAGGAATTTTCAATGTTTCGACCTGCCTGTAGGTTGCTCCAAAGAGCTCATAGGGAGTTATATAACCGCTCGGGCTTTCCTGGCCATATCTTGTGCCGATGATATACACTTCGCTTACCAGAGAAATGTCTTTTTGGTCAAACATAGCCTGTAGTGTCCCTTCTGAGACATCGGTGCCGACAGCCAAGGCAATACGTATTTTACCAGGGCCGCCTGCTTTTTCAATTATCGTGTTGATATATGAAATAAACGCCATTGCCTGCTCGGGCCTTGAAAGGTCAGGAGACAAAACAAGTGTTACCTCATTAGAGCTCCCTTTTAGCACAGTTATAAGTTTTCTTAACTGGGCATCATTTCCGGAGAGCATTGCATCCAGGTATACTCCGCGAGTATCCTGAGGGTTAATCATAACCGCAAGGTGCTTTAAATTGGCATATGCCTCTAACTCCGAACTCTGGGAGATGGTAGTATCCAAACCTATCACCAATAAACCGCTTGTTGCATTAATATTAATATCATCCCATTTTGCAAGGTTATAACCTAAGGTGCCCCTTAATACTCCATAGGGTGTCCATACATCGGTTTCTGCAAATGTCCCAGAGGGTCCAAAGAACAATTTTGAATATAACGGCCTTGCGCTCTTATCCTGGGTGATAGCAGTTATAGCATTTTTAATCCTTTCTATGCGCTCCAGAGTGGCTTTATCAGCTGTGAGGGACAGAATATCAAGCCTCGTATTAAGCCCATCTAAAACAGGTTGAGATGTAGTCTGCCTTGTGGCTAAATCAATTATGGATTCAACAACCTCGTTGCCTATTACAGGGTCTCCTAAATAATCCACCAACGCATTGATTGCCAAAGCCTGTAAATCACCTGACAATTCTCTCCCTTTTACTATGCTAACAAGAAGCAATGCTTCCTGGCGTCTTATGCCTATGGAACTTGTGCCAGAATTTAAATCCGACAATACAAGGTGTAAGAGATTTCCTGCTTGAGTCTGTTTTGTGTCAACATCTGTAAGAATAGCTGAGGCAGCCCAGGTAAGTGCCCTGTGTAAAGAGGGTTTAACGGTCTCGTTTTGTATTCCATAGGTAACAATGGTTGTTAGCGCGCTTTCTCTATTCACATTGTCTTCAGGATTAACCACCATACGCCAAAGGGCATTTGCGCTAACCGCATCCTCAAGCATTACCACACCCCTTAGGGATGCTGGAATTGAATATTCAAAGTATCTCCTCTCAAGCTCTCCCTGAACCTCAGGATATATCTGCCGCGGCATTGAGTTAGAGGCATCAATAACTTCTCTTATAATAGCATCTAAATCCTCTGCGGGGATAGCGCCTGTATAGCCCAGCCAGCCAAGCCCGTCAATGGCTATTAGGGTGCTAAAATCTTTATTCTTTAAAGCACCTCTTAATACACTTATCGCGTAGGCTCTTTCCTGTTCTGTTGCAACATGGGTTGAGGCTAATCTCCAAACAGTATAAAGTTTAGCCTGATATATCCTTCCAGTATCGCCGGGTTTTATTTCAAAATCCCTTATATTCACCAATCCTGTCATCAACGTCTGCTCTGGATATACCTTTGCAATGTCACCTAAGGCAATGATAACTTCTGGTTGAGTCTGCGGGTCTTTTAAGTCTTGTAAAAATGCAACTCCTTCCTCAATATAAGAAACACCGTTTGGACCAAGCGACAGCGTATCTTCCATTGCCCGATAGATTCTGCTTAGGGATAAAATCGCTGCTCTTCTTACATCTGCATCCGGATCACTCTTGGCAGTTTGCATTAAACTTAAAATTACCCTTGATACATCCCTGAATAAAATCTGGTCTGCCTCGAGGGTTGCCCTTCTTTCTATTATTGTGCTAATGGCATTTGCGATGTTCTTTCTAAGATATGGATCAGTATTAGGATTGGAAAGTATTTCAGTAAATTTGTTTAATGTATTTTTGGCGGTTATGGTGGCTGAGGCATTACCGATTCCATTAACCCTGATTATAGCCTTAACTGTCTCGTCTATATCTCTATAAGTATTAAGCGTGGAGAGCCTGTTTAGCATTGCTGTATTTACATCATCCATTAAGTAATACGGGATAATGCCTAATTCGGCGAGATTCCCAAGGCTTATAACTGCCAACTGATATTCATTATCATAACCAGTCTTAACCACTTCAATAAGGTCATTTATAACTATATCAATATCAGCACCAGGGATTTGATTATGAACGCCCATGCGCCACATGCCCCAGACGGCTGCTGTTCTTACGCGGCTGTTCTGATTTTTGTCTTCGATGATTTTGCGCAACTCGTTATAGGTGGGCCCATATAAATCCATCGGCAGTATGCCGAGTTCTACCATCAGGCCAAGCGTGGATGCCGCTGAGGCACGCCTTGCGTTATCTCTAGATGTCCTTAAGTCGTTTAACGCCGTATCGGCTAAAATCTTAAATTCACTATAATCGATGTCATTTCCCCTTTTCTCAAGTGTATTCCTAAGCGCCCACACAAGTTCGGGCTCCGTGTATAAATCGGGAGAAAGCGTATAAGAATTAAACATCCGTTTAAATGCGGCAGTAAAAGTTGCCTTTGGAACAGACGGGCTCGATATAATCTCTGATATGGTTCCGTATATCGCTATTCTCTCCTGGTGAGTTGCGGTGTCTAACATACTAAATAAGGTTCCAAGCAATTCATCCTGCAGTTCTGCCGGGATTCCGTAATCCCTTGCAATAACCCTTATGGATTCTATGGCGACAAGGGCATCCTTTTTGCCTAACAATCTGCTCGGAGAGGAAAGATTGGAAATATAAAATTTCAACGTGCCGGTTACATCTTCATTGGTAGAATTATCCTGCACCGTAATAATAAGGCCCGGTATG
Source organism: Candidatus Omnitrophota bacterium (assembly GCA_020052955.1). Classification (GTDB taxonomy): domain Bacteria; phylum Omnitrophota; class Gorgyraeia; order VGKN01; family VGKN01; genus JAGVOB01. The sequence continues at coordinate 52,377 of JAGVOB010000004.1, read as the reverse complement.
TAAAGCGTCCTCGCGAATATCTCCTCGATAATCCCAAGCCTGCGCTCGCTCTCCCATGCGCGAAGCTGCTGAGGCATTGTCCCGGTATTTATGAGAACCTCCGCATCCTCCCGAGATAAATCAAATTCGGTAATCAATGAGGCGTAATAGCCCACCTCGCCTATCTTTTCTTCTCCGGTGAGCTGAGGCTGGCCCGTCCGGCTTGCGAGCAGTTCCTCCGCTGTCTTTATGTTGTTAAACAGTTTTCTCATATATGATGCGTCTTTATTTGCCACTGTCATATACAGCGTCCAGTATCCAAGCTCTCCCTTTTCCTGGTCTGTCTTATCGGAGAAACCGATACTCATAAGGACGTTCATATTGGCGAAATATTTTCTCATAAATTCCTGCATCGGCTCGCCGGGTCCCGAGATTATCCTCTGCTTAATCAATACAGGTTCCATATCAGTCATAAACTGTGTCCAGAAACCGATGTCGCCTATATCGGTAAATAAACCTAGACTTATTATAAATTCCCTGTTTTTGAAATATCTCTCCATATAGGCGATGTCCTTGCCTGCCACTCTCATAAAATTTGTCCAGTATGACAGATTGCTCTGTTCCATAAGTATGTTTAGCAGTTGCCCCTGGGCTTGGAATCTTTCTATATAATCTTTCCTGTTTGAAGCACTCTCCTCCAATTCCTCTATCGTCTCAAATCCTCTCAATTCTGCTTCAATATTTCCATCGCCTGGTCTTGTAAAACGCAGCGGTCTGCCCGTGCTTTCAGCGTAATATATCAATATGTTCCGCGAGGGCTCTTCACCGTATATCTCAATAAACAGCCTTCTCAATTCTCCCATGCGGTCAGAGATAAATCTCGTTCCATCCCATTGGTCGCCCAATACCTTTTCCCTGTATTCTCGCGAAGCATAGAATTCATTCTCTATTTCTGTAAAGCCGGTCCCTTCCTCCTGGGCCTCGGCTGTTCTATACACATTTAGCCAGAAGTTCAGCTCTAATTCGTTGGCCGATGTTCTTTTGAGTATGGTCCTGAACATAACTGAGATTACAGCCTTTATTTCATCATCGGTTCTTAATTCAGGTTCGGCCTGTCCCATGAAGGCTTCCGGTATAACGGGTCCTAAGGTAGCCTTTAACTTAAAATATTCCTCAAGTTGCCGAGGCGTCATGTTATTATCTATCATAAATTGTGTCCAGTACATCGCATCGGGCTCTATCTGTCTCAAGTGAATATTAAAGAATTCCTCGGAAGCCATAATAGTCTCTCTGGTATCGCTTAAGCTTGATTTTTTCAGCTCAAGGAGTTCTGCCTCATTGTAGGGAAATCTGTAAAGCAACTCTCTAAAGAGTTGGATATACGGGTCGTTTATGCCATATTTTTTAACAACCTCTGGCACTGTTCCTGCGATGGTTTCGCCTCTATCCCTTTTAGCCTGAAGTTCCGATTTTATCTCTTCTACGGATAAACCGCTGTTTAGATATTCCCATGCCTGCTGATCTGCAACCTCGCCTATTTTTATGTCTCCCCATCTCGGCAAAATCCCGAATACGTCAAAATATGCGAGGGATATCTCTCTTTTTCTAGTTTCGACAGCCGGCTCTTTTAATAAAACCCTCGTGAACGCTGTCTCGCTCGGGTTATTATAAAGAACTTCAAATACCTCCGGTAAATTTGTAAGGAATAATTTAAGCTGATCCCTTGAAAGCTGATTATCGTACCTGTATCTTGCCCAGCTGTGAATCATATTGTTTAAGGCCTTGTCGATATCCGCATCTGCCGGATGGAGGTTGAGCCTGATAAAATCTTTCATCCCAGGGTCGCTATATATCTCCAATGTATAGTTTATAATAATGCCGATTTCATCAAGACTATAGCCCTCATTTACCATTAACATGGCGTAATAGCCTGCGAGGATCGGGTCTATCCGTCTCTCTGGATCTAAGTCTTTCAATAATTTTTTAATCTTGCCCATATAATTTACAAGATCCTCGAAATCCCTCCTTGCCCAGCCCATAGAATATACTGTGTCATACCAGTAAGTTGTATCTCCGGTTCCAGAACCCATTCCTGCCTTTGCCAAAATACTGCTGATCTCGCTTCTCGTTATTGGCGCTTGGCCTTTTCTTTGGTCAAGCCTGATTTGTAAGCGGGCATCCCTTGCTTGTTTAAGCTGTTTCCTTATAGCGACAAATTCTTGCTTAAGGCCCTGCAGAGCCTCTTCTTGAAGTTCCCATTGGCCCTGAAATTCCTTGAGTTTTAAGCCAAACTCTTTCATTTTAACCGTTAAATCATACTGCGCACCAGACCAATCCTGCATTTTTAAAATCTGCTCCCTCAAATCGCGCGAGGCGGTTACATAATCGGATTCTCTTAGCCCGAGCATCTGCTCGACAATCACCCTGTTCTTAAACAACTCTTCCATATGAGCCCTGTCAGAGTTTGTCTGCGTCATATACAATGTCCAGTAACCCAGCCTTCCTTTTTCCTGAACTGTCTTATTGGAGAAGCCGATTTCCATAAGGATTCGCATATTCTCAAAATATGTTCGCATAAACTGCTTCATAGGCTCGCCAGGCTCCGCCACTACATATTCCATTTCCATCATAAAGCGCGCCCAATAGGTTATATCGCCTTCATTTGTAAATATTCCGATACTCCTTATAAATTCTCTATGCTCCATCAGCTTAACAAAATCTACTCCGCTTGTGCCAGTAACTATCTGATAGTGCGCCCAATAATAGGCATCGCCCTTATCCATATCCGGATAGCTGTCCATAATGCGCTTGACGCTATCAAGAAGAAGTCTGACATAATGTACCTTCTCTCCACTTATCAGCATAAAGTGCGCTAAATTACTTGCGTCGCCTACATCTAAGTCAAAACTCTCCATTAACTCGTCGCGAAGTTTCTCAAATTTCGGCACATAGTCTGGAGAAAGATTGCCTATAGTTATAACCTCAGCCCAGTATTCTGCGTCTCCTACTTTATAGCCCAAGCCATACAACTCTTTCAGATTAGCAAGGTAGAGTCTCATAAAGGATTCGCTAAGCCCGTAATCGGTCATATAGTTTGCGAAGTTTTCAGCATCATAACCTCCCATGCCTAAGGATATTATAAAATTAAGATTCCGCTGATACACAAGATAGAGTGTCCCCTCCTCATATTCAACCTTTGGCAAAGGCTTTCCTATATCCCTGACTTTGTTTAGCGCAACAGTCAATCCCTTTAATTTTCCATCTATCACTTGCTCGCGAAGTCGCATTTCCTGAAGTTTCTCATTAATCGAATTTAATTCCTGAGCCGCTTCATATTGGCTTGCCGACCAGTTATACACATCGCTTACTATTCTTCTGGCTTCATCTGAAAGCGCCGCATAGCCGCCCCTGGCAACCTTAAGCAATTGCTCGAGTTCTTCATACAATTCTACAACCCTGTCGTTCATCAGCGCTATGTCTTCTTCCGTAGCAACTATATTTTCGTTTTCAGCAAATCTTAACCACGCCCTGGTTGCCATAGCCCTTACAAAAATATCCTCCTCTGTATCCGCACTGTAATTATAGAGTCCATCTGCGATGGGCTGGATAAGCCCTCTCGGCATGTATCCGTTATACGCTATCTCGCCTAACATATGGGTGCTCTCAGAGCGCGCAAGCGCAAATTCCTCCTTATTGCCGAGATAATCAACCAGTAAATTGATTGAATCTGTCCTCATCTTTTCCGTTGTATTTCTTAAAAGAGCGAGCGAGCCCAGCACATATATGGACCTGTATGAAATATCCTCGTCCCTCTGGGCAAGTGGTTTCGTTATATACCTCTTGGATATATCAAACATCAGATTGCGCAGTCCATCTGTCACATCCACATTTGACTCTATGGAAATATTTATAACTGCCTCGGATGCCATAACCCTGCGCTCAAGGGGTTTTGACACATCTTCTATATAAGGCGTGAGGATATTTCTGATGATATGCTGCGAGGTAGCGCTTGATGTCCCCTGGTGCATACCAATTCTCATAAGCGCCTTAAAGACAGAGGAATCAACGTATTTATCCCATTTGCCTAAATAAGGGGATACGGCATTTACTATATCATCCCTGTCCGCGTATATGTTGGTTCCTGATTCTCCCAGCGCCTCTATCAGGCCTGTTGTAAGCCACACATAATTCCTTTTGTTCGCGAGTCTGAGCACTCTGTTCGGATCGCTTGAAAAAGAGCTCTTCCTTGCATCTATAAGATGCTCTTCTGTGATGCTGTTTCCTTCGTTAACGCTAAGAACCAGCCACGCCTTCATCCTGGAGATTTCAGCTGTATAATCAAGCCGGCTTAAACCTATTATTGAACCCGCTGTCTTAACAAGCATTGAGGCATAACCAAGATCTCTCGCCTCTCCGGGAGCAAGGGGTTCCTGCTCTATATCCTCAAACACAGGTCTCTTAAGCTCCTCTTCAACAAGCGCCATCAACTTATCAACCATTTTTCTTGTAATATATGGAGATGTTGACGGCGAAACTGCAATTTCTGTCAATGTCATCCTGATTAACTCGCGCTCTCTTGGCAGGGTATAAATCCTTCCTTCTTCTATTATGCCCTTTATTTCATCGTCTTCTATGCCGAACATAATAGGCTCTATCAGCTGCCATTTTTGCTCATCGCTAAGGCCTGTTTTATTTAGGATAGCATTGATATCTGCTCTGGCGGTTTCAATCTTCTGTTCAAGTTCCTGTGCCTCAAGCGCTACAACAGGAAGCCTTCCCTCCTGCGGTAAATACGGGTTCATCGCCGCATACAGGGCTTGCCTGGTTTGCTCATCCCGTATAGGACGTAAACCCTCAAGATAGGTAACCATATCTGTCAGCCTGTATGCCTTTGTAATAGTTGAGGCGCTGGCCCTTAAGTTAGTGTTAAATATGCTTGTTATATGGTTAAGCGCTGATAGATATTGGCTATCATCTGCATTATAAATAAGCAGGGAAAGGATAAGATTCTCGGCCAGCTGGCTTAATTGGGCATCGCTTGAATCAAATAATGCCCAGAGGCTCTCTGGTTTTAACAATTCTCCGGTCTGGTCCGTTGTCAATGGTTTTACCAAATTGATTGAATAAAGGGCATCCAATATAACCCTTGCCCTTAGCAGGTCAGCTGTCTTTAAGGCATTGATGAGTTCGTTTGTATGGTCACTTATTGTAGGATTGCTGGTAAATATTATTGTATATACTCTTTTTCCAAACTCTGCCTCTTCATAGTTTCCAGTTAATATTGCTTTAAATGCATAACTATCTATTGTTCTTAATGTATCGCTATTTATTGAGGAAATACCTCTGGTATTTAGCATTCCTTCAATTAACCTTAAATCGTAAAATTTATCCGCTTTAGCCAACGAATTTAACAACTCATTTACCTGCGCATCGCTCATCGCAAATTCCACCCTGTCATCTGAAGTTACTATCTTTGTATTAATCAGGGAAATAATTGTCTCATCCATAAGAGGGAGCAATCTTTTAGCATCCGGATTATCTTCATTAACCAGCAATATATTCCTAATACCTAATGCCAACGTTAAGCTCTCAGAGGCATTGGCAATATCTCCCTGTTCTGAAAGCACATTTTTGACTTCTAATAAATTGCCCAGCGCTATATAATTAATATCGCCTTGGGCCATCTGGGCATACTGGGCTCTCAACTTTTCATCAACCCTTTCATTCGTAAATCTCCTTACATATGTGTCAGTAGGTTGGAAGCCGGATCTAACACCTATGTTTACGCCCTGGATTCTAAAGAGAGGTTCAACAATTTCAAATCCTATATCTGCATCGCTTACAACGGCAATTAATATCTTGCTTGCGTCTGTATCGCCCTTATTAGCTTTTTCTACTAAAAGTCTTATCAGCGGTTCATAAACTTCCCTTGGAGTGGTAAAGTCATTCTTAAGCAAATCTAACATAGATACCACTGCCAATTCATGAAGAACCGGGTCGGTGGAATTATACGCCTGTTCAAGCACTGATATTGAGTTTCCAATGGAAGAGGTTAGATTGTTGTACTCGGTTCTTCTTTCCCACACGCCCGGCAGGTTCTGCGCTGTCTCAACATATCTCTGAAGTCTTCCTCCTGTCATTGCAATAAGTGTTCTATGCGCCACAACTTTAGTAATGGTTAAATTACCTGAATCAGCAGGATAGTTTTTATTTAGATACTCCACTAATCCCTGAACCTGGTTTTCCGCAATAATCCTTCCCTGATTATCTGTTCGTTCTATCCCGCTTATAATAACTTTTATCCCTAACTGCTCAAGCACCCAGAGAAGTCTCAGTTCTGTAAACTTGTCGCCCTTAGCCCTTACCTGGTCAATTTCACCTGTAATGGGTGTAAAGAAGTTTCTGTAATCGCTAATCCCTCCAGGAAGACCTGTTCCTATAAGATAGCCGTTTGTAACAAGATAAATATCGCCCTCTGAAAAACCATGGGTTTCGGTAGATTTAATCTGGGATACTGTCACCTGCACCAATACCCTCGCAGCAAGGTCGCTTAACTGTTTATTTCTGCCATCTGAAATTATGGGCATAAATGCCTCAAAAAGATACCTAAACCACAAACCTCCTGTATGTGCCGGGTCAAAAATGGGTGCTCTTGTAGGTAGTTCTTCTAACATCTTTAAAATTATCTCTCTTACCCTGTCATTCTTTGATGTCCCCAATAAATTGTATATAGCCCTAAGACCGCTGTCTGAACGCTCAAGATTTCCTCTTAAAACATCAATCTTTACTGTTTTGCTCAACACCTCTGGCGTATTAACCCTGTTTGCAAAATTGAGTATCGCGTCACGGACAAACCCTGCAAGTTGTTCATTCTCAGTATCAAAGAACTCTAAGAGCTTTGCGAATGCTGCCTCTGTGATTTGTCTATCCAGTTCCTTATCACTATATATATGGGTTCCGATTTTAACTATGGCATCCAAAAGTTCAGGATAGCATTTCAATTTTTTATCAGGGGTATTTAGAACCTCTATAGACCATCTCTCAAGCCTGTTAATAATATTTATTGCCTCTTGAGGATTATCATATGCTAACCGCGCTATCTCCTCAGAGGCTTGCTGTCTTACTATGCGGTTTGTGCTGTTTAATTTAACCAGCAAACTATCCAGATCTGTTATTGTATAGGTTGTCGTAACTACAGGCTGTTGCGTACGGTTAACTATAAAATAAGTGGCACCTGCTCCAAAACAGAGTAATAATCCTATGGTTGTTGCTGTTAATATCGCTCTCCTTTTATTCCTCCTAAGCCAGTCTTTAATTTTGCCAAGGAATACAAGCATGCCGGGTGTTGCCAAAAAGCCGGCAAGGTATGGGGGCTGCTGTTGTAGCTGTGAGGTGGGGGTGGGTAACTGCGCAGGTACAGCGGGCTGTGTTGGCGCTAAACCTGGTAGCTCAGGTATTTGTGCTTTGGTATTTAATGCTGTTTCAATAGCATTGATTAATGCGGTTACATCCTTATTAATATCCCCCGTTATAGGAACCTCATCCCAGGTCTTATCTGGCAATTCTTCAACTGCGCGCCTAAAGAGAGGTTCGGCCGCAAGAAGTTGGTTGATTACTTCTGGTGGGATTTCCTGTTCCTGCGAAATATCATTCCACCGGCTATAGACAATAAATATATGAGTACCTAAACCATTAAATCTTTGTGATAATTGGGATTCTATATCTTTAATTTTAATCTGACTATTATCACTTACAAGGGACATTCCAAGGACAAGACCGGCAAGAGGAGTATTTTGATTATATATCGCATGCCCGCTTATCAAAGGATCCTTATCCCTAATCAACAACATTAATGCGTCAGCCGGAACATTACCGCCCTTATTAGCTGCTACATATATCCTCACTTCACGATCTGAATCCAAGGCTAAAAATCCTAATGCCTTGGGTGAAGCTTCTATATCTTCTGCTACGATTCTTCGCACCTCGGGGTCAGTATCTAAGGCTAATATATCGAGCACCTCTGGCGGATAAGATAAAATATCTTGCTTCCAATGGTTAAATGAGGGATACTCATTTACTAAAGTCCCTTCCTCAATAGCCGATATTACACTTTCTACAGTAAAAGGAGGGTTAATACTGGCATTTGTTAACTTCGCCAATAGAGTAAGTTGATCAATTGCTGCAACAACTTCCCAAAATCTTTCAGGATCATCTGAAGCCCATTTGATAATTGAAGGTTTACCCAACACCCTCCATTCTCTTATAATGCTATCGTTATACTCTGCAAGCGATCTACCGCCTCCGATAGTTCTAATGTTCCAGGTGCCAGAAACTAATATTTCAGGATGTTGTACCAAAGTTACGTCGGATTCACCATCTGCTGTCTTCTGATAGATTCTTCTTCCAACTTCTGCAAATATTGCTTTAGTTAGCGGTTCACTACCGCCTCGTTCTATATATCCAAATAACCCAAAAGTAAAGTACCGTAAGAAAAACTCATCTATACCGGCAAGGTGTAAATACTTATTAAACAATGGGAGATCTTGTTCATTTGCAGTACCTACCTTACCGGCGGATTCTGGGTTTTGTAACATTCTTATACCCGCAACAAAAACATCTAAGAAGGAAGTGCTTTTCATAGATTTATATTCATTTGAGGATGGGTATCTTTGATAAAAACTCTCCCAGTCGTTACCGATTTCTTTAAGAGACTTGGCCTCGATATATAGATTTGTGAGAATAAAATTCCAAGAATGATAAAGATTATCATCAATGGCATGCCAGTTAATTCCAACACGTTCACCTTCCGGAATCCAATCATTACCATCCGCATCCACTGGTCTCCAGCGTAAGACCGGCTGGCCATTTTCATCCACACTATATTCAACTTTTGGGTCTAAAGAGTAGACCAAAAGCATATGGTCGTGACGTCTGCCTATAAAGGTTGGACCATCTTCATTAGCACGAGCTTCAGGGCCACCGAGGATTAAATATGGGGCTCTAGCCATTGCTTTATAATAATGCCCGATGGTCGCTATAACCTTAAATAAATCTATTGTTCTATCTGGCCCAGCGGATAATCGCATTGCTTCTATCAAGAGCTCTCTATCACTTACCATATGCGCAGATGGATTCTCTGGGTCAGTCTGTTTTAAAACCCACTCAAGGAGCTGCGCAGATTGATTATCTCTCAAAGAAAAATCAGGTAGGCTGTTGTAGTATCCAATTAACCCAACCACTTCAGAAACATTAACGCTATCAGGTGTAGGCAGTGTTATGGTATAGCCTTGATTTTTATAGTCTGTGATAACCTCTTCAAATGTTCTGTAGAGGTTATCTATAGAACGCTCTCTTGTAAGACCCATAACAGGCATAGGAGCAACAGGGCCGTCTGGGAGTTCACCTACAGGCAATGGAGTCATTCTATTTAGCATTTGGGTCATTGTAGCATAGAGGATTTCCATACGGTTGGACTGTGTTAGTAAGGTAGAATATCCGGGTTTTATAGTGCCTAAATTCTCTAAGATAAGTAGGTCGTTTCTTAAGCGATGGTATAATATGTCAAATACTTGCTGTCTTGTACCGGGTTTAAGGGTGGCGAAGTATCTGGCAAAGTCTGTCATTTGGCTTTCTGAAATTTCAGAGAAATATCTGTATAGTAAATCAGGCTGTGTCCTTAGGCCGTTAAAGAGATGGTCTAATTGCTTTGTCTCGTATAGAGCCTTAATGCGCTCTGGTGTTATAAGATAAGATACCGGGACGTCTTTTGGGTAATTGGAGAATATTCCTTCCCAGAATAATCTGTCGGCTTTGCCTTCTGTAATTGCAGTATCAATTGCCTTTATATCAACTGCCTCAAGGGTTTTATCAGAGGCAGCCCTTCCATTCATAATCCATTTACCATCTATCTGCTCAACCGTTGGCATTGGTGCTGGTAGTTGAATGGCATGTTCAAGAGAGAAGCCACTTCCATAGATACGCGCTCCTGCATAAGCACCTGCAAGTAATAGAATAGGCGATAATATAGATAGCGTTAATATCACTCTCCTCTTATTCCTTCTTAGCCAGTCTCTAATCCTGGTTAGGAATACAAGCATGCCGGGTGTTGCCAAAAAGCCTACAAGGTATGGGGGCTGCTGTTGTAGCTGTGAGGTTAGGGTGGGTAGTTCGGGTGCTTGTGCTTTGGTATTTAGTGCTGTTTCTACAGCATTGATTAATGCGGTTACATCCTTATTGATATCTCCTGTTATAGGAACCTCATCCCAGGTTTTATCCGGCAATTCTTCAACTGCGCGTTTAAAGAGTGGTTCGGCTTGAATTAATTTCTCGATTAGATCAGATGGAAGCCTCTCGCCTGGTAAAATTCCATTCCATTGGTTATATATCTTAACCATATGAGTTCCAAGACCAAAGTAACGATTTTGAAACATTTCATCTATTGTTGGCCTATTATCATATGTGGCGCTATAGTTAAGGCTCATATATTCATCTGATTTCAGAAAAACTGCGAGAGCAACGGCAACAAGCGGTGCGTTTTCATTAAAAGCAGCGACAAACCTAACATTGGCTTCTGAATCAGATGTCAACTCTATTAACATCGCAGGAGTAGTTGCTGTATTGATCGCTATAGATCTTCTCACTTCTCTATCAGGATCGGAGGATAATCGCATTAACGTCTCAAGTGAAGTATTTGGGTTGTTTATAACAACAAATTTAACATCTGCATCAACTGTTAATAAATCAAGTAGCTCCACTGATTTTGTAGTAGATGCGATTTTTTCTTTTAAATATGGCGACCCATAGGTAATAAAATCTGAGACATTTAGCATTTTATTTTCAAGGCGCAATTGCACATCTTCTAAAGTGAAAGGAAAATCAAGATTAACATGTTTCTCTGTAGCCTGTTCGCTGTTTACTCTAATTTTTTCAACAATTTCCCAAAAATGTTTTGGATCGCTGAAAGCCCATTCTTCAATAGTAGGTTCACCTGACATCTTCCATTCTTGAATAACAAATATATCATTATGCTCTTCAAGAGATATGCCACCTTCTAGTGTTTTAATATCTTTCAATACATCAGACTCAGGAATTAACGATTCTTTTCTATCTACAAACATTATTCCAGATTGTTGATATATATCCCGCCCAACCTCAGCAAACAGTAGCTTTGTTTTTTCTTCACTTTTTCCCAATTCACCTGTGCCAAAACTAAAAGAATTTAACATGCCAATCTCATCTAATCTTAAAATTCGTACATACTTATACAATATTGGAAGATCTCCCATCATCATACTACCTGTCTCATTAGAAAAGCCTTCTTTCCTTTCATATGATAATAGCTTTATCGTAGTAGTGAAAACTTCTACGAATGAAGTATTTTTTAAATGGCGGTAGCTTTCAGGAAACCTTTGAATAAAGTTTTCAAAATCAATTTTTATTTCGGGCAAGGATTTTGCGTCAACATATAAAGCAGTTAATAAAAAGTTCCAAGAATGATAAAGATCATCTTCAATGGAATGCCATGATATGCCAACACGCTGTCCTAACGGAATCCGATCATTGCCATCGATGTCTACTGGCCGCCAAAATAGAACAGGCTGTCCATTTTCGTCAACTGTATAATTGACTTTTGGATCAAGTGTTGCTATCAAAAGTATGGGTAGATGGCGTACGCCAATGAATGTAGCGCCATCTTCTAGTCCACGAGCCTCAGCACCACCAAGTATAAGACTTGGGTTTCTCGCCATAGCTTTATAGTAATGTCCTATAGTTGCTACAACCTTGAATAGATCTATTGACCCGTCTGGTTCAATATGTAAGCGCATAGCTTCTCTTAAGAGTTCTCTATCGCTCACCATATGACTTAATGGATTGTTAGGATTTGTCTGTTTCATAACCCATTCTAAGAGCAACCCAGACTTGTTTTCTTGCAAGAAATAACCGCTTCTTGGCCTATTTGTAGTATAGTATTCAATCAATCCATTAATTTCGTTAACATTAACATTTTTTGGAGCAGGCAATATAATTGTATAACCGCTACTTCTATATTCCTGCATCACATCAGAAAATACTTTATATAAGCTTACTTCTGATTCACTCATTGTCAACCCCATATCTGGCATAGGAGCTACAGGTCCGTCTGGTAAAGTAGTGGTTCTGATTTCATCTAGTTTCTCCTTTGTAATCCAGTTTTTATTCACAATAATATCTTCAAATGGCATGCTTGTTATACGGCTTTCCTTAATACCCTCCTGAATCTGATCCTCAGTAAGCCCTTCTTTTATAAGTCTATCTGCAACAATAGGCCTTATCCTATTGAGCATCTGAACCATTGTGGCATATAAAAGTTCTATACGATTTGACTGTTTTAATAGAGCTGTGTAACCGGGTTTTATAGTGCCTAAATTCTCTAAGATTAGAAGGTCATTTCTTAGGCGATGGTATAATATATCAAATACCTGTTGCCTTGTGCCTGGTTTTAGTGTAGCAAAGTATCTGGCAAAGTCTGTTAATTGATTTTCTGGGATTTCAGAGAGGTAGCGGTAGAGTAAGTCAGGCTGTGTCCTTAAGCCGTTAAAGAGATGGTCTAATTGCTTTGTCTCATATAGAGTTTTAATACGCTCTGGTGTTATAAGATAAGATACCGGGACGTCTTTTGGGTAATTGGAGAATATTCCTTCCCAGAATAATCTGTCGGCTTTGCCTTCTGTAATAGCAGTATCAATTGCCTTTATATCAACTGCCTCAAGGGTTTTATCAGAGGCAACCCTGCCATTAATCAGCCATTGATTATTGACTTGCTCAACCGTTGGCATTGGTGCTGGTAGTTGAATGGCATGCTCCATTGAGAAACCACTGCCATAGATACGCGCTCCTGCATAAGCACCTGCAAGTAATAGAATAGGCGATAATATAGATAGCGTTAATATCACTCTCCTCTTATTCTTTCTTAGCCAGTCTCTAATCCTGGTTAGGAATACAAGCATGCCGGGTGTTGCCAAAAATCCGGCAAGGTATGGCGGCTGCTGTTGTAGCTGTGAGGTGGGGGCTGAGCCGGGCGCAGAACTCTGGCTGGTCTGGATAGGGGGTGGTGTATTGGTTCCGCGTATCCTGAAATCAACAGTGCCCGAGCCGTATGTAATTCCCGATCCTCCGCCTTCTACTGAATAATAACTCACACCAAGGGTAATTGTTTTCAATTCACCTATCTCGCTCATTGGTATATACAAAACGTTACCGCGTACAAAATAGGTGTCTTTATCATTAGGTTTAACTTCAATAAAAGGCGCGGCTCCATTATGATCAGCGCCGATCTCCACCATAAGATAATCATAATTTTGAAATGTTTCTGGATTCCTAACGCTAAACACTCCGCCCATAAATGAACCTGTTGTTTCATCTAGGTTATAACTCAGTCCGGCTCCACCACCAGAAACATATACATCATTACCCGCTACTGGAGTCTCATATTTTTGGATGTAGTAATTTGTACCGGTAGTAGAATTTGGAATAATACTAAGGTTTATAAACTCATAAGGTAGCGGCACCGGCTTTTTCTTAGGCACTATTTCAATAGACACTTCTTCCCCTGCAGGCTCCGAGACAAACTTAAATTCGGTAATCTCTGTGCCTTCTGTGCCTGTAACCGTATCTGAGATGCGGATTATATTCACCTTATAATCTGCCAAGTCCGCTGTTAGCCACTCGCTTAAATCATAATAAAAAGTTTTTGGGACTCCCTCTGTATTGGGAATGATGATTTTAATCCTTTCTATACCGGCCTGGGGTTCCTCCTCATTTGTCGCCAGATATTCACCCTTTTCATTCACAAGTTCTAACCAGACTGTGGTGTTTCTGTCATTTGTTGTTGCGGTCAGTTCTAAGTAATTCTGCGCTGTAAGGTCGATCTCAACGCCCTCGGGAATAGACGCCCATATCCCAACACCGCTCGCTATGAATTCAAATATTGAAAGAAGATTGACCACAGGCGCTTCGGTTATAGGCGTTGAGTTAAAGCCGTAGAGCGCTTCGTGATATACAAGCATTTTACCTGTGGGTGTATCGCCAAAGGCGGGCTCTCCTTTTAATTGAATTATGCCATCCGGATTTAAGAAACCAAAAGAAGTGGCTTGCATATTGTCGCCTGTAAGAAGCGATTCTAGATTAATAGAATATGTAACAAAACCGCCTGATACTTCTATAGAAGTATCAGGGAATTCTACCCATATCTTATCGCCGGTTATAAGGTTACCACCAGCGTCTCTTATTTCTATATACACGCCGTGGCTGCCATCAGGCGTCTTTACAGTAAAGTTCAGGAAATGATTCTCACTTACATTGGTTTGAGGAATACTATGCCATATCTTGCCATTAACGCCCGGCAAAGTAAGCACACCATCGTCTGTAAGCATATACCCCTCAAATAATTTATCGTCCCTATAGCCTTGAAATACATAACCAAAAGAACCGGGTGCAGGCGTCGGAAGATGCAGCGTAGCAGGAGGTTGTATTGGTGCAGGGGTAGATGTAACTGTCGGCGTAACCGGTGTTGCGGTTGAAGAAGGCGCACAGGCAGTGAGTACCAATACTAAGACCATAGTAAGAAGTAAATATTTCAGGCTCTTCTTGTTTAACTCAATCCCGCCTAACACCACGCCAACAACCAGGGTACCTAAGCCTAAGAAGGTTGAAAGAAGTGAACCGGGTATTATTCTAGTTAAGTACCCAAATGCGCCGAATTTGGAAGAGGATATTAAACCTTCTGTTACGGACGCGGGCGTTACTGCAGCAGATACAGCGGACGATTCTGTAAATACCATCTCGGCAATCTCTATATCTGCGGTTGGGTCTGAGAATGCCATTATCTTAACCCTATAATCATCTATGCCACTAATTAAGAGTTTGTCTAAATAAATGGGGATGGTCTGTGGTACGCCGTTCGTATTTGGAATATCAACTCTGATTTTTGGAATATCAAAATGCTTTTCGGTCATTGCCAGCCATTCGTCATTTTCATTTTTAAGCTCTAACCAGACAGTCGCAGGAGCATTTGTCGTCACGGTTAACTCAAGGACAGATTGCATCTTAAGGTCAGGGATTAAAAGCTCGGGAATATATGCCCATATCCATCCGCCTGATTTATACAGTTTTAGTGTCTCCTCATGGTCATATTTAAGGCCTATATTCGGATCAGGATCATCTGGAATAAAATTAATCCGTTGGATTAAATTAACTCTTGTGGTGTCAAGTGGGGCTTGAGGAGTTAGGCCTAAACCGAACTGCCTGCCGTCAAATGTCAACATTTCGCCTGTGGCTGCATCTGTAAAGGGTAGTGGCTGCTGCAACTGGATTAAACCGCTTGGGCTAGAGAAGACAAAGATACCAGACGTAGTATTATCGTTTGTTAAAAGCGGGCCCACATCAATAGAGTATGTCTTGAACTCACCGCCTGTATCGGGAAATTCCACAAATATCTTATCATTGGTCATAAGTTCGTCATCGGTGTTTTTTATTTCTATAAATACGCTGCCGCCGGTTGTATTGACGGTAAAGTTCAAATAGTGATTGGTAGTTACATCTGTTTGGTTTATGCTATTCCATATATAACCATCTACCGCGGGCAGGGTAAGCACTCCATTTTCCAACTTGTACTGTTTCAACAGCTCCCCATCACCATTAAAGGCAGAGCCTTTAAACACATCTACAACTGTTCCTGGAGCGACTGGTACGAAGCCTGGGATACCCTCTGTCGGAAGCCTTACGGATGGGGTTGCAAAACTAACAGGCGGAATTAACACTGATAGGTTGCTGCCAAATGTCTCGGTGTATTCGGTATTAATACGATTTAGAAACTCATCATATACACCCAGTTCTTTTAGCGCATCACGCATAAAATCAGTGGATTGGCTAAGAAATGCAATAACCGTGGTATTTTTCCCATCCCATGTAAGCAATGGTGCAATATATTGGCCATCTGTAGTAATAGCTTCTGTAGAACCATAGGGCCCCTGCATCCCGTATCCCGAGAGCATAGTCTGAAGCCACACGCTACCCACTGATTGCTCTGCCAAAATCACAGGGAAACTTGCATAGGGAGCGATAACATCTCCGTATTGTACTGGTTGACTTCCTATTTTAGGAATTCCAATCGCGCTTAGATACTGCAGATAATCTAATGATTCCCCGCTCGGGCTCACGGGCGGATTGACTGAAGCAAGAAGCCCTGGTATCGAATTATCTGAGGAATACCAGGTTCTGGCTACCTGTCCATTGTAGAAAATCTGCCATGCCAACTGGTCATCGCGATATGGCAGGACAAACCATGCCCATTCCTCATGTGATGAGAACCAGTAACCTTGTTTTACTGTAATAGTCTGGCCGTCTGCTGTGCGGAACGCATCGCTTTCCATATGTTTATCTTCCCAGATGCGCTCTACTGCAAGAGGATCATCCCACTCTCCAAAAAGGCTCGTAAACATCACCATGAGCTCACCCTCGTAGGGGTCATCCAAGAAATATCCGGGGGCATTATTGGAGTAGTTTAAGGATACAACCTCGCCTTTTGTATCACCAATCTTTACTTCGGCTCTCACTTTTCCTGTCTGGACATCATAGAACATCGGCACAGAATTCTTGGCAAGCATCTGCCAGTAGTCGCGGTAATGCTGCGCTAATTCCCTATAGCCCTGCTTCTCTAAAGCATAATCGGCAAGCACTAATGACCATGCAAGTTGGCCATTATCAAGGCCTGGCACGCGGTCCTGCCAATCACTTGTTGGTTTTATGCCTTCATCGCTTACTATGACCCACGGTATGAATCCACCGAAGCCGGGATATTCTTTGTTAAATTTCTCATAACTTGCTATCTTTCTTGTAAGAATGTCAATAGCAATAGCTCTTGCCTTGGAGGGATCATCGGGAGAGAGGAAGAACTGCGCCCTTTCATTCCCGGCGATGGCTAAAGCTAAAATAGTGACCTGCAATGATTCCTTGGATGCTGCGGTCCAATTGCGCGGCGTGCCTAATAGTTCTCCAGTAGTATAATTAATCGCATATCCATCATAGGTAATACCGCTTTGGGCATTGTAGCCAACGCCCGGCTGATGAAATCTTGACTCCCAGCGTAAAACCTCATTGACAAACTCATCAAGCCTTTCTGGGTCGTTCAATAACTCATCCCACGTATAATCCCTTGCAAACATATAATCAGGAGTTGGCGTTCCGGACGGTATTATAGCGGCGGTTGGGGAAGATGGAATTTCTGAGGGCGGGGGTAGCGTAGGCACAGCTGTTGGCACAGAGGGTATAAAATTCAGTCTTGTGCCCTGCATACCGTAAATCCTTACCTGCGTAAGCTTTCTTGTGGGATCAATATTAAGTGTGTAAATGGTGGGCTCGCCGGAGATGAAGAATGATTTGACTTCTCCCCACTCACCATATGTCAATTCAACGCTTATAGCGCTTTCTTCTTCCCTCGTACTTGCTATAAACTGCATCGTATTTCCCTTAATTGGCTTATCGAATGTCAGGGTAAGGATATCATCGCCTGTGAATATAATTTCATTATCGCTATTAACTATGAGGTTATGCTTGGCTGAGTCTATGTGGGCGGGCACTGCTTTAATGGTTCCATTGCTCATGATTACCGGCACATTCATGCCATTGGTAAGCGCTATATTGGATATGTTTACCCTTTTATCATCCAATATATGAGAACTAAATGTTATGGATTCTATGTTGTTATCTGGGGGTATAACTACTGAGTACTCGCTCTGATTGGGTTGAATAACTACTGGCTTATGCCATTCGTTGCCTCTGTTATCCTTTATAACTATAATTACAAAGCCCTCTATACCTTCTAAGGTCTCGCCCTCTCTTGGGCTGATAGTAAAGTTTAATATGTTGGCGTCTATTACACTGCTTTTTAGGTCAACATTTACGTCTAGCCCTTGGATAGGCGAGATTACAGGCATATCGTTAGAAAAGCCAAGCACCTCGCCGATACGCGATTGGTCTGTAGTTTTATAAGAGGCATCGGTAATTGTGAGATATTGTGTCTGGACATTAAATGGTGTAAGATAGTTAATCAATAAAGCTATTCCATAACCGGATCCGATTATCAGGCCTAGCCCGAGAACCAATACAACTCCTGTTAATATATTGGCGAGTGTCCTTGACTTAACCCTTCCCTGCAACCTGTCTCTTAATCTTTTTATGGGCGTAAAGACTCCTCCAAACACCCCTCCAATTAAACCAAAACTCAATACCATAGCCAAACCCTGCCAGATATTGCTTACGCCTTGTGTCTTTATGCCTGCGAGGGCGCTCTTTTGTTCAAGTATGCCGAGTATCCTCTGAGCCTCAATAGCCATCTCTGGATGTTCTGTATCTTGAGCTATTTCCCTAAGAGTGCGCAGTGCTGCCTCTTGGATATATGGGTCCTTCCCTGCATCTCTACCATTAGCCCATCTGCCCACCTGTTTTAACTCTTCTAACTTTGAGATTCCCACTATAATCGCAGGGACAGGTTCGCCATAGAGTGAATCCAAGACACCAGATTCTAACAGGACGAGGTAAAGGTCGAAAAAGTAGTCTTCTCCTATAGCAATGCCATTTGTAAGATAACCACCATAAAGTTCAAATCCCAGATTAGGTCCAAATATACTATAAAAATTTGGGGCAAACCACCCTCTTATAAGACTTCGACGGTCAAAACCTTCCGGTAACAAGCGTTGATAATTATAATAATCTTGTCTAAAGGAATCTCCAGTTTTTGGGTCTTGGAATTTTCTTGATAACATCGCTGTTCCCGCTTCAATCGCAAGCCGCTGATCAGTTAACAAAAGCCATGTAACTTCTCTGTTAGAAAGGGTTGCGGGGTCACTTACATAACCCTTTTTAACCAAACGCTCCCATAAACCATCTGAGCGTATACCTAAATCATCAGTATTCTGTGGTCTATCTACGCGCACCTGCATTGTCAACGAACCAGCTGAATTAAAGATAAGCCCTAAAATAGCTTTTGCAGGTCTATCCTCTAGAGCTTTATTCAAAAACCAATCCGGAAGTACTCTAAGTAGAGTATCTGCGATACGACCGCCAACACCATCATAATTAAAAAATGTCTTAATGTGAGCTAATCCAGTTCCAATTGTATATAGCGGCATTCTAGCTTGGAACATATCATCTCGTAACCACATAATTATGGGAAAATCTACAGGCACATCGTGGGCTTGAGAGCTTTCAGCAAAATATTCTAACATCTTAGGTGTTACTTCTCTTCTAACATAGGCTACCGCGTTAACATCCCAAATCGGGATTTGACGTATTCCCTTCAAACCCATCTGGTTTTCATAGTAAGTTACCGCAGTTTGATATGATTCACGCGTAAGATAGTGCGTCCCATCTCCATATTCCCTATTTGCTATTTCAATGCGAGGGTCATTAACAATTTCTAACGGAATACGAGAAAGTAAGTTGTTTGCGCGTTCACGGATACGCTGAGTAGGAGCATAATCAGAAAGGTACTTCAGAGACTGTGCTAATTCTCTCCATGCTTCAAATTTAAGTGGTTCCTGCATAGCAATACCTGTTACCTCGTTGCGTTCATAGAAATAGAGCAGATTAGAATCACTTTCGCTTAGCGTGCTATAATCGGTGTTATTATAAGACTCGAGTAATTTAGTAAATAAATCAAGAGTTCTCTCTGCTTGTGCTTCATTAATGACAGGGGGAATCAGAGGAGGTAGGTCATTTTTCTTATCTAAAAATAAATCCATTAAATTGCTTCCCGCATAATTCCAACCAAATTTAACAATTAATTCATCATTAAGCAAAATTGGTTTTACTATGTCCAATTTATTGTAATCAATTGATGGAAATCCTCTTACTATTCCATCGCAAACAAGCCGTATCAGGGTATTTCTCAAGCGTACTGCTTGCCACTGAGTTGCAAAATCTGAATAATCGGATGGATTAAGTTTTTCAATGAGAGCTATAATTTCATCAAAATTCTGCGCAACAAAATTCCTGCGAATTTCATAGATTTGCCACCAACTTGGGTAGTAACCTATGGAAAACCTCTCATACAGGATAAAATTAAGCTTCCGCATCGAAAGATTGGACTCCTCGGGTCTATTAGGATCTAAGATTAAACTATCTATTGACCGATGCCATATCAAATCAAGTTCTTGAAAATTGAAACCAGTGTCTCTTAACGGAACATCTTCTGTATTAATTATAGGCTCTATAAGTTTAGTTTGTTGCTCGTGAAAGTAAGCCGTGCCCGCTGTCCAATCTTTAAAGGACATATCCTGTGTAAAATACCAAAAGATACCGCTGGCTAAGGCAATACTAACTACCAAAGCAACTCCCGCCCACAATAAAATATTTCGACTAAGCCGCCCTGTCCCACCGCGTAGGTGGGCAAGTCTTACTATGCCGAATGCAAGGGCTAACGATAATCCCAATAATCCCAAGCCCAGCCAGTCAAATGTAGATGTTAGGGTAGGTAGGACACCAGGCGTTCTTGCCTGTGCAGTGCCTACTGATAAATAATCAAGCAGGCTGAATTGTTTTGCGGGCGAAACAGCACCTGTTGTTTCAATCTCGGTTATCCTGATAAACGGGGCGACGTCACCCTGCTGGAGTGTAAGGCGCATAATAAATCCCGAGTCAGGGAAATCCTTAAGAAGCTCGACAAGGCTCTCTCTGGTTACATCCCCGAGATAATGGGCATAGGGTTCGCCTGTCCACTGGGTCTCGGGATAGAAATACTGAATGGACTCTTCTTGATGAGCTATCCTCCGCTGGTTAGTGGCCATAATAACATCAATGATGGCTTGCTTTGTAGTCACCTCTATTGTCTGGCCAACCGAATAAAGCACAATATACGACCCAAGCTCAGGCGTTGGAAGCGGGGTTGATGTTGGAGCCGGCTGCGGTTTTAAGAGAGGATCGTAAGGCGGCATATCATATGCGTAGGAGTGCACTGACTCAAGATATCTGACTACCGAATCTACCGTGGCAAGCCTTACGTCCCCGGGAATTCCAAGCAAATTTTTCTCCGCTATGAGCACGCCTCCTTCAAAGAATTGTATCCTGACGGATTTTTCACCGCCGTCAATTGGGAAGTTTTTCATGTCAAATGCGTCAGTAAGAAGCGAGCCCAGCTGTGCCCCGATATTATTTGAGGCTATAAAATTAGAGAATTTCCCCGGCACATTGGGCGATGCCGATAGATGATTTATGAAATCCTGGTCGAATCCCGAGCGCATCCCCTGCAAAATATACGCCGCATACGGATACTGCTTGACTATGCCATTGGAGGTAAGCTCAAGGATGCTGTTTTCGTACATCTGAAGAACCCTGCCGTCAGGAAGGTTAATGGCTCCTGAGCGCACCTCGCCGAATACGGAGGCATTGTATAAACCGCTAAATTCAGGAAGGATGTTATGCGGTTTTGTATATACGCCGTCATAAACCGCCCAGTAGCTCTTAAAACCGACTGAATCGGCATCATAGAAACCATTGATAAATTCTCCTGCGCTAGAAGGCGCTCCCAGAAGATATGACGACCATGAAGGCAGATAGTTAATCTTCAGCAATGACTCGTAGTATGTGGCATTATATACCAGCTTGAATATTTCTGTGTGTTCGGCCCTGTAGTCACTTATCGCCTGCTGCACTTCCGGCTCAAATTCATCAAAGTTTGTTATCCGACCGATACCATTATAGCCGAATCCTACGGTGTAAATATCTGCCTCTATGCCCGCGCCTTCTAATGTATCTATAATCCATCTTACATACCTTCCTGCTATGTAGATATTGTCATGGTCGTTTTCAAGGATTTTCTCTATATTCTCATCCGAAAATGATTCCTGTATCAGGTAGCCGAGTTCCAAATCGCCGAGCTTGTTCTCTGCCTTTAGGTAGCCGAGCATATCGCGCGCTGTGTCAATTCGTATCTGTCCTATACCGAAAGAGGTAGCCTCAAGGTCTCTGTTTAATATTTCCCTGGCTTCATCTTTTAAATTATCCCATAAATCTTCACTTGGATCGCGGCTTGCAATCTCCATCATAACAACAGAGGTTAACAATCGCGGGTCAACTTCATATTCCCGGGATACCTGTATTATTGCCTCCTGGTTTTCATAATTGAATAAGAGTTCATTAATCAGCCTGTTTTCTATTATTCTCACTTGCAGTTCTTCAAGGCTTCCGGGCTGTATTGTCGCCTCCTGAGGCACTGGAGTCACAGTTGCACAGGCGGTCAACAGAATGAGAATGCCTCCTAAAATAGCAATGCGCTTTAACCAAGTTAATTTGAATCTTCTTGTAATAGGATTGTTTGTGAATAAGATAAGGGATAATATACCTATAATAAATGTGGACAGGGTATTCACCCCCGAGACAGCAACCTGGCTCTCTGGCATAGTGGGTCTTGCAAGGTGTGGTGCACCCGGGATAGAACCTTGAGGAGTAGGAGTAATTTCTTGTATCTTATTTTCCTGTATCTTTATGTAATAGCCGTCCTTGTCCTTTTCACGGGTTAGAGTAAAATTAATTGATTCGGGATATGCCAGCAGATAGTACGCGTCAACGCTTTTTAAATCTCCTGTTGAAGGGTCTGCAACATAAAATCGCGTGATGCCGTTGCCCTCATCATATAATTTGCCTATTATTTGTATAAGTGCATCTTTGTCAGTTACTGTTATCGGATGCCTGAGATAAAGTAATGTTTCTATCAGTTGAAAGTCTCCTTGCTGAATAGCATAAGAGGTTGGCAAAGGAATAAGGCGCATAAGAAATGGGAGAATAATTATCGCGAGAGTTATTAGTCCTAGTACCGGTTTTTTTAACAGTTCTTTTAGCGGTATTTTCAATATCTTACCTATCAAGCTGAAAACCTTCGCGAATGGTCCTAATATTTTAATCTTACTTAAGATGAAAGAGATAACCAGAGCTGATAAATACATTATTTCTATTCCTGTTAAAAAGACGCCTGCCCTGACAAGAAAAAGCGTTGTAGAGTCTATTGCCTTTTGGATAGCAGTTGCCGGCTTAGCGAAATTTTGTACTTGAGAGCTGTAATACAAACCAACAGCTCCAAGCGCTACAACTATTAAACCTCCTAATGTAAGCCCAATGCTATTGAGGTTAATTGTTTTATGTAATAGGACTATAACGCCAAATGATAATACGCCAAATCCTATGAAAAATATCAACCAGCTTCCAATGTTAGTTCCACCAGCTAAAAAATTCTGGAGAGGTAAAGGTGTTGCTGTAGGCGTCAAAGTTGGCGTTTGGGTCGGCGTCTCGGTCGGCGTAGATGTCGGCGTTTCTGTCGGTGTAGAAGTTGATGTCGGTGTGAATGTTTGTGTCGGCGTTGAAGTATACGTGGCTGTGGACGTCTGGGTATAGGTTGCGGTTTGTGTCATAGTAGGTGTTGCAGTTGGTAAAGCCTGTGGCCTTGAGCAGGCGGTCAATAGAATGAGAAGACCTCCTAAAATAGCAATGCGCTTTAACCAAGTTAATTTGAATCTTCTTGTAATAGGATTGTTTATAAATAAGATACTAAATAATATACCTATAATAACTGCCCATATGCCTGTCTGGCCTGCAGTCAGGGGCTGTGTCAGAGCGGGCGAAACGGGCCTTGCAAGGTGGGGCACGCCAACTGCAGACTGCTGGAGAGTATTTATGATATCGGGCGAATAATAATCAGGTATGGTGAGATAATCCCATATCGGCAGAGTGGGAAGTCCGTCAGTGCCTATATAAGCCGGGCTCATCTGCCATCTGCCGCCGGATTGTACTAACTTAAGCTCGGGATGCTCTATCTGCTCAATAGCCAGGGTAAAATCATAAATTAGCCGTGGGTCATTCCATATTGGGTTTCTGAGTATCGCTATTTTAAAGATTCTCTCGTTTATCTGAGCTTGCGGCTTGTCAATTTGGGCTACCTGCATAAATTCATTTATATTGCCCAAGACCGCTTTAACGCCGGGGTTTTGTTCTTTGCTTATCAGATTATTTATATCTATCCGATTATTAAGTATGTAATCAAACTGCTTCCTGTTGCCTAGATATTCATATTGGACGCGCAGGGCAACGTAATGCTTGAATAATTCTCTTTCTTTGGGGTCGTTTACGATTCTTCGGTTTAATTCCTCCATTATTTCCTTTTCTGATTTGGATAAATCTATGCCGCCGAAGAAATGTTTATTCAATATTTGAATAGCCCGAGCCAAATCAAGGCTCGCGGGGCTTAAATGTTCTTCCTCGTGCAGAAGATAGCTTTCCCTTATATTTGCCGGCATATTAAGGAAAAGCTCGGGATTTATCGTAACGCTCTTAATAGTGGCTGTTTTGCCGTCAGCGCTTAAGCCATATTCAACCATTACCGGATATTCTATCTGGTTATTGATTACGCCTACTCTCTTAAGCTCTGCCCGCAGTAAAGGATATTTTCCCTCATCAATCTGGGAAAGTACGCGTTCGGTATAGGACGGTATATCCGCCTGGCTTATTGGTGTCGGGGTTGGCTGTGGCGTCGCAGTTGCGCAGGCGGCTAATGCCAGAGCAAAACCTGCTAAAACAATAACCCTTAGCAATGAAGGTAAGCGTAAATTAAACCGTCCTCTGCCGGAAGGTGCGGGTATTGCGTTAATAAATTTAGGAATTCTTCCCCTGCCTAACACAGCCATAATGATTATGGCTAAAATTGCTGTTATTATATCGCCTGCTCCCTGGGCTCTAATCTCCGAGGTGGTCAGATAAGATAGGAGGGTTGATAAGGTGAATTGCTCTTCCTCGGCAAGCGCGTCTTCGGTTGTTGTCGCTGCCTTAGAAATTAAACTTATGTTTAATTCCTGCAAGGTATCATCCGGGCTATTAGTATCAATCAGGTATGGCTCTTGTGTTAAGAGCCAGATATCCTGGCGCGGTGAACTCGCTGTTAAATTCTCATAGAAAAATACGGAAGCGCCCTCTCCGTTATAAAATTCCTCACCGTGAGAGGTATATATATACGCAATCTTTACATTTGGATAAGTTTCTAATACCCTGCTCAGTAATGCATTTGCCTGTTCCTGATTTATCGCCGCGTATCGCGGTAGTTTAAAACCGATTACAGTCGCATTAGCCAGCCTTTGAGGGAATTCAATGGAGGCAACTGAACTAACATCATCTTCTCCAAGTTCTACGATAACAGGAGGCCCATAACTGTTTTCTATTGAACGCCTGAGGGCTGTTGCTACATCGCAAAGCCCTGCGCCAAATTTCTCTTTATCGCCCTTAAGGGGATGGCCCTCAGATATGTATCCTTGAACGTAAGAGTCAAAAGAAAATAGGGTATTGGGTAAAATCTCAACCTGGTCTAATGCCTTTACCCCTATATCTGCATTTAACCTGTTAACATAGTCTCCAAGGCCGCTCTCTTTATAAGTAACTACGCCTAAGCCCAATTGTCTTTCTGCCGCATAGGTAGGCATCAGAGCGCCTGAGAGCATAGCTAACGTAAACGCACCTGCTAAGGCTATAATAAACTTTCTTGCACGCCTCGGAGATTTTATAAATACAACGCTCATTACCCCGCCCAATAATGCAAAGGATAATGCCATACCTACGCCCGATAATATGCCAGGCATGCCTGAAACAGGGGTAGGAATAGATGGAGTGGCTGGAACAACCGGCTGTTCCTTGAGGCTCTCAAGAATAAATGGCAGGATTATAATTGAAGGTGCGCCATTTCTCATAAATTCATGATACCAGTAATCTCCTCCCCAGCGAAGCCCCTCAACCTGGCTCTTGCCTAACTGTAACCATCTAAATGTATCTGAATTTATAAATGCAGGCACTTTATCCGATGTTACTCTGACAGGATTATACTGCCAGGCTGATAAAGTCTGTTTAAGGGCATCTAACCAAGGAGTGCTTTCAAGCCCTCCTGGCACAGGCGCTTTCATCGTGGGCATAAATTCGGTAACTACTATTACCTTGTCCTGCGCTAATCTTGCTGCGTCTGTAAGTAATCCAAAATCCTTTGCCAGCATATCAGGCTCAGGCGCAGTAACAATTACTCTCCAGAATTTAAGGTCAGGTAATACTATTCCTTTAAATTCCTGCGGAAGCTTGCCAAGCCCGCTCTGAATTAAGATTACATTATCAGTATTAGCCAATTGCCTTACTGCTGCGTCAAACAGGCCTGTCTTTGGCTCAATCCCTAAGAATATGACACGCTGGCCATCAACTATACCACCATTTCTTAAGGCATATTCAGCCATAGACCTAAGATGTAAGCCCGCCTTCTCAACTGATGCGCCAGAACTAATATCAACTATTATCCTTACCTTTCCGGACACAATATCCTCAAGCAGTTTTCTTGCCTGCTCATTCTGGCTTGCCAGTTTCTGTATAAGGCCACCCCCTATAGGCGGAAGTCCCCTTTCCGGATGGGCTGCCCAGTTCTTTAACTGCTCTGCAAGCCATTTGAGGAATTTCTCATTATTCGGGTCTTTCTGCGGGGCGCCCGGAGGCGTGGGGGCTCTTAATACTTCTTCAATTACCGTTGCGGCTTTATCTGCCTGCTCCGGGGTAAGGGTTGCAGGATAAACAGTAGCGGTAGACGCTAAATATGCAAGCAGGATTCCTGCTAAGATAACCAATAACGGCAGGGGATTGAATACAAACTTAAACATACCGCCCAAGGGCCTTGCTACTGCAACTGCAAATATGGCTATTAACAAGGAGGCACCGCCTACAAGCAAGAGGCCTGGAATATCAACTTCTGCTTTAGTCGAGGTCAGTGTTGGGCCTGCGGCCTGGACGGCATTAGCCGTAAGGAAGCCTGTAACTAAATCTCCGGCAAAGCTAATAAGGGTATCCTGTGGTAACATAGAGGTTGGTTTTGGAGCTAGAATTCTGTAATCCTTATAAGTCTTATTCTTAAGATATTCAAAATAGTTTCCTCTTAATTGTTCTCTTCTAAAATATGGAGCAACCTCTCCGAATATCTCCTCTGGAAGACCAAGTGCTGTTTTAACACCGCCTACTTCTTCCTTGATTAGAACCTTTGGTATAATAAGAGGGTAAGAAATAATTACTTCTTTTCCTGTTAGGGGATGGGCTGCTCTAAAGCTATATCTTCGGTAAGGCTTCTCGCCAGCAGGAACTGGATAGTAATCTGCCCTGCCTTCTATTCTTTCTATCTCATTTGCTAACTGATGAAGGTGCGGATTTATAGACGGGATGGTTCTCTCAAGTATCCATAGCCTTAAACCCATCTCATCCCTTACTGTGCCATCAGGATTAAAGAAACCGTGCATACGCAACTCTGGATGCAAACTACTCAACACTTTCGTATATTTTGCCTCCTGAACATATGCAAGGTATTCGTCTTCTACAAATACCGCTATCAGGCGTTTTATATCTTCTCTCAGATTCTGGTCCTTTTTGAGTACCTCAATAAAATTATTATATAAATACATTCCTCTATCGTCCGGGTCCTTATCTTTATCCTGAGGTATCGGCAATGAGTATGCCTTTATAAGAGCTTCTCTCAGTCTTTCATTAAGCACAAGTTTGGTTCTTGTAAGGTCTTTATTTACAAAATGCACAAATTCATGTCTTAAGGTATCCTTTAATAAATCAAGCGGAAAATCGGGACTGATAATACCTCTATTTACAAGTATATCTGTCGCTATTACACCGTTACTAAGTAATTCTGAGTGAAGGTTAATATAATAGAAAACATTTGTATCTGGAGAAACCTTAACAGCGCCGGGTTTACGCAATGTCTGAATAAACTCTGTATATACCTTTTCGTAACCTGCTACTTTTGGAAGCGTTCCTTCCTTATACATATCCTCAAGAAGCTTTTCAAATAACTGGCTCGTAAATCTTGATAGTTCAGCTTCAGAAACAGTGCCGGGTAAACCTTTTTTGGATAAATAATCCCCTACTGTTGCATAAGGTGTAGCGGTTGGAAGTGGTGTAGCTTTAACAGGTGGTATTAATGTCTCGGTTACTTCATATGGGGGAGCCAAAGTTGCTATTGACCGAGGATTTCCCCCGGTTGGTGCCGGTGCACAAGAGGTAGCTACAAGCAACAGAACCAGCATAGTTATAACAAGACGTGGCGAGATACGTGGAATATTAGATAAGCCACGACGTAGAAAATCAAAAATTAAATCTCTTTTTCTTATGCCAATAATACCGCCAAATATACCTAAGAATACAACTAACCCAAGAACATCAGGCGTAAATATTCCTGTCTGCCCTGTGCCTGTATACGCAGAGGCGCCACGGACCGTGATAACATCCAATAGACTAAATTGCTTTGGAGGTGTTGCTTGAGAAAATAACTTCTGTATGAAAGGATTTGGGTTAAAATCAGCGGGTAATTCGCGCGGTTTTGCAGCTACGCCATTTTCAATCTTTACCTCAAACACCTTGCCATCTCGCTTAAAAACATATACGCCATCATCCTCATTAACTGGTGCGCCATCACTGCGTATTATCCATATTTCATTGTTGGAGACACTCCCATAAAACCCATAAGCGAAAAATATCTTCTGGGCTAAATCAGGGTCTCCATACTCAGTTATGTTATCAATAGCATTATTA
Organism: Candidatus Omnitrophota bacterium; assembly: GCA_020052955.1. GTDB lineage: Bacteria > Omnitrophota > Gorgyraeia > VGKN01 > VGKN01 > JAGVOB01. Next base: position 23,772 of record JAGVOB010000004.1, on the reverse strand, counting down.
ACAGCAAAAGAGGGATTTGTATATAAGACCTGTACTGTTCTTGCTATGTCTTCAACTGCCATCCCACTTGAAAGTTCTCCTTGAACAATGTGCCCCCACAGAAAATCCCTGTCTAAATTCGCGTCTTCTCTCGTGCTGTCCAAAATTATAACCCTCTCCCCTTTCTCAGTTGCTTCATCCCTTTCTCTTTGTCTTTGCTTTACCTGCTCAAAGTCCCAGCTGATATTATAAAACTGGGCTCTTAGGTCTTCAGACAGATATTTAAGGTCCCAGCGATGAGAAATCTCATGAACTAATGTGGTCCTTGAATCAATTAAACCGCTTCTTATCGGATACCAGCCTTCAAATGTATCTTGAAAGTTAAATTCCATGGTATCGGTCTTAAAGTTGTAGGCAAAGCTATCATTAGAAATCCTTATATTCAAGTCCCTGTATCTCTCTGGCGGAATCTGTGACAGGGAGAAAAGTGATATTAATGTAGCTAAATAAAGTTTACTGAATTGCTTTTCTTCTTCCTTTACATCCCACAAAATAGTAATTCCTCTCTCCTTAAACCAATTCTCCAACTCTTCCTCAGATATATTGCTTAACAGTTGGTTTGAAGTATCCAGAATAACCTGATTTAATTCATTATCAATTCTGAGTAATTCTTCATGATTATCTTTATCTCTCCCTAAATCGGTGAGCTTAGCGCCGAGTTGCTCTAATACCTCACATACCTCAGGGGTAAGTTTTACCTCTCCCGAAAGAACCCTCTGGGCAAGCTCTAAATCTTTGATAAGGGCTGGGTCTTTCTTATTTATAAAATCCCTTAACTGAGGAATGGATAAAATTGAATTTAAAAGAACTTTTATCTTCGCACTATCCGGCGAGTTTAAACTCTCTCTAAATTCGACCCAAATAGCCATACTGCTTCCATAGTCAAATACAATTTCTGGATTCCCTGCGATTCTACTGTATAGCTGAAATACCTCCTCGGGCGAAGAAGCTGGGTCGTTCCTCTTACTTTCAAACTCAAGTAGAAGGCTTCGGTTACTTTCACTCATTGTCTTTCCTGTGGCTCTCTGATATTGCGCCTGCTTAAGGGCAACTATTTCCTCTGGAGTTTTTAGAGAAGTACCTCCGAGCACTTTTAAGAAATTACCTACATTTTGTAGAGATATTAGTGCGGGCGGAAGTAATAAATTTGAAATCTCAGTGGAAGTGTAAAATTCATCAATCTTAGCGGGCAGTTCCGCCATATTTTTTATGGGCTCTACAGTAGGTATAATAACAGGCACAACTGTTTCTTTGGCTGGGGGCGGTGCAATTACTGATTGTGTTGGCGTAGAATTTGATAATAAAAACATAACTATAAGGACAGGGACTGCTATCTTGATAAAGCCAGGAATATTGGTTAATCCATTGCGCAGGAAATTTCCAATTAAATCTCTTTTTCTTACACCAAGAATGCTACCAAATATGCCAAAAAATATGACCCATGGTAACAAATCACGCGTATATGTTTCAACCTGAGGTACGCCTGTGTAGGCAGAAGCAATATTAGTATTAGTGCTAAAAGAGGTTGTCACAAAAGACCAGAACTGCTGGAATGGATTTAGTTTTTCCGGAGGTGGTGGAGGTGGTGAGCCGACTGTAACCTCTTGATAAGGCGCGCTGGGTAAACCAATTTGAGTATATTGAGTTTCTTGAGTTCTTTGAGTGGGTTGCTTTGTAAAAGCGAATAGACCTGTTATGCCAGCCCAAGCTTGCTGGAATATGCTGGGCTTAGCCTGTTCAGCGGTTGTTTCTTGAGGCGCTACAGCAGGCGCTTGCTCTGCCCTGACAACCGCTTGAGGTACTGCGGATTCTTGAGCAACCTGCTGCCCTACGGGAACCTGTGCAATCTCATTTCTTTCATCAGGGCTTAACCCTGCACTCTGCCCTGCATATTGTGCCTGTTGAGTCAAGACAGGTTTGGGTGTAATTAAGGCCTCTATCCCGGATATACCAGCTCCCGAGAGCCATACTTTTAACGGGAGCAATACTGCACCTAAAACCATTAAGGAGGGAGCAAAGACTTTAAATAAACTCTGAGAATTTATATCCTGCCATCTGAAAGTCGTGATATTTGTAATTAATTCTTTTATGTTTTCCCTATTAATAGACTTTAAAACCTGAACAAAATTATATTTAAGCTGTTCTCTCGTTGGAGCTCGTGTCTTAAGCCTTGACAGCCAGTGGGCAAGTTTATCGAAAACAGGAATAACATAAGGCGTTATCTGCTCAAGCGCTGGAGATTCATTTGTTTTGTCCCATATATAACCGGTGATTGCCTGTTTTGTATGTTTTTTGGAGATAGAGTTTACCAGCGAATAAACCCTCGCTATCTCATATCTCTTTGCCTTAAATTCCTTCTCGCTTCCGGAATACACAAATATAACCCTTGCATTAGGAGAAATTTTCATACGTAAATCGGGAATCAGAAAATCTTCTAAAAATTTTCTATCCACATCTTCCGGACGATTCAGCTTTACTATTATAACAGGCCTTGTTGTATCGCCGTTTTGTCCATATGAGACTACCTCAACAGGTGCATTTGCACCATGCTGCAGGTGCCCTCCTATCTGGATAAATTCTGCATCGCCCACTTTAATATGGAGCATCCCTGTCTGTGGTGCCCTTGATTTATCAAGCGCTAGAGATGTTAAATCCTTAAGGATGCCGGCGGCACTAAATACTCTTTCCTCTGTTATAGCAGGCTCAAGCGCAAAAGTTATTCCTTCAGATGCAACCTGCCTTTCCCCAAAATAGGCAGCCGCTTCCCTCTCTATCCTCTTTTCTTCATCTAATCTCTGTTTTATCTCTAAAAGGGTTTTTGGATGTACGCTTGCTAAAGCCATTACAATATTGCGGGCAGCCTCTCTTTTAAAACTATCTCTTAATCTCGCAGCTCCAAGAGCAAACTCTCCAAAGGGATCTTTTCCTTTAAACTGGGCAAGTTGAATCTTTTTCATCAGGTCTTGGATTCCTGAAAGATATTTACTCCACTCGTTCATAATCGCTTCATCTATAATACTTACAACAGCCCCTTTTGTTTCCTCGCTGAGGAGGCTTAAGAGAATTAAAATATTAAGCTTAACCTCGGGCTTCATATCCTCTTCAATTAAACCTAATATATATTTCCTCAAATCCCCTGTAGAACGCCTTCCTATACCCTCCTCCATGGCGAATCTTCTCTGGGATGTCTCATGAACCAACCCATAGAACCTGCCGAGGTCTATACGCGAGCCGGACTGCCTTAATGCCATTATCTCCTGCGCACTCTCTATACCTTTTAGAACGCTATCCCTTCTCCTGCCTGTAATCTCTCCTGTCATGCCGCTTTTAACAAATTTATTATACAGGTCTCTGTTATGCTCCTTGAACAAATCACTATCGCTAAGGGAATATATCTCCTTTACAAAACATTGGACGCCCTGCCTTCCGATACGGCCGAGTAACTGTATAAGGGCGTCTTTAGTGTCGGGTATCTCTGCTGCTATACATAGCAGATCCGGGACAGTACCGGCCAGGTTGACCCCGCGGTTTCCTCTTGGGTTCATGATGAAAATACATTTTGGGTCTGGATTATGTTTTAAATCCTTAGCCTTTCCCTTAGCCATCTTAATCTCTTCCGGTGTTGTATGCTGGTCAATTATATAAACCTCAAAACCCTCTTCGCGCAACTGGCGCGCAAGAGTATATCTTGCCCAATTAACCCCCTGGTCCGTAAAAACACCTATGAGGGTTCCGGAAATTCTTTGACCGTTATCGGCTATTGTCCTAGTAATAGGCTGGGCCTTTTCTTCGCGAGTCAAATATACATCAACCCCTAAATTTACAACGGCAGGTGCCCTATCCTTAGAAAGACTCCTGACCAAAAGGCCTAAAGTCTCCCATTCTCTCCTTACAGCCTCTCTTTCTAAAGTCGCCGATGTTCCCGCCTCATGATAACAATCCTTAAGGAATAACTGGTTCATCTGCTGGCTTATAGCCTCATTTTCTGCCACAAAGCGTATCTTGCCTCTTACGCCCTTATTTACCTCAGCAAACAACTCCTTAATAACCATAGCCTGATGTATGTCGGTATAGGTCTGGCCTATCATCCACTGGCCTGTTGATGAGTTATAACCTACTACGTCATAACCTATTATATTACTCTTATCATCCTTAATCTCAACCAGACCATATTCTATAGAAACATTCGGCTTAGCGCTAAAATCAGATGCTTTTTCTATCAAGCTTGAAAGACTGGGATAATCTTTAAGATTTGCTTCTTCGGGAATTCCAAGGAATTCTTTTATATATCTACTTCCTTTATCGCTTAACGCTGGTTTTCCATCTTTAAGAACAAAATTGGTTTTATCTTTCCGCATCTCTCCTATTAAATAACCTATTATGTGGCGTGTCGGATCGCTAAGTACGCTGGATACAGCCATTACGCGCTCCTCGTCTCGTAGTATCTTCTCTATAATTCCCTGATCAGCAAAACTCGCCTTTCCAGAAGCCGCGTCAAATCTAACATCTCCCTTTCTTAATTGGGAGATAACCATAAATAAATCGCTTAATTCTTTCGTAGTCCTTCTGCAGTTAAATTGAACGTTCATTGCAGCCCACACAAAATGCGCAAGCGCCGGACATTCATTTAGATTCTTATCATCGGGAATTCCGAGAAACTCTTTGATATATTCCTTTGCATTATCTGTTAATGTTGCTCTTCTTGTTTCTTCGTCAACGGTGTAATTATCCGGATTATCAGCTAACTCCTTAACCAGGCGTCCTATTATAAAGCTTGCGATTCTATAGTCGTTAAATATTGCCGCTACCTCTCTTGAGTGCGCTTTATCCTTAAGAATCTCCTCTATGCGTCCTGCATTAACCAACTGCACCCGGCCTTGTTCATATATAAGCTCTCCGGCTTCTAATCTGGAGATAACCTTAAGAATGTCTTCCATATGCTGATTAACCAATTCTACAAACGGATCCTTATCGCCTTTAGATATGATGTGAGGGTTTACGCCCTGCATAAGCAAAATCTCGTCTATCTCATCTAGTATGGCAGAATAAATTCTTCTAATTTCTCTACCCATCCTTTCTAACTGTTTATGAAAGTTAAATGCTGACATCGTGCCGTATGTAGCGCCGCACGCATATGCAGGTATAAATTTGGCCGTCTCTTTTTCATGCCTTACCTCTACCTCATTCATATCTGAATCATATTTGAAGGTATAATACGTCTGTTCTCCCTGTTCGTTTGGTATGCCTACTGCGCCAACTGACGTATCAAGCCACGAGGCAAATATATCGCCCATATCCACTGCCTGTTCATATACAAGGTCCGGCGCATGCGTTGCCAAAAGCACTCCCTTGTTCGCCCTTGACATTACATATGCGGCAATTCCAACCATTTCCTTTTTACCTTCACCTGTGGGAACCTGTACGGCATACCCCTTAATCTTTGCCATTGCCTCCTCAGGAAGGAACGGACTCAATATCCTTACTAAATATGTCATAAATCTGCCCCTAAAGTGTTTAATCTCAGTCAAAAACCATATGCCGAATATCTGATTTCTATGAATTGTAAAATCGGCTACGGGATTTTCCCTTATAATCCTTTTGGCGCCTGTAAGCTTATCTGCCTCTAGCCTGGTCTCACCCGAAACGCGTCTCCTGTATAACTGTATTGCGGTAATGCCTAAGGCAATGGCATCTATCCTTATTTTCCCTAGATGCGCATCAGCCTCTTCATAGCTTGCGGTTTTATCAGATAATAACTGTTCGTGCGTCTTTTTAACGATATATTGTCTCATAATCTCTGTCTTGGCGCGCTCTCTTAAGATAAGCTCTTCGGCAACGCCTCTATGTGCTTCTACATACTGTTCAATAAATCTGCTATTTTCTGGCAGGTTAGCGGCAGTCTCCGCTTCATTCATAAAATCTTTAACCCTGTTTTCTATTAAAAACGCTGGGCCCGCTGTAAGCTCACCTAAAAACTCCACAGACTTATTAAAATCTATTTGATGCTTTCTTATAAGATACACGCCATAACCTATTGCACTAATTATAGCCGCCATTACAACGAATACAGAGATACCTGACATAAACGCGATAAGAGCGCCTATTGTGGCAAGATAATTACTTAATAGAACTATCCCTGCTAAACTTGCAACTGTTATACCAAAAGGCAAAATCTGTTTAATGGTAAACCCTGCTACTTTTATAATAGGTTTCTTCTGGACTTTTGCTGCCAGCTGAATCTCTCCTCGCGCTTCTCCCTTTGCCCCTGCATATCTTATATTATTCCAAACCTCAACCAGCGCATTCGCCAACAACAATAACGTACTTCCTCCGAATATCGCACCCATTCCTGCAGGACCTGCCTGCGCGGGATTAAATCCGTTTAATATAAGACCTGGTAAGCCAGCGAGTAACACCACAGCCACGCCGCCCAGTATCGTTATCCATAAAAGTCTTTTTCGCCATATATAACTTCCTAATTTACTCTCGTCTACTCCCGGCACTTGGACGCCGAGAGCACTTAGGTTTTTGCTCAACTTATCAGGAGTAAATGTGCTGTATGTGGTAAAAATTGTCATAGCCAGTATGGCTATGCTGTTTATAAGTATACCCTGCCAACCGCCCATAGCAGCGCCTAAAAGCGACGCTAACATAGAGCTTATCATAATGGCATTTGTGCCTGTGTAGTTCATTCTAAGAGGAAGTTCCCCTTTTACCTCTTTAATGTTGCTTACAAATTTAAGTGGTATCTTAAATGTAACGACATGTAAAACAATTGCTACTACACCTAGCGCTAAAATGGAGAAAATGTGAAGCGCAGAAACCCCGCTTAAAACAGATGCCCCTGAGGTAAGGATTGAGGTTAATATACTTGTAAATATAATAAGTGTTGTGCCCTGACCCAAACCATGCTTGGTTATCCTTTCCCCGACAAATGCTATCAAGAACGAACCAAGAGACATACCCAAAACTGCTAATATTAAAAATAACGGGCCTGAAATAGTCAGTCCACCAATTGCAAACATACCACCAATAGAAGCTAAATTAGAGAATCCTAAAAATAGCGCAATAATAGGCGTAAGTATCATAGTGTACCCGGCCAGTTTCGCCTGTCCGCTTTTGCCGAGTTCCGCATATTTCTTAAGGGCAGGGATAAAGGCGGCACCTACTTGAACCAAGGAAGAAGCGATGATATAAGGCTGAAGACCAAGGCCAAATATCCCACTCTTCATTCCAAACATACTGCCTATACCCATTCCAAGCTTGTCTAATCCGGGTAAAGGAAGTATATTTTGCAGTAAAATCAAAACTCCCAGCAGGGAAACTGTAACTATAATCCTTTTAATGGACTCGGGTATAAAAATACCTTTGGTGGTTGGCTGAACTGCGGCAGCAGTAGCGGTGGCTGTAGTTTTGGATGGTTTAACTTGCGGAACGACTGCAGGTGCTATCGTTGGCGCAACTTCAGGTATTGCGATAGATGTACTAGCTACCTTAGCTGTTCGCACAGCCGGTCCGAGTGTTGTCGATCTCGCAGTGGGAAGCGAAGCAGAAGCAACTATAGGTTTGGTTACGCCGGTAGTAGCCATTGCTTGTCCTGTTGTAGTTGCAACAGCTCTTGTAGATTGTTTTTCTGCCAGAGCAACTACCTTTGGACCTTGCACTGAAGGTAAACTAGCCCCAGCAGTGCCAGCTGAAGTTACTGCCGGGGAAATATGTGCCGTAGATATAGCCGCGCTTGGCTCTCTTAAAATAATCGCTTCCTGCACAACCTTTGTTATAAACTGCCATTTTGCCAATTGAACTTTTTCTATCGCGCCTCTTATCTCTACTGTTTCGCTCGCTCTTATGGCCGCTAACTGTCTAAACAACTTCTCAAATTGGGCATCATAAATCTGCAGTTTTCCAATAACCTCTGTCAGATATGGCATTCCGTTTTGGTAATAAAGTTGAACCCCCGTAAATTTAACAATTCTTATAGCATCTGTTGCCATAATTTCTGTCGGTTGGATACCTATTATATCTACGAGTTCTGTCTGGGCGGCTTTTAATATTTGGATATCAGTTTGTTTTAACAAGCTCACAACATTTTCTTTGTTGGCTTTGGTAAGTAACGCCCGCGCCCTTATCACAATCTCTAATATTTGAGTGGCTGGACTGATAGAAGACGGTACGGCAGGAGCAGAAACCCTTAATTCTTTCTCCGCTCTTAGAGGCTGAACCGCTGCTGTTGATGGTGCGGCTGAAGAAACACTGCTCGTTGTTCCCGTAACTATAACTTCTCCCGCAGCGCCTGCTGGCTCAAGTGCCGCTAATTTAACAGCCAATTGTCCTACCCTTGGCATTACAACCGCACCTTTGGTTGGTTCAATTACTGCTACCTGTAGCAGCTCGGGCGTAACAGAGGCGGAGGTTGCTGTTGGCGGAGGAATTACGCTGGGTGGTGTTGTGGCTTGCGGTAAGCTAGAAACGTATGATATCGGCTCTGTCATAACGGCTTCATTTATAGCACTACTAAGGTATAGCTCAGCCACTCTTAGAGACTCTAAATCAGGTGTTGGTTTATTAAGCGCATCTTCTGCAACCCTAATTGCTTCACTAAGCGCAGAAATTATTTTGGAAGGATATGGAGTAAAAAGAAGGAGGTTTGCAAGGTCAAGCTGTCTTTGAAGGCTTGCTATTGTCTCGGCTAATTCTTGTGTCTGAGCGGTTTCTTCTTCGGCGGGCGGAGTTACAGGTTGTTCTACTTTAGCTACTTGGACTTTACTTGTGGTAGGGGGTGTTATTTGGGAAACGGTTACTGTGATAGGTGCTTGATGAATAATGGCAGACAAGCCAAGGGAGCCTGTCGGAGGCCCCGTAGGCGGATGTGTCTTTATATCTGGCTCTTTTGCAACATTAACTTCTGAGACATATACCCGTAAGGGTTTATCTGTGATTGAGGCATCCTCTTTAGTGGCTGCGGCTCTTACTAATTGGAATTGAGGAGCGCCTGGAGCTGTTATAGCAGGGATTAACTTTAATCTCTCCGGGGTTAACTCTAAATCTGCCTGTGGAAGTCCAGTTCCGCCCTTTAGGGCTTGGAGTATCTGAGCCAGGTCATTTATCTGAGAAAGTTTTATAATAGTGCCCGGGCCTGGCAGGAAAACACCATCGAGCCCAAGGACTATGCGCCATACAATATTACCCTCTCCTGCGCTGTAACCAATTAGCAAGCCCGAAAGCCCCGCTGCCTTAGACAGTAAGTCTGTACTGTCTAGTTTAACAATATTTAATTCTTTTCCCCCGCCTTCTCCGGCCCCTTGAACCTCAAATACCTCTGCAACAGTTATCGGTAAATTAGAGAATGAGATGGGGCGGATTCTGTTATTTCTTATATCATCTACAAAACTTATCTTATCCAAAGGCTGGAGTTTTGTCGCACCATCTGTTACGGTAACGCTTATAAAATGTGCCGGCTCCTTTTTATTATCTATTGAAAAGGCATAGGTATGCCCCGGCTGACCCAGTTTATCTTCAGTCATTCCCATAACCGAAAACCATGTAATCCTATCGCTATATTGTTTATGTACCCTTAACATTATCTGCTGGGCAGATTCGTCCGGATAAAGCTGCCTCAAGTCTCTCAAAAGATATGGAAGCAGACCTTCTATAATTTCATTTTCTCTTGCTCTTTGGGAGTCGGCCTTGGATTTGCCTGTGAGCATGGGGGGAACAAGTTTTTCCTGGGGAGACGCATATGCGTTAGAATTACTAAACGGCAGGTCTATCGATGTAAATAAAAAAACCTCGGCTATAACCAAGGCTATTAGTCTAATCCACATTTTTTTACCGCCTGTCTGCCAGTCTACCATTTTGGTTTCCCTTACGAGTTTTTATATATCAAAATTCTACTCGTTGCTGCGGTTTATATATCATTTTGCATTTTTATAATTTCAAAGCAATCGCGAAAACTTTTTAAATTAATTGTAAAGATCAGTATAAAGTACCAAAAAAAATTGACAACCATTAAGGTTTTCATACTATAATTATATCCTGTCTCCATAAAAATACAAGGATCAATTATCTAAATTTTGTTTGATTTTACAAGTAAGCATAATACATTCATTATTATGTGGTTGCTCTGCCGGGAAGCGTTAATTAATTTCCCCGTTTTTCTGAATGTTAGAAACAAAATCAGACCTTTCTAAAAATAAAAGTATAGGAAAAATTAAATCTGATACCCTAGACTCATCTTGTTATATAACATATTATTTTATAAATAGTTACACAAAAAATGATACGGTTACTTCTGGGTGAGTTCAGTCAATAAATTCTTAAGTGTTATGGTGGTGGAAGCCGTTGTTGTATCGGGAGTAGCTTGCAATGATACAGCAGCCAAGCCTGTTTTTTCTTTCAATGCATCTCTTATAGCATCTACTATAGAGTTTATACTATCTTGTGCAGCAAGGCCTGCTAAATTGTGCTGTTGCGCAAATGCAGCAGCTTCATCTGTTTTATTTTCATAAAGCATATAAGCCAATGCCATTATCTTGCTTGTTGATTCAAAGGTCTCATTTAGGGCGCCGCTACGCGTTATCAGGAGTTTCTTCAGCGTTTCTGTCTTTACCTTGTCATTGCCTATGTCGTTAAATATATCGGATATCTGGCTAAGCGCCTCATCAGTCATATCATTCTTTAGCCTTGCCTCTATCTCAACCAGCCTGCCGAATAATGAGCGCACCTCTTTGGGGTAGAAATACCTGTTAATCAGCCAGTGGATACCTGTCAGGACGGCAATCGCGCTTAATGTTATCGGGCTTACCCAGCCGAATGCCACTACCATATATCCTATAAAACCTGTCAGGATTGTTAATATATACACCTCCGGCCTGTTAAACGGATTAAGTGTTTGCAGGGCTTCTTTCCATCCGCTATGGCCTTCCCTGCGCGCGTCAAGAAGCACCCCTATAGCGTGAGCAACTAGGTATCCAATACTAACCGCATAGGGAACGCCTGCTATACCTAAGAGGTTAGCCGCTATCGGGAGCTCCAGCAATCCGTATGTCATAAGGAAGATTGCTGGGGTCTCCAAAAATGCCTTTGGAAGATGCTTTGGCGTCAGGAATATCGAGCCGCCTTTAGCAGGTTTTGGATTTTCATTTTGTAGACTAACGGTGATAGTATGCCTTGGTTTATCATATGAAATCTCAAAAATATCCTCTAGACCATATTGCTCTAATCTTTCTTTTATGTCGGTTGGCTCATATAAAACCCTTGCTAAGCGGTCCATGCCTTGTAGAACCGATATAACAGTCTTAATATCAGGGCCTCTAATCCAGGCTCTTCCGCCATTCTTAAGAGTGGTTGCTGCCTGAGCAACATCAGGCTTACCAGCAGTGGCGGCGGGGGGCGCTGATTTCGCTGGCTTACCAACAAACTGTTTTGTTTGTATGCCAAAATCTACATATATATCTCTTAACTTCTCAAGTAACACGGCAACATCAGCTATGCCTTCTAGTCCTTTTGGTAATGGGTGCGCCATAGGAATAGCGAAGTTCTGTTTTCCCTCAGCGTCAGACACGCCTTCGGGAAGTTCAAAACCAATTAGCATATCGCCTTTATCAATAGGCTTCTGGCCTCTATGTTTACGCTTCATAACAGCGGATGGGCCAGCAATAAAATATACCATTCCAATTCCATCAGCAGAAAACTTAACAACGCTTGCAAGTTTGCCTTTTGTGAAACCTTTGTGAGCAGGCTCTAATTCTTCTGTTGTTACCGCATTTCTTGAGGCTAATAACTTAGCCAGTTTATTCGGGTTAATTGAACCATCTTGTTCTAATATGCCTACTATTGAGAAGGCTTCATAAATAGTGGCTTGAGTTGTTGCGGTTCTGCCTGACATTTCTGTAACAGGTGACTTGCCTGATGCTGAAAGAGCAGTATTGCTTGTAGCATCACCAGTTTGAGCATTAGATCGACCTGGCTTTGCGCCTAAATAGAGTCCTGTTATGCCAAGCATAAACGATGTCCACGGAAGCCATTGGGTATAGTCGGTATAACCTAAATTAACACCTGCCAAGGAAAATAGAACAAGGAAAATACCTGCGAATATTGGAAGGTATTTTTGGAAGATGGGCGTTCCTATTATATCAGGTCTTGTGAATTTGGTTATCATATAGGCAAATGCAGTTAATATGAATATGCTCCAGTTTATATTAATATAGGCTAAGGCTTTGCCGGTAAACGCTAACGCGTTTGGAGCACAGGCGGTTAACAATACAAAACCTACAAGTAGCGTCATTAAAGCTACTTTCGCAAATGCCAATTTTCGCGGAGCAAAAGAAACATTGCTTAGATTATTAAGTGTAGTTTTAATATTAGAAATTGCTTTATCAAATATAAATACCGCTTCATATGCTATTGCAAATGAAACAATGGCGCTTACTAGTGGAATATTTACACTTCCTAATGTGATTACACTCGCTACCACAAGCCCTGTTGTTGCTATAAATACTATAACAGGCCTAATAACGTTGGCAATTCTTTCTCTTGTTGAAACTGCTTGTGGTTGTGACGCTGACGCGGCTTGCCCTTCTTTAACTGGTTCTGGTTGCATTGCCACCACAGATTCATTTGTTTGAGCAGGTTGCGAAGCTGTGGCTGCTACCGGCTGTGCTGGTTCTGGTTGCGGTACAAGCTGGGCTTCTGGAACTGCACCATAATATCTTGCTTTTAAGTTTTCCGCTAAATCGCCACCTATATTTGCAAGGTTTAACATCCTATAAAAAATCTTATCTTCATCTCCTTCTAAGAATAGGGATTCTATTGCAAACATCAGAGTTTTATATAACATCAATTCGCCTGTTTCAACATCTAAGAAGGTCTTATGTTCTAGGCTAAGAAGTAAATCGTCTACCCCTGTTTTTTTCATCGCCTCAATGATCTGTTCGTCTGATATAGCTATCTTGGGCGTAGTAGCTGGCGTTTCGGCAGTGGTAATATCTATCTTTGTCGCGGCTGGCTGCGGCGCTGGCGCTACCTGTTTAGCAGCAAGCTCTACTATCTCCTGTGCCATCAGATTTAATCCCATAAGGTATTTATCATGAATAAGTTTTATGGATTCCGCTGTAATTTCTTTGCCTTCTTTGGCTTGATTAATTGCCAATATAAGTTCTTTTTCTTTGATAGGGTAGCCGCGCAATAATTCTGGGTCGTCTATTTTCATGCCAATAAACAGCGCTTCTTTTTCTTTGGCTTCCTCGGGCGTGAATATGTAAATTTCCTGCGGCCCATACCAGGTATCTCCGTCAAACTTAACCTCTACGGGTTTTTCGAACCCATCTATTATAACCTTTATGCTGATTAAACCTCCCTGTGGCTTGGATATTGGTACAGGTATGGCTAAAGGCGCTTTGAACATCTCAACATCTTTGGCATCCTTTACGGGGATATAACCGCTGGACGGATTCGGATTGCCCCAGCCTTTTATGCTAGTTAAGGAGAGTTGGGGTGTAGTACCTATTAAGCGGCCAGCTATTGGATTATTGTCTAATGAGACGACCTCTAATACGTGGGCTACTTCTTCTGTTGGTAGTATAAACTGTTTACCGGACTCTAATCCCACAGGAGAGGTCTTTTTGCCTTCTGTGTTAATATTGCCTACAACTGCCATAAAGTGCTTGTATGGTTTTGAGTCTTTGTCCTTTCCGACTAACTGGGCTATAAAGGCCTTGTTTAGGTCTGATATGACACGGTTATCCTTAAGCTCTCTTACCTCAAGGCCCACACCATATTTGGCTTGTGCCACTTCTTTAAGTACGCTTGCTGTCATTGGTATGCCTCTATTATCATTTAATTCTTTGTCTGCCTCAGCAGCAGATGATTGATTTGCTATCTCATTGAGACGAGTAACTAACAGTTGCATAGCAAGTTCCTGAATGGATTTAACAGGCCTGTTTATGCTATTAAGCAGATTATACAACGCCTCTACGCCGCAGGTAGAGAGGTTGGAGACTGTCTCTGGATTGTTTAGACCTTTAATTATGGTAGTTCTTCTTATATCTTCCTTTATCAGGTCAATGGCTCTCTGGCCAAGGCCAAGTTCTTTGAGTCTATTGCCTCTTTGTTCTTCGGGTAGCAACATTGCCTCTTCCAGTATTGCAACTGCATTCATTGTCTGGGCATAGCCTGATATATCGGTTATGGCTTCACCTCGTATAATCTTTTCAATAAGATTTAATGCAACTTTGGGTTTTAAGGAACCTACTGCAGAAACGCCCCTGTTGGCTAAGAAGTTAATAGCATCCTGCGGAGTAGCCTCCTGCATATTGCCTTTTTTCATATCATCTATTGCTTGTAAGATATTAGTTTTGGCAGGAAGCAATCTTTCTGCCCTTTCCCGGGCATCAAGCGGAGACATAGCCAGGTATTCTCCTTCTTTAATGCCTGATGCAATCAGATAGGCCTTAAGCTCATTTGTCTTTGGCGACTGCTTGCTTCCGGTTAGGAGTTGACTTAAAACTATAGGCTCTAACTGTTTGATAGCATTAAGCAAATTAACTAAAGTAGTTAAGTCTTTAATATTATTAACACTTATCTGGGCTAAGCTGAGCGCTGTGCGGGTAGAGAGTTGAGTGGTAAGGCTCTTTCCGTCGGGCGTTTTTCTCTCTACCAGAATAACCCATTCACCTTGCATTTGCTTTAAAGTGATATCGGCTTCGTTTAATGTGGCTCTAAAGACCTTTAGTGGCTTTATGCCAAGTTTTTCTAACTGCTCTTTTGGTATCTGTGCCAATAGCTCTTGCGGTATAGGATATTCCTCTGATTCTCTTAAATCAGTAAACTTTTCCTTATTAATCGTACCGTCTGGATTGAGTATGCCCCATTTAATAAGAAGGGTTCTCGTTGAGACTTTAAGTTCAAATAGCTTCGCCCTGCGCTCATCTTCTTTAGCGGTCTTGACCACTCCATATGCTTCATCTGCCGAGACAAAATCTGCCATATCGCCAAGCTGGCTACATGCCTCTTTTATGGCAGTTTGTGCGTTGGTATCATAATCTGGGTTAAGCATCTGCCAGAGTTTTGATTCTTCAATACCGGTTTCTTTTGCTACGGCTTCTATTGCAGAGGGGTTAATTACAGCCTTATTAAGAAGCGCTCTTACGGCTTTGTTAGTCTGTTTCAGGCTCTTTGTCTCAGCGCGGTGGATGATATTACTGGAAACAAAATCTTTTGCGTATTTAAAGGTAGATAAAGCAAATAGCCCTATCATCACCAGCTGCCATCCAGGAACGGCTGATAAGCCTGCGGTTAAGGCAGTCTGTATTACAGGCATAAGCTGGTATATAAACAGGCCTGTGCTTATAAGTTTTGTTAAAGGATTAGCGCCTGTTTGCTGAAGGGTCTGTAAGAACTCTTGCATCTTACCTGCCTCTTTTGGCAGAGTCCTCTTCGGCTTAAGGTCGCTTGCATTTTTAATTATCTCGAGTCTAACTTTAGAATCAGTGGTCTTAGCTAACTTAACTGCATCATCTATATTCATTCGCTTTACTAATTCAGGCAACATATCTTGTGCTTGTCTATAACCTGTCTCTGCATCCTGGACGCGTTTAGTTTCTTTGGCAATCATATTCTTATATGCGCTTGAATTTTCACTCTCAAGACCAGATTTTTCACTCTTTACTATAGGCATATTCTCAGGAAGATTCCCGGACCTAAATTCAACCTCACCCTTTAGTGCGCTTACATACCTATCCCATGCATTTTGAATCTCAGAATCAGAGCTATTATGTTTTACAACGGAAAGATAATTATTATACTGCCTTATAACAGAGCGATGTTTTAGGCCTGCCTGCATCATTGCTAATATGTTGCTAAGTATCATCTGCGGCATTACCAGAATACCCCTGATGCGCGATGGGATATGGCTGTCCATACCTTCATATACAATGTTAAATATGAGCCTCATCTGGCTTTGAACCTCAGGCGGCATTGCATAAAAGATTTGCCTTAGCTCATCCTTTGTCAGATTATGGGTTCTTACAATGCGGGCGAGCTCTCCCGCAAAATAAGAAATTGATTTTTTTGATTCACCAAGCTTACTCAGCCACTGTATAGTGCTGAAATATGCGTCCTTGACTTTTTCATCATCTATAAGGCCTGCCATAAAGTTCCTGTATCTTGTAGGTTCGCCTTTTATATCCAGAATTTGCTTAATTGTTATATCCTTGGCTCTTTGAGGATTAAGACTTTCTATTCTCAAATATGTATCGCTTACATAATCCCAGGTCTCTGGCGTAAGCCTTGGGTCTATTGCGAGCAAGAAATCACCGAGCAAGCTTTCCTGTCTTAAGTTATGTCTATCAATAATTCCATTTACCGCTCTTACAAATTCATCACCATCCACATTGGGCGTTCTAACCAGGCTTGCAAGTTCGCTTATCGCAGATTTAAGGGCCTCTGGTTTATTAGAGCTCTGAATCTTATTAAGGATAAATTGAACCCATCTTGGGCTTCCTTGATAGAGGGCATTGTTTAGTTCTTGTAGTATAGCGGTCCGCTCTTGCTCGCTAAGGTCCTGCATTGCATTTTCGCCAAGAAGTTCTTTGGCGGTCTTTTCTACTGTTTCAGCAGTAACCTCTGATGTCTTAACTGCCTGATGAATTAATGGCGAGGAATCAATGGCTTTCTCTGGCAGGCTGCTTCTTTCAACTGTTGCCTTAACCCTGCCTAATAATTCCGCTAACGTCCTGGAGCTATAAAGATTTCTAACTGCTGGAGAGAGCTCTTCTGTTGGTTTTAAATCTTTACCCTTCTTGGCAAGCTCGCTTTTAAGGTCTTCTCTAAATCCAAAATGCTTATCCACTTCAAGCCCAGGTATTACCCTTGATTTTAGTAATTCTTGTAAGGTTGCGGGCAGGCTTTCATAAAATTCTGAGAATTGTTTATTAGCCTTATCGCTATAAATTAAACCTTCCATCTCCATCTGCCAGGCGATTAAATCCTGTCTAAACTTTGCCACAAAGTCAGGCGCTGTTCTTTCAGAAAGGTCAGTAAGCTCACCCATTCTACCGGTTATCTCTGTACGCTTATCTTTTATTGCCTTGGCAAGTTCAGCATTGCCGCTGGTTTCGGCTTTTTCTATCAATTCGTTAAAGATGTTTATGGTTAAAACCTGTAATACCTCGCTCAATCCCTGGGCGCGGGCTTTCCGGTATTCGCTTATCTCATTATCTCTCGCTAATGTCATCAAATCAACGGCAGACATTTTTTCTTTCCGGCTTAAAACAAATGTCATTATCTCATCATTGGAAATTTTTAATCTGTTAGCGCGACCCCATGTCTGTAACAGGGTTGAGAGCCGGATACGCTCATCTACCACGTTGAAGAAGGTTGCATTCTTTTCGTTACTCTTTAAACTCCGCCCAAATACATCTCCTGGATTTCCAATAAAGAAGGTGGGTGTTATACTATTTTCGAATCTGGTCTCTATATCTTCCGTATTTAATTCGGTATTTTTTTCAACAAATTTTCCGTTTTCAAACTTATATAATACAAATTTTTCATCCCCTTTATGGACAATGAGCTCTATATCCCGATATTTGGCATCTTTTGCAATTGCCATCTCTAATTGCTCAATCACTGTCTCCATAAATGGCGTGTAATCAAGTTCTGAGGTTGCATCAAAGAATGCACCATGTCTGCGACCCTTGCTTATTTGCGCAAGATAGCTCTCAGCTATTGCTTGTGCAATAGCCTCGGGATTGTCTTTTGTAACAACATTATTATCATTTATGTTATATCTACCTTTCTCAAATTCTACTGGTGCATTATTCAATATACGCTGTATATCTTTAACGCCCATAACACTGGCTAACTTAGCCACCATAACCTCTGCTTTGTCCTTGGGTAAGTATTTTAGAACCAATTCAAATGTCGATGACATATCAATCGGGATTCCTAAAAATTCATGCAACGACATAGATGGCCCCTGGGTTGCAGACATTGTCATAACATCGCCCTGATTCTGCCTGACTGTCTTTAGGTATTCTGCTATATAGCCATGTATTGACTTTTCGCTTACCTTTGCCTTAGAAACCGCATCCATTATCTCCTCATGGGTGTAGCCTCCGTCTCTCGCAAGGCCAAATAGGGTATTAATAACCGCTACACTCCAAGAGCTGTATTGTCTATCTGGCTGTATTTCACCTGAGCTTACCGGAACAACTTTTAATGTAACTTCATTATCTTTTTTGTCTTTATGAGGGGCAAGGCTCTTTCCTAAGCGTTCGTTTGAAGTGAAAAGTGCCATGGCAACAAGCAGGGCTTTAAGTTCTTTTGGAGCATTTCCTTCCTCTGAGGTAAAATCTTCCAGTTCCATATGGAGTGATTCTGCAAACAATTGGATGAATTCCCTCTTAAATGTAACGCGAATTTCTTTCCCATCCTTATCCGTACGTACGATAAATTTAGTTAAATCTGTAATTACTTCAACCCCTCCTTGAGGATGAGAAAGCAACCTGTTATCTCTACCCCATTTATGAAGTGCTTCAGTATCCACTTTCTGTTCAGCCAGTTTAGCAAGCACGTTTGTTATGTTTACTCCGGAAATATTATTTACCTCAGCATATGCAAGTCCTAATAAAATATCTATATACTCGGAGTTTTGTAAGAAAGGCAGCAGTTTATCGGTCAACATCTCCATATATACAGGTGGAGTAGTTGCCTTATCCTCGCCTGATATAATAAAACTCATAGCTACTATTGTATGTATCTCATCAAACAATGCTTGTACCCCAAGCTCACCCTCTTTTCTAGTCATGCCTGTTAAAATATCATATGCATGGCGCAGATTTTCGTTCATCTCGTGCCTTCTAACTCCAAATCCAGCCACTTCAAATGTCGCAAATATCACCTTTGCCTTTTTCAAGTCTCTTAAGCCTTCTTCGGTCTCCAGTTGTTTTATGTCTGTTACCTCTAATACCTCTATTCCTAACGCCTTGTACATATTTCTGGCTGCATCAGTTAATGATTGTTTTAATTTTCCTTTATCAGCGAACCACAGTATGCTTCTTGAATGACCTGTAAGTATCCCTGCCAATGCGGCTAAGTGCATATACACCTTTGACTTCCCTGCAGCGGTTAATGCCTCAAAGGCATTTGTGGGCTTTGCCAAGAAATCTATAAACCTGATCGCCTGCTTATCATATACTGAGTTAAAATCAGAATCTGTCATTACAAATGCACCGAGTACAAAATTTAGGAAATCTTTAAATGCGACTACGCTTTGATATTTAGTCGTTAGCAGTTGTTCAATATCATCACGATTAGCCAGCTCTGTAATATCCTTAAGAAGGGCACCGCCCAATTCGTTTTCTTTTAAACCAGAAATAATTTCTCTAACCTCTCTGCCCGGATTCTGTCTTACTAATTCAACAAGCGCCTCTAAGGCAGTGGTATTAAAATTGACATGGAAATTACCATCTTTTTGTTCGGTAATATCCTGTTTAATTAGTTCTCGGAAGTTTTCGGCAAGCGCCTGAATAGTTACCCCATCTTGGGCACTGATTGAACCTAAAAGTTTATCTCTTGCATCTGACAGGTTAAATGCCTGGATAAAGTTTGTTGACCTATATAATGTAACCGCCTCTGTTTTACCCTTATAAGAAGCAAGGCGACCGGTTATATCTGCTTCCTGAGCGAGCGAATTAATTCTGGAGAGTACTTCACTATTCAGCTTAACCCTTGCTTGGCCTATTGCAGCCTGCTCCCCTTCTTTTAAAGTAGCGGCAATATCAGCTATAGAAACACTTGGACTCTTGTCATGTAACCCTGCGAGAATCCTCATTGCTATCTCTGAAATAACCTGGGCTCTGACATCTGCACCCATTTCTTTTTCCAGAGTGTCAATATTGTCATAAAGTTCATTCAATAATAGCTTGCCTGATATCTGTGCGCCGGGTTCATTTAAAGATTGCCTTATATTGTTGATTACTGTGTTTCTTAGCTCGGGTGCATTTTTAACTTCAAAGGCTGTCCCTTCATTAAATATCTGCCCTTGATTCTCGCTGTTTATTGCCCATGCTATTCCGCCAGGTACCAATCCCACAATAGAAGCGCCGTAATTAGCGGCAAAATCCAGCACCTGGCTTGTTATCGCAATCATCATGGGTGCTTTTGCAGAAGCTGCGTTCTCTATAGTAACTATTGTGCCTATTGGAATATTCTGTAATTGTGCAATGCTCATGCCGGACCAGTTATATTCGCCAGAAGGAGTAAACAACATACGGGAACCAACATCATTCATTCCCTGTATAATTTCCGGGGTAATATTTACGATTACTCCGTTACTGAGTTTAAGAGAACCTGCTGACATAGTTTGTATGTCAGCAATAGAATATCCGTCGCTTAATAAAGAAGTGACAATCTGGGAGTTCATAACCCCGTCAGGGGTAGGATCAAATGCCTCCTGTATCGCCTCCGAAAGACCCTGAGGAATACGGCCTGCACCTGCTGTGCTTAATACAGCATCCAATCCCTGTATAGCCATCTGCGGTATTTGCTCAATACCATATTCTTCACCAAAAAATCCGAGTGCTCTTACCAGACCGCTTCTTACGTTCATACCTATCCCAGATATAAATCTTCCCAATAACCCCCTGCTTGCGCCTGCCGCACTACCTCCTAATACACTGTTTGCATAACTAAGTAAAGTATGCAATTCCCTAGTAAGCGGACCTAATATAGGAATCCTTGAGGCAATCGGGCTAAGTAAGGGGCTTAAAAAACCCATGGCAAGGGCAAAGGGTATTACAGCTTTGGTCGACTGCCCGGCAAATATAATTAGGTTTGTTAAAGTATATGCAAGCTTACTACCTTCTGGCAGGGTCATATTATAAAGAACCATGGAAATCGGGCTAACCAGCACAACTGTTTTTGCTACTTCTATGGTACCAATTAAGGATTGGATATATGTGCTCGGAGTAATTAGGCGTACTCCTATCTGCTTAAGCCCGCCCCAAAGTTCGGTCAAAATACCTTGTTCTCTAAACCCCCAGCCGGTCAGTTCTCTGCCTAATTGTTTTAAGAACTGGCCTGCGCCTTTTCCTCCTTCTTCTGAGAGTCTTCCTAAGAACTGTAACGGTTTTGCCGCCTTCTCTACCTGGCTCAGAGGATTTCCCGGCATAGCTAATATTTGAAGGATAAATACTGCTGCCTCAAATGCCATCTTTTCTTCGGGGCTCAAGTTATTATACCAGGAAGTTTTCTTAACTCCCTGGGCAACACCTTCTATTACTGTCCAGCGGAATGCCGCTTTAGCCATCCAGCTTCCATATGTTGCAAGCGAACCAGCTGTTTTGGCAAAGTTAATTATTGAGAAGATGCCTGTTACAAATATAAAAGCTGCTGATAGGGTATGAACAAATGCTGAAGCCATATCGCCGTTAAGCGCACTCATAGTCGCCTGCGCCATATGAAAACCAACAAGGCTGCTGGTTGTTGCCACCGTAATGGCAAGCCCGCCACCGCTAGCAACAACTGCGCCTAAAGCAGGTAATGCGGCGGCTATAACACCTACCAATACAACAGTTCCTATTGCAGCAACTACTGCAAAAACAACCCCCACGGCCACAGCGGTTGCAACACGAGCCTGGCCTATCTGCTCGGACTGACTAAGAAGCGTTAATACCCCGCTACGATTGCCAGAAGCGGCAATATAATTAACCTTATTTTCATCAAGCCCTACCAGTATAACGCCAAAAAGCCCGCCGCCGACGTTAAGCTGGCGTACCGTTCCATTTGCATCAAAGGCATAATATTGAGCGCTATCTACTACAAGCCTTGTCTCGCCTGTTGCAACAGAATACGTATTCCCCATTTCATCTGTTCTTGTCTCGTACACATCTTGCACACCGGCAGCAACTGTTTTCATAAGTCCGTTATCACTCATATATGTGCCAGTGAATTTACCAGAACTCTTATCAAAGTATATATCTACCATACCCCAGCCATTTACAGCATTAGCACTAAGGGCTTGGGCAATTTCGAGGGTTATTATCCCGCCATTTACCATACCATAGGGGCTATCGGCAAGGCTTGTAAGACTCTTGCCATTCTTTAGAAGCATGCCTCCCAATCCAGACTCAAGAGCTATAAGCATGCTTTCGCTAAGCTGCAGCGGTCCTTTTTGGTTCCATTTTGCTATAGTAGCTACGTTTGTTATTCCTTTATCTTTATCCGTAGAGACGCCAAACTTGTAACTATCTCCGGTCTTATCTAAGGAAATAAGCTGAAGAACACCATCGGTAACAGAAAGAGAGGTATAACCCCTAGTAAGCATACTTCCCGTTACATTAAGAAATACCTTCAAGCTATTCGCTTCAACTTCAGAAACCTTATATCCTTGCACTACAACGCCGTACGGTGAATTATCAAGGATTATTAACATTCCATAGGGGCTAATACCCCATCCAGCGCTGTAAGCATTGACTACATTACCGCTAAACAGTTGAAACTCTTCATTTAGCGAAAGAAAGAAATTGTAGCCGTCTCCGCTGGTATATGCGGCTAGAACATTTTTCCCATCGCGCTCAAGATTTGATATCTTGGCGTCTCTATAACCGGCATTTCCTATATAAATGACATAATTATTGATATGGCTGTGCTCTGCAATAGTAATATCATGCCCGCCGACTAATCCCATGTTGTATTTACCCCCTATCTGCATAAGGAGGCCATCAGCATAGATGCCGTAGTTTGTGGTGATATCATTCTGCTCATATGTTTGAGGCGCGTTAAAATTTATGGCCATGCCACCGGAATTGGCGCTGATGGTCACATACTTTGTAGTTATGCCAAATTTATATGTATCACCGTTTGCATTTTGCGACACCGCAAGAAGCTCATTGCCTGCAAAGGAAAGAGGTGTTATGCCTGTCTGTGCATTTAACTTCAGCGTAGAGCCGGTCTCTGTAAGATGAGTATTGATAAGGCCTGCTTCTTGTTGTGTTATAATATGATTACTAACCTTTCCATATGTGTTTCCTCCTGCCATCTTAAGCGTTTCGCCAGAAAGAGGCGCCAGATATCCATTATTCATTCTGTAGAGCGTTGTGGTGGCTAATTCAAACCTGCAACTATTATTATCGCTCTTGTATTCCAGGGATATACCATATACATAATTAGTAGTAAACGTCCTGCCATCCTCGTGATAAGAGGATTCCGAGACCACAATAAGCTCGCCTAATCCACCATTTCCGCTCTTATTCCATACCACGAAGCTCGCCCTAGTTCTTGTTTTATTAAGGAATCCGTCAATAGCTCCGGCTTCATCCGCGCTTATAATATGGATAGAAAAACTTCCATCTATCGAATAGAGGCGGGTGCCCTCGCCCGTATAACTTGCGGCGAGATTTGCCATTTCACCGGCGGTCAAAAATATAAATTTACCGTCTCCTGTTTGGCCAACTAATCTTACATCATTACCCAGCGAATCCGTATAAGTGGATGCTAACATTCTATGAAGGCCTGTATTGGTATCTACGCTATGGTAATTAACGGCGATATCCTTGCCTCCCAATACATTGTCAGCGCTTATAA
Organism: Candidatus Omnitrophota bacterium; assembly: GCA_020052955.1. GTDB lineage: Bacteria > Omnitrophota > Gorgyraeia > VGKN01 > VGKN01 > JAGVOB01. Next base: position 150 of record JAGVOB010000004.1, on the reverse strand, counting down.
ATGAGTGAGCGCCGTTAAGGGTAGTCATGGTATAAAGAGACCCGTCAGTACCTTTTACGCCGAATATTAATTTACCGTCTGTGGTCTGGCCTGCAAAGCTGACGCTTACCGCCTTCCAGTCTATACCTGCGTTATTCCCCCCGAGCAGGG
>JAGVOB010000022.1 GCA_020052955.1 Candidatus Omnitrophota bacterium | reverse complement strand
TGCCAACCCAGATATCCACCTGGAACTAGGAAGGGTCTACCGCGATATGGGCAAATATCAATTGTCCCTCTCCGAACTCAAAATGGCGATAGAATCCGGCAATTCCAACCCAGATATCCACCTGGAACTGGGAAGGTCATATAGGTGTATGGAAAAATGGGAATTGGCGATAGGGGAGTATGAAAAGGCAATTAGGGAAGCGCATGGAGCTATTATTATCCATAGAGTACATAGAGAATTAGCATGGTTATATTTAGAAGCAAAAAAGTATGATTTAGCTTCAAAGCAATTAAAAAGAGCAATAGAACTAAGGCCTGAAGATGGCTGGTTAAATGTAGAGCTGGCAAGAACTTATAGTTATGGAAAGAAAGAATATGATCTAGCTATCAAAGAGTTTAAAAAGGCAAGAGAAAAAGGCGTAGATAATGATGAGATGACAACGGAATTAGCTAAATTGTATAGGGAAAATGAGGAATATGCACTATCCATAGGAGAGTTTAAAAAAATTTTAGAAATTTCAGTTCACAAGTCCAGCTCTGTCTTTAAAAATAAAATATTAAGCGAAATTGAACTTTCACAAAGAAAGATAATTTTAGACACAAAACCTAGAATTATAACAGTTACTTTAACCTCCATGTGCAATCTTAATTGTATTATGTGTGAAGTTTGGAAACAGTGGAAAGAACCGTGGGAACTTCCTGAACAAACAGCCAAAGAAATTATGAAGTATTTCCCCTATATGGAATATGTAACTTGGTCAGGAGGTGAGGTATTTCTTTATAGGCATTTTAGAGAACTTTTTGAAGAGGCATTACGTTATCCAAATTTGAGGCAAGAGATAGTTACTAATGGTTTACTGATTGATAAAGAGTGGGCTGAAAAATTAGTCCAGAGTAATCTAGTTCTTATTTATTCGATAGATGGGTTTACTAAAGAAAGTTATGAAAACATAAGAAAGGGAGCAAAATTCCAAGATTTGGTTAGAAGCCTTAATACTATAAATGATTACAGAGGTAGGTTTAATAGTCAGATGTACTTGGTGCTGAATTTTGTAGTTATGAAGTCAAATTTGCATGAAATTGAAAAAATAATAGATTTTGCAATAAAATACAAATTTAATGAAATCAGATTTACGGAAGTAAAGTTTCTACAAAACGAAGAAAATATTTTCTATAATCGCGACAAGGAAGCTATGAGGTATATACTGGAAGTTATGCCAAGTGTCCTAGAGAGAGCCAAAGAGCACAAGATTATTTTACGCAACTGGTTCTTAAATTTTAGCCAGTACTTTGATTATGTTGATGATAGTTTTAATAGAAAAGTAAAAAAAGCAGAACTGAAAAAAGAAGAAAAATTCTTCTGTTATTTGCCTTGGAGAGAAATGTATATTGATCCCGGAGGAGGTGTTAAGCTGCAGTGTTTTTGTAATCAAATATTAGGAAATGTTCATAAGGAAAGTATTGATAAAATTTGGAATGGTAAAATAATGCAGAATATTAGAAAAGAAATTTTAGAATACGAAAACGTAAATTTTTGTAATTCAAAATGTATTTCTGGAGAGATACCAAGGGAACTTTTAGGCTCTCCATGGGATAGGCCTTTTAAGATTGAGACCTAATAATATGGAAAATATCGAATTATTTTTAAACAATAAACGCTTAAATAAAAAAGAAATTGCTCAAAAAAAATCTATCCTCTCATCCAAGTTCACCAGTCTCATATGTACCTTAGAAAATAAGTGTAATATCAAGTGTATTATGTGTGGTGTTTGGCGAGATTCGTGGTCCATTCCCCAGAAAATATATCATGAAATTGTTAACATTCTTCCCTATTTGGAACATGTTATTTGGTTAGGAGGAGAGGTTTTTCTTTCTCCGTATTTTGCAGATTTGTTGGATAAAACGAAAGAATATCCTTTTTTGGAACAAAGAATTAATACCAACGCACTTTTGATTACTGAAGTCTGGGCTGAAAAGCTGTTTCAGAATAATATTGAGTTAATATGTTCAATTGATGGGGCAACAAAAGAAACATATGAACATATAAGGAGAGGGGGGCGTTTCGAAGATCTTATCAGGGCCCTTGATATTATTAAAGAAATGAAAATAAAAAAATACAATAAAGAGTTTAGCCTAAGAATGAATGTAGTGGTAATGAGATCCAACTACCTTGAGCTTGAAAAAATTATGGATTTTGCCAAGGAATATAATTTTGAGAATGTTCAGCTTATCGGCATCCAGGGAGAAGACAGTCCCGAACATATTTTTACCGATAATCCGGAGAATAAGCAGATATTAAAGCAGTTGGAGAATATAGTAGAACGGTTAAGACATAAATCAAGGCAGTATAATATCAACTTATTAAATTGTCTTCCGATTCATAATCCGGTCTGTAATTTGGAAAGAGAAATAAAAAGCAGTGAAGAAGTTAAAAATAATGAAGCCGGGAAAGACCTTTTTTGCTATTTGCCTTGGCAGCAGTTGTTGATAGAACCATATGGATATGTGAAGTTTGGCTGTTGGTGCGAAGAGCCGATAGGTAATATTATGGACAAAAGCATAGATGAAATTTGGAATTCCGAAATTGCTCAGTTATATCGAAGGAAAATAGCGGCCGGGGATTATAAATCTATATGCAGCATGAAATGTAGGGCGGAAGACATACCTGAAGAATTACGCATTGTCAATGAATTCGATAAAAGGCATGGAGATAAGGTCATTCTTTAGAGAGCAAACCTTAATTAAACTTTTTTGGAAAATTTAACTTATTTATAGAGGAAAATGGATATAAGGATTAATTGTGACGATTTTCCTGTTCTGACCAGATATTTCCGTAAGGATGTACCTCCTTTTAGGGTTTGCATAACCTGGCTTATTAATAATAAATGCAACTACCGATGCAGTTATTGTCAAAATGATTTTAAAGAGCCGGATGGTTTTAGAGTATTAGAGCCTGAGGAGTGGTTTCTTGCCTGGAAAAGGATATATGATAATTATGGTACTGTTGCAGTTCAATTGACAGGCGGAGAACCAACTATAAATCCGCGGTTTTTTGAAGTTCTGAAAGAGATTTCCAAAATGCATCATATCGAAATTCAGACCAATCTTTCTTGGGCCCCATCAGAATTGATAAGAAACATACCCCCACAACGCGTTTCCAGGATGGGGGCAAGTTTTCATCAGGAATTTGACGATATAGTCATATTTTTAAAAAAAATGTGTGAATTAAAAGATGCCGGGTATAAGGTAGAAATTACTTATGTGGCCTACCCGCCTTTCTTAAAAGATGGGGAAAAGTACCTTGGCATGGCAAATGAAGCAGGCATACCATTTAGTGTTTTATCGTTTCAGGGCGAATATCAGAACAAGAGATATCCTGAGAACTATTCCGAGGATGAAATAAAATTTCTAAAAAGGCTCAACCTGTCCATAGGAAATTATGCAGAAGCTATGGCGAAATGGGATGTTGAGCATAAGGTAATAGTAGATAAACCTGAGGAATCGGAAGATATCTTAAGGATTTGCCGAATGGGGCAGATGTACGCCTGGGTTCTCCCCAATGGCAACGCATTTCGCTGCTGCAAATCGCCTGTTTCTCTGGGTAATATAATCGAAGGCACGTTTAACTTATTGGAAGGCCCTGAGATCTGCCGGCTTAAAAATTGCATATGCTGGAGGAGTATGGTAGTGGGCGAAGAGGAGAGATGGTCTAACCGTTGGCCCGGAACTAAAGAAAAAGCACAGGATTAACTAAATTATTAAAAATAATGAACAAGGAAATTAACTTAACCAAAATAGGAAAGAATTTTCTTGATCAGAAGGATTATAGGCAGGCAGAGGAGGTATTTAAGGAGATTGCCAGGTCTAATCCTAAAGATAGTCAGGCATACCGTGAATTGGGCAAAATATGCTGTATACAGCAAAAATATCCAGAGGCCATAGAGAAGTTAGAGATGGCAATAAAATTAAATGAAAATGATGTATGCGCCCATTTCTTATTGGCAAAGGCATATAGCCAGCAAGGCATACAAGAAGAAGCTATCGGGGAGTTTGAAAAAACGTTGGAGCTTAATACTAAAGAAGAAACTTACCTAAGCACTGTTGACGAGCAGTCATATTTTGAGCTTGGCAGCATCTATTATAAACAGCAGAAATATGAGCTAGCCGTTACAAAATTAGAAAAAGCGATACAGTTAACATCAGATTATATTTTCGCCCATCTTTTACTGGCAAAGTCTTACAAGGCAATGGAAAAATATTCAGAATCAATTAATGAATTTAAAAAGGTATTAGAATATGGTTACCGGGATGAGAATATTCATAAAGAATTAGCGGATATGTACAAGATTTTAAATAATTTTGAATTAGCCGTAGCAGAACTTAAAAAGGCTATGGAAAATGGTTATGATATGAAATTATTTCAATCTGATCTCAATAGCCTTTACCATAAGCAAATTCGTTTAATTCAATACTATAATTCAAAAGGCTCATATTCAAAAGCACTGCAAGAAATAGATTCAGTTTATAGATTGACCTATCCGGAAGACGGTAACTTGCAAAACATTATTCTTAACGAAAAAGAAATAGCGCAAAAAAAAGTAGTTTTATGTTCAAAAATAAGAAGTTTAACTTTTACACTGACCAATAGATGCAACCTTAGATGCCTTATGTGTAATACACGGAAAAAACCATGGGATCTTCCTTCTAAAACAAAAAAAGAGATTATAAAAATATTGCCATATTTAGAGAGAATAATGTGGCAGGGTGGAGAGGCTTTTATGTATGAAGATTTTGAGGAATTATTGGATGAAGCGTCAAAATTTTCGATTAGACAGGTTTTAGCAACAAATGGGTTGTTAATTAATGAAAGGATAGCAAAAAAGCTGGTACAATACAACGTCGAGCTTACTTTCTCTATAGATGGGACTACGAAAGACGTATATGAGCGCATTCGTATTGGGTCTAATTTCGACAAGGTGCTTAAAAATTTGAATTTGATTAATAAATTAAAGGAAAAGTTAAATCCTAATATGAAAACAAGGCTTAATGTTCTCATAATGCGGACAAATTATCATCAGATTGAAGATTTTTTAGATTTTGCAAAACAGTATAAATTCAGTACACTTTTTTTTAATGCCGCAGGCTGTGATTTTAAAGACTTTAAAGAAAATATTTTTTATTACAATTTCGAGCCCGATATTATGGCTTTTATCAATAAGATTCGCGATAGAATATCGGAAAAGGCAGATAGGCTTAACATAAGCTTGGAAAATTGGTTGCCATCAGAAAGTTTTCTCATGCAAAAAAGGGTTCAGGATATGCAGCAAGGTGTCAGCCTGGATAAGCACAGATTTACTATTAATGGCGAAAATGCAGAAAATTGTGATGCTAATACAGAATTATTTTGTCATTCACCATGGCAAAGGCTGTATATAGATTGTGGTGGGGAGGTAAGGCCTGATTGCCTATGTTTAACTCATAATATAGTTGGCAATATTTCAGAAAATACGCTGGAAGAAATATGGAACGGGAACAGGATGAAGGAATACAGAGAAAAGATAATAAGTAAAAGTTATCAGGATTTCTGCAATCCTGATTGTGTGCTAGGGAGGATTCCGAAGAGGAACTTAAAGTATATCTAAAAAAGATTTGCAATGGAAGAGTGCGGAAAAACAAAAAATTTTGATCCCGAAATCTCTTTAGAGACAGGCAAAGAACTTTTTCAAAAAGGTGATTACCTTGCAGCCATAGAATCATTTAATAAAATATTAAATGTTAACCCTGCCGATGCAAATGCACTTTTTGAGATAGGCAAAACTTACTATATGCTTCAAGAATATATATCTGCCATAGAATTTCTCAATAGAGCCATCAAGCTTATGCCGGATACAGCGGTGGATATAGCTATTTTATTATCCAAGGCTTATAAATCGGCAGGCAGATATGATGATTCTATAAATATACTTACAAAATTAAAGAATTCCGGATGCAGTAATCCTGAAATAGATTATGAGTTAAATTTTGCATACAGAGGGAAATATAGCGAAGTTATAGACATTTCAAAAATTAAAGAAAATTATAAGTTAATAGTAGAAGAATGCAAGAAAGCAATAGAAAATAATCCTTACGATGAGGAAAACCATTTTTATCTCGTTCAAACCTATAATTTTATAGGTGATTATAAGGGGGCTCGAGAAAACGCCTCCGCAGCTTTGAATATTATTTCTAATGAAAGCGTTTTTTCAAGGAATAGATTATTGAATGAATTGGAAATAGCGGATGGCAGGACGTTTGTTTCGTCTAAGATTCGCCGCCTGACAGTTACTCTGTCGAATAGATGTAATTTATCCTGTATAATGTGTTTGACTCACAATGTTCCCTGGGAGATACCCAAAGAAACCATCAAAGAGATATTTTCTTTATTTCCTTATTTAGAAAAGGTAATGTGGCAGGGCGGCGAGGTTTTTGCGCTAGATTATTTTGATGAGATACTTGCTTGCGCCTGTCAATTTCCAAATCTAAGGCAGAGCATTGTAACAAATGGTCAGCTCATCACAGAAAAAATTGCAGATAAGTTGGTTAAAAATAACACAGAACTCACTTTTTCTGTTGATGGTGTTACAAAGGATATTTATGAATACATTAGAAGGGGCGCTAATTTTGAAAGGCTCATTGCGAATATTAAGTTAATTTCAGAGCTGAAAAAGCAATATAAATCAACTATAGTTCTAAATCTTAATGTAGCAGTAATGAAGTCCAATTATCGTCAGTTAGAAGGATTTGTGGATTTTGCCAAAGAGCTTGGCTTTGAGTTTGTATGCCTTATGCCGATACATATACATTTAAAAACACCAGAAGACATATTTGCAAATCAAGACATAGAAGCTTTAAGTTTTATAACTGATATTAGCCCCAAAATCGAAGAGAGGGCAAAACAATATGGTATTCGTTTGGAAAATAGACTACCAAGATTAAACGAAGAGCAGGGAAGTGATTTTTTAAATAAAATTAAAAACGGCGATAATGTTAAAGATTCTAAAAAAGATGATTTTATTAAATTATTATGCCATATTCCTTGGCAACAGTTATTAATAGATTATGATGGTTCTGTACGACCTGATTGTTTGTGCAGAATCGAAAAAAGCGTAGGTTCTTTATTGGAGAATCCTTCTCTTGAAGACATCTGGAATAATGAGGCAATGGTTGAGTATAGAAAGAGAATACTTGCTCATTGCTATGTAGACTTCTGTAATTCTATTTGTTATTCGAATAAAATAGCAGAGAGTCACTTTAAAATTCCTTAAACAAAAATGAAGAAGATCATTCTTGTTTTTTCAAGCGTTATAATTGCTTTAGTTATGAGTGAAGCTATTCTTCGCATTAGCGGTAATCTTTACTATAAATCCTGGATGAGAAAAGAATCTAGTTGGGTTAAGCGTGAAAAACAAGAACTTACCAGGTTACCTCAGAAACAGGAAATATCGCCGAAAGATAAAGCATTAATTAGAATACTTTGCCTAGGGGATTCCTGGACATTTGGCTATGGCGCAAGCCCCGGTTACTCATACCCTGCCAAGCTTCAGGTTATTTTAGATAAAGAGAGTCCTGATAAATACAAGGTATACAATTGTGGAATACCAGGTTGCACCTCAACAACATTATTAAGATATTTTCCTAAATTCATGGAAAAATATGAACCAAATATAGTAATAATTCTTGTAGGATTAAATGATATGGGGAATATTCTTCCCTGCGAGGTAATTCTAATGGCAAATTGGCCAAAACGGTATTATTTTAGAGTAAAAAATGCTATTTTGGACCTACGAATCTGTAAGCTTACAAAGCTTGGTATTGATAGATTAAGGCAGAAGATAAAATTCTCAAACAGATATAAATCTGATACAGTAAAAAATATTAAATCGGAATCAGTGGAATATTTTGATAGAGCTCATGAACTGTGGGAAGCTGGCAAAAACAACCTTGCTAAAGATTATTATGAGAAAGCAATAGATATAGATCCAAACAATGAATTAGCATATATAGGATTAGCATACATTTATTCCTCAGAAGACCAATACAGCGAAACTCTGGATTTGATTACGGAACTTATGAGGATTAATCCATATACATCGGCAAGAGAAGAGTTATACCGTTTATTATTTTTAATGTATCAAAGACCAAACTCTCCTAGTAATAAAATAAATTCACTTGTAAAAAAAATACCTTCAGATGAATCATTCAAAAACCCTGGAATGGCTTTTGTTCTAAGCCAGAACATAATAGCTAAAAATTTAGAGTACAATTTAGAGAAAATGACCCCATTGATTAAATCTAAAAAAGCAATAATGATTCTCCAGCTTTATGCTTATCCTTTTTTGATAAATAGAGTTCTAAGGAGTGTATCGGAGAATCATAATATTTTTTTGGTTGATAATGAAAAGATTTTTGAATGTTTTAAAGACTCAACCAGTTATTATTATCATAACAATCATCCAAATGAGAATGGCTATCAGCTTATAGCCAAAAATGTATATCAAATACTAGATAAAATTTATAAATAGAGTAGTAAATTGTTGAGAAATTTAAGAATTTATAAGAACTCAGTATTAACAAAAGTGTCGAACAAGGCAGATTATATCGCAAAGTATGTTCAGAACCACTCCTAGATTTTGGGGGTTAGATTGAAAGAAGCAAAATTCGAAGAAAGGTTTATTGAGAGGGTTACTATAGACATAACTACCAAATGCAATCTTAGATGCATTATGTGCTCTTCATGGTTTGAGGCAAGTGATTATGATATGCCTTTTGAATTATATAGAAAGATTGCCATTGAGGTTTTTCCATATACACGAGCATTGTTTTTTTCTTGCGGCCACGAACCTTTAATGTCTAGCTACCTTGTTGAAATCCTGGAATTTACTAAGCAATTTAATATACCTCTGACTTCAGTTATAACCAATGGCACATTGTTAAATGAGGCCAATATTGTTAAAATGGTGCAAGTTAAGCTGAGCACTCTTTTTATTTCAATCGATGGAGCCACAAAACAGACCTATGAAACGATAAGAAGGGGCGCGAACTTCGGGTCTCTTATTTCAAATATTGAAATGATAAATAAAATAAAGGAAAGCCTTCATTCGGATAAACCCAATCTTATATTCACATCTGTTTTAATGAAGTCTAATCTTGAAGAGTCAAAGCAAATTGTTCATCTCGCTCGCAGTCTAAATATTAAACAAGTGAATTTTAAACCCATAAAAATCGAATATGAAGAGATGAAAAAGGAAAGTTTACTAGATTCTAGAGATTTAGTTGTCAAGTCTCTTGAGCAGGCAGTAGAAGTTGGCAAAGAGGAAATTAAAGTTGAAATAGCTCCTGAGATGATTGAAATAGCACCTGAAATGTCGGATTATCTCAATGACCAAAGTAGTAAGGGTAAAGATCTTAGAAGCGAACAAATGTGTAAGAAATGTATTGAGCCTTTTCCTTCTATGTATATCCTACCAGATGGTAGGGTCTGGCCTTGTACAATTTGGAATGGGGAGCCAATGGGTGATTTCAAGGGAGAAAATTTTAAAGATATTTGGGAAAGAGATGTATATTTAGAAATAAGAGATAGAATAGCAAGTGGAAGTTTTAGTGAGAGATGCAAGAAATGTTACTATATGTGCTGATTTATTATTTTAACTGGTCAATTTAAGAGTAAAGATGTGATGAATCATGAAAAAAATCCAAAGAAAATAAAGGAACAATCAAAAAAAGGTTTGATGAAGTATGTTTCTATAAATAACTTTCTTGCACAAACTATAAATTAGGTCAGATTTTCAAAACCATGGAAGAGTTAAGAAAGGAAATTAAATTTAATGTGGACACCGATAAAGCTCATTTATGTCTCGGTAGATTATATCGTGAGGAAGGTGAATATGATTTGTCGCTAAAGGAGTTTGAAAAAGCCATTGAAGTCAGCCCTACTAAAGATGAACCATTTTTCAAGAATAAAATACTCAACGAAATTGAGATTACGCAAGGTAAAAGGATTCTTGAATCCAAGCCCAGAGGCCTTGGAGTTACCCTTACTAATAGGTGTAATATAAGATGTATCATGTGTAACGTATGGCAGACTCCCTGGGATATACCTGAAAAAACTGTTAAAGAAATTATGGAGCTTCTTCCATATCTTCAACGGATATTCTGGCAGGGAGGAGAAGTATTTTTATCGCCGTATTTTGAAGAGCTTTTTGAAAAGATTTCTTTGCATAAAAATATCAGACAAGATATAAATACAAATGGACTTCTTATTGATAATAAATGGGCAAGGAAACTGGTGAGGGCAAATGCGAATATTATTTTTTCTATAGATGGAGTTACAAAAAAAACTTATGAGTCCATAAGAAGAGGAGCAAAATTTGAAGATTTATTAAAGGCTATTACATTGCTAAATGAGAATAGGGAAGAAATTAAGGGGGATTCAGATTATGCAGAAAATAAATGTTCGATAATAATTAATTTAGTTATAATGAGATCTAATTATCGTGAATTAGGGGATTTTATAGATTTTGCAAAGCAGTATAAATTTGAGCGATTACAAATTACGCCTGTCGATATAGATAATTCCGAAAATATTTTTTTAGGCGAAGATAAAGAAGTGTTAATATATATTCAGAAAACAATGAAGGTAATTTTAGAAAAGTCCAAAAAATATGGAATTAAAGTTTCAAACTGGCTTCCTTCTATCGAGAACCCAATATGCCATAAAGCTGATTTATGTCAGGATGAAAACAAAAGTTATCATGTGAATAATTTTAACTGTATTAGGTCCAATAGGATATCCTGCTATTGGCCGTGGCAATTTTTGTTTATTGACTGGGGGGGTAATGTAAAGCCGCAGTGTTTTTGCGTTAAAGAGGCAGGCAATGTACATAAAGATTCTATTGAAGAAATATGGAACAACAGCATAATGCAAACGTATAGACAGAAACTTTTTAATAATGATTTCCAGAATTGGTGTGAAAACAGATGTGTTTTGGAAAAAATACCTAAAGAATCCCTGAGTCTGGAGTATTAATTTATGTAGTTCGAAGGACAAAATATGAATATAGAAGAGTTTAAGTTAATTGAAAAAAATTTTCAGGGAGAATGGCTATATATAGAAAGGGGTAAACTCTACCATAATAAGGGAGAGTATATATTGGCAATAGAAGAACTAAAAAAAGCCATTGAAATCAATCCTAATAATGAATTAGCACATTTTGAAATAGGAAATGTTTATGTGAAAACAAAAAAAGACTCTTTGGCTGAGACTGAGTACAATAAAGCTTTAGAATTGAACCCGCATCTTTTTAGTGCCGCCTTAGAACTGGGCAGGTTTTATCATTACAGGCAAAGGCGTCTTGACCTAGCTTTGGAGAATTTGAAGAGAGTTGTCATAGAAGATCGGAATAATTGGGAAGCTTATTTTGAGATGGGCAAAATATATAAACAAAAAAGGCAATATTGCCCTGCAATGGAGTCATTTAAAAAAGCGTCCAGCACAGCCAGGGATAATTTTCAAGTTAACTTTGAACTTGGTAAATTATATAGAGATTTAGGCATATCCTATTTGGCAATAGAAGAATTTAGGAAAGCCCTTTCAGCGGGTCAGAGTAGAAGTGATATATTTTTAAAAAATAAAGCCCTGAATGAAATTGAAATTACGGAAAAAAGATTGATTTTAGAATCTAAGGTTAGAGCTATAGTTGCTATGATAACCAATAAATGTAATTTACGATGCATAATGTGCAACATATGGAAAAGCTCATGGCAGGCCTCTTCCAAAACAATGAGCGAAATATTAAAACTTTTCCCATACATAGAAGATATGGTATGGGAAGGAGGAGAGGTTCTTATTATGGAAGGGTTTGACGATGTCCTAGCCGAGGCATCGCGCTATAGTCATTTAAAACAGGTTATTTTTACAAACGGACTTCTTTTTAACGAGAAAATAGTCGATAAGTTAATTTGCGGAAGGGTAGATATCGTCTTTTCAATCGATGGCGCAACAAAGGAGACATATGAATATATTAGGAAAGGAGGAAAATTTGAGCGTTTACTTAAAAATCTTGATATGATTAAGTTAGCAAAAGAGAAATCCGGGGGCCTTATAGAAACACATTTTAATTCAATTATAATGAAATCCAATTATCATGAAATAGAAAAACTTATTGATTTTGCAAAAGAATATAATTTTAATGCAGTTACATTAACCCCTATCCGTGGAGATTTTGGGGAAGAGAATATTTTTGAAAAAAACAATATAGTAGCTTTGGAGTATATTGAAAAAACAATACCTAAAGTTGTAAAAAAGGCTTATGGATATGGTATGATATTGAATAATTGGCTTCCTGGTATGCAAGAGGAATGTAGTCTTCTTAAAAAGGAAGATAGTTTTAGTGAAAATTTAAAATCAACCGAAAACCTCTCTTATAAAAGTACAATATGTAATGCGCCATGGCAAAGATTGGTTATAGATAGTGAAGGTCAGGTTCGACCTTTTGTTTTTTGCCTGAACAAGTGGGCAGGTAATACTGACCGGGATTCGCTTGAAGAAATATGGAATAATGATACTATACAAGAATATAGAAGAAGGATTATAAATCATGATTATCAAGGTTTATGCCAACCAGAATGCATCTCCGGGCAAGTTGCAGAAAAGATACGTGATATAATTTAGTTTTTAATCTTTGAATTTTCGATGACTATAGATATATGAAAAGATACGTCAATAGTATATACTATTAGTTGCTAAAGATTAAAATTTTATTAACTCTTTAACTATTGAAAGGAGGCGATTTTGTTTAGAGTAAAGAATTGTTTGTAAGCTGTGAATAATTTAAAAGACACTAAATGTCTAAAGTAATATAAAAGGAGGCAAAAATGAAAAGAAAGCTTAGTTTCGTAGCATTTATTATTTTAACCTTTGCGTTAACAAACCTAATACCGATTTTTTGTCTAGCTCAGGTAAAGAAAGAAGTCTTGGCTGATTTAGAAACGCAGCGCACTCAGATTAAAAAGTATTTTGAAGAGGGTGATAACGAATCAGTAGTTAAGTTAGCTAAGAAATATATAGAAACCGACCAAATCAATATAGAAGTTTTTGTTATATTAGCCAACGCTAGTGCGC
>JAGVOB010000180.1 GCA_020052955.1 Candidatus Omnitrophota bacterium | reverse complement strand
TTTGAATAATCTATATTTTTGATAAATTTTTTCGCCCAAAGATTCTTTTCAATTCCTTTTTTCTCTGGAAGGATTTTTACAAAGTGCTGGAGGGTTTGCGCGAAAATTTCCCCCGAAATTTTCGCAGACTCGGGGCATGATTGCGATGGTTCGAGTCCTATGCGGTCACCCACCGGGGTATATTTAAGCCTAAATATCAAACTATCGAGATAATGCTTATCATGAGAAATTCTATCCAGATTTTGAAAGATATAATCCTCTAATCTATTGGCACTTACCTGTCTTGTTTGGCAATTATTCCAATCCTTTTTAAAGGTGCTTGTACAACGATAGTAATAATATCGCCTCATCTTACTTTTTCTGTTTTTGTTGGTATGGCAAGGTGTCATATGCGAGTTACATTCTTTACAGCGAATTAATCCCGCTAATGGATAATCTTTGTATAATCGTAGCTTTCTCACTTGCTTTTTATGAATCTCTTGTGCGAGATTAAATATATCCTCAGAAATGATAGGTTGATGAGCTCCTTCTGAAAACTTGCCAGCATATTTTATTTTGCCTATATAGATAGGATTTCTTAAAATGGTGAAAATACGACTTTTTGATTGACCTACATTCTTTGAGATTTTGGCAATAAAATTACCTGTGATATAACTTTCATAAATTGAGCGCACATTCTTTGCGTCGTCTTCATTGATGATAAGTTTCTTATTTTCTGCCTTATATCCAAAAGGCACAAGGCCACCGTTCCACATTCCTTTTTGTGCTCTTTGGAGCATTTTATCTTTTGTCCTTTCGCTGGCAAGTTCTCGTTCAAACTGTGCAAAGGTAAGCATGATGTTCCTAAGGAGTCTGCCGGAAGGCGTAGAGGTATCAAATCTTTCTGTTACAGAAATAAAATCAACTCCATACTTTTCAAATAATTCTATAAGCTGATAAAAGTCTTTAGGGGATCTCGTTAATCGGTCTATCTTATATGATATGATAAGACTGATTTTATGTTCTTTTATGTCGATAAGCATTTCACTTAAGGCCGGGCGGGTAAGATTAGCCCCAGTATATCCGGGATCAGAATAGACCTTAAAAATTTCCATATTCTCTTGGCTTGTAATGAAAGACTTAATCTTTGCCTCTTGCGCTTCACAGGAATTAAACTCAACCTCTGCCTGATTGTCTGTAGAAACTCTTGTGTAAATAGCACATCTTAATTTAGGTTTCATGTCCGCCTCCTCTTAAAAATTTACTAAAATCTATATATCCTTTAGCAACCAAACGATTGATTAAATCACTGCCAACTTTTTTTACTGCTTGGTCTGAATTTGAATAAACAACAGAGATAATATTACTTATCTCATTCTTAGCACCGCTGATGAGCCATTCATCTTTTGATGAATCTATGATAAGAATTAGGGCTTTTGCGACAAGTAAGGGATGAGTAGTAACAAGCTTTGAAAGACGTTCTATAACAAGATGGTTGGGATCTATCTGGGCCCCAAGCTCAAGAGCCGATGTTAATTGATTTAGGTCCCAAGTTTCATCAAATTTTTCAGAGATAAACCACCATCCAAAACCATTTAGTTCCAGCGCTGTATCAGTCATTTTTTTCTCTAATTTAATAGTGCTTATTCGTTTATCCCATAATTTCATGAAGCGCTCTTTAATTCTTGGAGGTATATTTTCTTTAGAGTTATATAAAGTTCTACCCAAAAATTCCATGCTATACTGTTTTAAAGATAAAGGCGCCTTGGCCCAGAATAAAGATAGTAGGTCATTCGGGTCATCAATATTTATTTTTCCACGATAAGCAAATGACATGAGGTGTCCAGTAAGCGCCTCTTCAGATTTGGCATGCTTTTCGTTACCATTAATTCTCTCAATGGCTAAGACATACTCCTGTTTAATAACATCGAAAATGTTATCATAAGGACTACAAAAACAGATATACGTTTCCCATGCTGTATCTCTAAATTCCTTTTGGCCTCTTTCACGAGGCAACATTCTATGAAGATTAGATGATACCCAAGAGGTATCTAGTAAGACTAGCCATGGTAACCATTGGCCGTATACCGAGCGAATAGCAAGAGATTTTTCTATATTTAAGTCCAGGTGCCTCTCGAGAACTTGTTTTACCTCAGGCATTTCATTAAAACCTCTATCTAATTTAGCAATATCTTTTTTTTCTTCGAAAGATCTTCGTATCCATAAGGCATATCTAATTATTGCGTGCATAGCTTCGCCACGAACAGTATTAATGGATTGTGTTGCAGGCTCCCTGCTTATATCGCTATTGTCAGGTTCAGGATCTTCAACAAGAATTTCGAGGATTGGCCATATTTCTTTACGCAAAGCAATGTCAATTGAACAAGAACCATCTGTTAACCCTTCTTCTAAAAGTCTGGCAATCTGCTTTCTTGTCCATCCCCAATCAGGATCGTAGCTAAGGTGATGTTTTACGACCTGTCTGCCTGGGATTTGACGAGGCTGTGACACTACCCAATTGCACAAGTCAATTACTGGTTTCCATGGAAAAGAACGTTTTTCCTTTAAGGCTTGTTGAAAGCCGTCTAGCAGAGATCTCACATATGTAGGGTCTAATTCTTGGGAGTTAGAAAGAGAAGGAATAAACTTTTGTGGTTCCTCTGCAACTACAGTAGATAATATTCTACCAAGCCCTTCGGCGGAATCACTCCAACCACTTTCAGGAGCTCGCCAGTTTTTTAAGAAACTAATAATTTCTTGAGCAGACATTATTTTTAAATCTTCCTTAGATTTGGGACTTGTTGGCCCATGCCACCCGGTATGGATTGAAAATACTTCAGGAGTAGAAGGGGGCCCGAAGGCCTTAACAAATTCTTCATACATTTTCTTCCATTCCCCTTGGAGATGGCAGCTTATCCATCCTAATCTATCGCGTTGCCATATTTTTTTATATTGTTCATAATCCGGCTCTTTATCTTTTACCTTGGGACCATCTTTGAGCCAGACTAATAGAAGCTGCTGTTTATCGGGAGATAATTTATTAAATATACTTCCCGCAAGACTCCAGTATTCACATCTTGCCCAAGCAGCATCAAATAATTCCCTTTTTGTTAGTCGTTCTTCAATTAACTTAAATGAAAGTTCTGGGAATTCTCTCAGAATATATAAAGAAATCCTATGAAATGAGTGCCACCGGCGTTTCTCCAAAAGAGTGATTACCTCTATGATTTTAGCATTATCGGATTGAACTAACTGTCTCGCAGCTTTACTGGTGGCTAACAGTAAAATCTTTTTTATTTCCCTTTCATGTTTGTCACTATCACTAATAGTGCTACACCATACATAAGAATAATCTTCTGCATCTTTCGAGCGTCGATTACTGGAAGATATTACTATGGCAGCCTCTAATAAATCGCAAAGGCATATAAGTGCCTTGGTACCACAATAGTTAACTAAATTAGGAATTAATTTATTAAGTTCATCGCTATAATGCCATGAGTCAAAATGTGCTTTTGGCTCCGGAGGAAGTCTAAATTTTCCTTTACCACGGTTTGAATGTCGAGATTCGGGCTTGACAGTAAATAAAACTTTTGTTAACCATAAAGCGCCATCAATCTCATGTCCTTGAGCCAAATGATTTATTAGAGATGCTAATTTTTCAGGAAGGGAATAATTAAAAGGAAGAGAAAGCCATTCTTCAACGCTCCCTTTAATTGCCTTTAGGGACAATTCCGGTGAAAGATGAAGAGCGCAATCTGCTATATCAACATGAATCCGAGTATTTTTTGTTTTTGGGATGTCGGTGATAACCTGCAAGACAATATCTGGTTTTACGATTTTTTTAGATGCGATGTGAGCAAGATAACGAGAAGCAGGCCAGAGTGTATAATAGGTTAGTTGTTTTTCAGTATCGTATTCGGGTTCGGGTAGGTTCTTAAAATAGCCATTTTTATATAATAAGTCTAACCATAGAGGAGTTTTATCGTAAAGTTGCTCGAAGAAGTACCTCTGTATCACAAAATTATTAGGAATTTGATTGCGTAATCTTGTAATTTCTTTTTTCCCGGGTTGAGAAGTTTTTAAAATATCATCTATTTGGCGCACATAAAAAACATAATGGTCTTTGAGTTTTTGCAGTAGAACATCATAGGTGAATTGAATATTATTCCAGAAATCAAGAAATTTTGGAGATATAGGCCTTGGGAGAGACAAAGCAGATCTATGAGCATATTTGTCTATCCTAATATTTATCCATGATTTGATATACGGCTCTTTCCCATCTAAATTAAGCGCATTTATTATTGCGTTGATTTCTTGTTTCCTTTTTTGATTCTCATTCTGGGTATTGGGAGGAATGTGTTTTTCCGCAAGAGGGCGTAAAACACCTCTTACTGAACTATCAGTTTCTCTGATTAGATGGCCTACAAGATGAGTCGTAGTTTCAAGTTCAACCGCAGTTTTAGCCCGATGCATTAATTTACAGGCGTCTCTAAAAAAAGTAGCTGGTCCAGGACCAATTAGCTCAACGAGAGAATCATATATCCGCTTTTGAAGTGGTTCCTCAAACCTAAATAAAATAGGGCTATCAGAGGATTCTTTTGAAATATCAGGTTTTACAGGACCTTTGGTGCTCAGGTTTTTTAGGAAATTTGTAATATTTCGAATTTGGAGATTGCTTGGTTTTACTTTACCATTAACCCACCTATTGACTGTTTGAAAACTTACTCCCAATTTTTTAGCAAGCTCAACTTGGCTAATGCCATGTTCATAACAATATTCGTTTAACGCTTTAATAATGTCCTTCATTTTGTATCCTCCTATAACATTGTATAACAATAGCGCATTGTATAACATAAATCAGATATTGTCAAGGAAAAAATGTAGCTTTCCAATGAGAATGGGGCAGGCACACAAAGGGCGCTGCAGAGGCCCGAAGGGCTGAAGCCGCCCAACTGTGACTGTTGGGTGGGTGGGGTTGAGGTTTACGGTGACCGCATATGCAAACCCTCCAGCACTTTGTAAAAATCCTTCCAGAGAAAAAAGGAATTGAAAAGAATCTTTGGGCGAAAAAATTTATCAAAAATATAGATTATTCAAA
>JAGVOB010000110.1 GCA_020052955.1 Candidatus Omnitrophota bacterium | reverse complement strand
TTGAAAGAAAACTTAAAGCAATTTTTGCTGTTGCTTACTCTAAGAACCGATGAGTCAACTATTTCCTTACGGTAACATTTATTAATGAGTCATCAGGTGCCCATCTAGTGACATCCCCTTTTGCAGGTTCTTCTTCGCATTTCCGCCAAAGGCGAGACTTCGCCATCTGGCGAGCATCCATCCGCCATGAATTTTGGCGGATGGTTTTCTGCGAAAGGCGGATAAAACAAGAAGGTAATTAAATACAGGCGGGTAACCCCGGGGAGAATAATTATGTAATATCATCAACCTGCATGACAAAGGCCTTTATTCCTTCTTTATTGAGCCTTTTGCGAAGCTCTTTAATGCGCATAAGCAGCTGTTCTGCCTGGGTTTTTTCGCATGCTACATATAAAAGATTATTTTTTCCCGGCCATATGTCATTGCCTAGATGAGTTCCTGAAGCAGCGCCTTTTCCAAAAGCGCCTGTAACTTTGGTATAATTTTTCATAGCGCAATTTTCCAGGGCTTCCATCACTTCCATATCCATTATCTCATTATACGTTATCATAACCATTTTCATATAAAGCCCTCCATAACAGGTTTCCGTATGGCTCATACTGCACTTCGCGCTTTGCTCAGTGTCCTGAGCTTTTGCGAAGGAAGCGGCCATTGTTCCCCTCGTCCGCTCTTAGCGGACTCAGGGACTTCGTTGGCCGCGAATGTATAAATCAACCCTTCCTAACTTTAATAGTGTTTTTTCTAAATCTCCCTTCAAAGATAGCATAAAGCGTTGGCACAAAAAGCATTGTGATCAATGTCGACACGCTTAATCCGCTTATCATTGTTATGCCTAAAGGCTGCCAGGTCTCAGAGCCTTCACCTCTTGACAATGCCAATGGCAGAAGCCCTACAAGCGTGGTAATTGTAGTCATAAGGACAGGCCTTAAGCGGTCTTTTCCGCTCCGGGTAACAGCTTCTACAATGGCCAATCCCCTTGCCCTTAATATATTTATATAACTTATCAAGACAATCGCATTATTAACGACTATGCCCATAAGCATCACCATGCCCAGAAAACTTATTATGCTCAAAGTCGTATTTGTGACAAAAAACGCCACAAGCACGCCTGTAAAAGTAAAGGGCACACTGAACATGACAATAAAAGGGTCCAATAATGATTCAAACTGCGCTGCCATTACCATATAAACCAGTATCACGCCTATTATAAGCAATAGCGCCAGATCCTTAAACGCCTTTGCCTGCTCTTCAGCGTCTCCTCCAAAATTCACCATAATATCAGAAGACATTGGTAGACTTTTCAATTCTTTCTTAATGTCCTCCACTACTTTTCCTGTTGAGCGGCCGTAAGTATTGCACTCCACCTTTACCACCCTTTCCCTGTTCTGGCGCGTGATACTTACAGGGCCTTTCGTCTCTTCTATGCTCGCAAAATTCGCAAATTTCATCTGCTTCTTGGTGAACGGCGACACCACATAAAGATTTTCAATGTCCTCTATTTTTGACCGCGAGCTTTCTTCAAGCCTCACGTATATATCATAGGTCTCGCCTTTTTCCCTGTACTTTGTGGCAGTTGAACCTTCTATATAACTTTTAAGGCTTGAAACTATTGTCTGCATATTTAAACCTAAGTTCGCTGCCTTTTCCCTGTCCACCTGTATCTTTAGCTCAGGCCTTTTTAACTCCCTTGATACTGAAACATCCACTGAGCCTGGAATTTTTTGCATCATGCGTTTAACATCCTCTGCCAGTTTATCAGTATCCTCAAATGAATTCCCAATAATCTCTACCTGTACTGCCTTTCCGCCCATACCGCTGACAATTCTGCCCATAGGATTGCCTGTTGTAACATCTGTTTTGACTACGCCAGGCAGATTATTTATCCTTTTTCTTAAACTTTGCGCTACTTCTTTAACAGACCTCTTTCTTTGTGTCTTAGGCACGAGCTTTGCGCCGCATGCAACTATATGAGTACCTGCGGACTGGCCAAGACTTCTTCCTATACCAGCCACATTCCCGCTCCTTACATAAAAATACATAGCTTCTGGCACTTCTTTCTGGAAAATGCCTTCTATCACGCTCGCCAGTTTATCTGTCTCTTCCACTCTCGTCCCCATAGGAAGCTCCACGTTGATCCTTAAATCGCCTGAATCCTCTTCAGGAGAAAACTCATTGCCTATAAAAGGGGTCAGAAACAGGCTTGCCGCGAATATTAAAGAAAAACCGGATAAAACAAATTTTTTATGCCTCAAGCACCACGCAAGAGAATTTGCGTAAAGTTCTTCGGTGGATTTAAACATCTTCTCTGACGCATCATAAAATTTTCCTGAAAAGCCTTTTTTTTCAACCCTTGGCTTCAGCCATTTAGAACATAGCATCGGAGAAAATGTAGCTGCTGTAAAAAGAGACGCCATGAGCGTGACAATAATAATAACCGCCAGCTCCTTAAACATAATGCCTGTGACGCCTGTTATAAAAAGCATGGGAATAAATACAACCACTGTTGTCAATGTAGACGCTGCTATTGATAAAAACATCTCTGATGTGCCGTATATAGCAGCCTCAACCTGCCTCTGGCCCCTTTCCATATGGCGATAGACATTGTCAACAACCACTATCGCATTATCCACAACCATTCCGCTCACTATAGCAAGGCTTGTAAGGCTTATAATATTTATGGTCCTGCCTGAAAGGAAAAGATAAATAAAACCTATAAGCAGCGAAAAAGGTATGGTAAGGGCAATGATAATACTCGGCGCGATCTGTCTCAGGAAAAACCAGACTACAAGAATGACTAGAAGTATCGCAATCCACACGCTTGATTTAAGGGAATCCAGAGAATTTATAATATCCTTTGATGTGTCAAAAATAGTTACTACTTCTACATCTTGCGGCAATGTCTTTTTAATTGCCTTAAGTTTTTCTTTTACAAGCTTTGCAACCTCTACGGTATTAACACCTGACTGCTTCTGGATCATCATCATGATGCCGGGGTTTTTATTTATCCGTACTATGGAATCCACCTCTTTAAAACCATCCTCCACCCTAGCCACATTCTTTAAATAAACAAACTTATTATCGCTTTTCCCTATAATAACCGAGTTTATTTCTTCAGGATCGGTGAATTCTCCGGGCAACCTCAGAAGATAATCAGTAAGACCTGACTTTATACTGCCTACAGGCTGCGTTATATTCTCCTGCTTCAAGATATCCTGCAGATCAAGTATTGAAAGGCCGTAACCCTCCAGCGTATGCCTGTCTAACCAGACATTTATCTGCCTCTGAAGCCCACCACCCTGAATCTGCACTGTGCCTACGCCCGGCAGCTGCCTCAGCGCGTCACCTATCCTTTTATCCACCATATCATAGAGTTCCGGATAGGTCTGTTTCGCGGTTATGCCAAGGAATAATATAGGAATATTAGCTGTGTTAAACTTAAATATAAAAGGGTTATTCATCTCATCAGGTATGTCAGGCAGGAATCTTTTTGCCAGCTCAATCCTGTCGCGCACATCGTTAGAAGCCTCGTCAATATTTGTGCCCCATTTAAACTTCAAAGTTACAGTGGCTATGCCTTCAGTGGAACGGGACGTAATCTTTTCAAGGCCAGGGGTAGTACCCAGCTGGTTCTCGAGAGGCTCTGCTACTTTTGCCTCAACGTCAAGAGGGTTTGCTCCAGGATAAACCGCTATGACAGATATGGACGGCGGCTCTATCTCCGGAAACATATCTATGCCGAGCTTTGTAATACTATAAAGCGCGATGACAAGTATCGCGCAGAATATCATCAGATTAGTTACAGGTTTTCTAACGCCAAATTCCGGTAAGTTCACCCCGCACCTTTTTTCTTATTCATCTATTCTATAAACCCTACCCCACCCTTTTTACTAGAACTACTTCTGAATATTTATAAGGTGCGGGGTTCACCCCGCACCTTCTTTCCTATTCAATCGTCTTTAAACTAGCAATTATTCTCTTTTTTAACTGACTATAAGCTCTTCCGAAATGTTTTAAAGATTTTTCCCGCCTCTTGGCATCTTCTAATGAAACATAGCTCTCGTAATATATTAAAGTCCATGGCAAATATTTCTTTGTGTATCCGATAAGACCAGCATTATGTTCTTTTAATCTACGGTCAATATCATTGGTGTATCCGACATACAAGCTATTATTTTTTTGACTTTTCAAAAGATACATATGATATATGGAATCCCGTGCTTTTGAAAAAGCGCGGGATGAATATTTAGAAGGTGCGGGGTTCACCCCGCACCTTCTTCCCTATTCAATCGTCTTGATGAACATTTAAAAGGTGCGGGGTTCATATTTTCCTCTAATATTCCATTTTTACGTCAATGCCGTCTTTTAATCTCTGCTGGCCCATAACCACTACAGCATCGCCTTCCTTGATTCCATCTATTACTTCAAAATATCCGTCCTGCCTGATGCCAAGCTTAACATTCCTCAGGATAGCTTTATTGTTTTCTATAACGTACACATACGCATCAGGAGCCTTGCCCATAATAGATTCTTTTAAAACAATAGGTACGGCCTTGCTTTCATCTATAATAAGCGAAACCCTCGCGAACATTCCTGATTTAAGGAGGTGGCCTTTATTGTCCACTGTTATCTCAGCAGGCGCAGATCTTGTATCCGTATCCAGGACAGGGCTTATTTTTGTGACCACGCCTTTAAACTTTTCAGCATACGCGTCCACTATTATAGCCGCATTCTGGCCGAGTGAAACCTGCGGAATATATTTTTCCGGTATGCTCAGGCCTATTTTTACCCTATCCATATATACAATAAGTGCGACAGGCGTCTGGGAAACAACATTAGCCCCTATATCAACATAAATCCTTCCCACTACTCCATCTAAAGGGCTTTCTATGGGAGCTTTTTCAAACTTAAGGCCCACCTCATCCCTGTCAATATAAAAAAGCGTATCCCCTTTTTTTACCTTGCTTCCATCCTCTTTAACCTTTTCTATTATTTTTCCGCTTACCCTTGGATATACGACTGCCTCTTCTTCTGCCTTTATATTCCCCACATATTCCAGGGTCTTATAAATATCTTTAAGCTCAACCCTCATAACCCTAACAGGTATAACCTCCTGCATCTCTTTTTTACCGGTTAAACTCTTACTCTGGCAGCCGGCAAGTATTAAAGCTACAACTAAAATACTGAGAACGGTTGTAAATAACTTAAATCTTATTTTCGGTTTTTGCATCTCACATCCCTCCCGTTGCTTTATCAAGATTACTCCTTGATATTATGCAATCATAAATCGCCTGTTTTTTGTTAAATTCAGATACGCCATATTTTAAGGCTGCATCACTCATATCAAGCAGGCTAACTATTCCTTCCTCATATCTCTGCTTTGCAGTTGAAAGATTATCGCTATAAAGCACTAACTCAGATTCGACTGCTTCAACCTTGGAGATTGCGTTTTTTAGAGAAAGGTATGAGTCTTTCAGTTCCTGGGAAATATCTCTAACTGTCTTTTCCTTGAGAAGCTGCGTTTCTCTTAAGTCCACTATTGCCTGTTCAACCTTTGCCTTTGTGGCCCAGCCATCAAATATAGGCCAGGAAAAAGTCAAGCCAATAACATTATAATCATTCCAGCCCCTAGTTGTAGTCGCGCTAGCGTGGGAGCGGCTATAATAATCCCATGAGGCATATACGGAGGGACGATTATCCGCTTTGGCTATTTCAATAGCCTTGCGGTCCGCACTTTCCTGCGCTCCGTATTGCTTAATCTCAGGCCTTGCCCCTACGGCCGCTAAGAGCGCCTTATCATATTCAATATCTCTAGGCTCATAAACAAATTTGGAATCGGGCACTATATCTACTTTTTCATCCAGATACAGCAAATTTTTCAATAAAACAGCCCCTGACTCCGCTTGATTAAAGGATACCTCGTATACCTGCCTAATGTTACCCAGAGAGGATTCAATTTTTAAAACATCCGACATTGAAGCCTCTCCGCTTCTGTAGCGCGCCTTCGCATAATCAAGATGCTGCATTGTATTTTCCAGAATAGATTTATTCAGGTCTCTAAAATCCATTGATAATAAAAGTGCGTAAAAGGCCTTTTTCACATTTAAAGCTATCTCTAATCTTGACTTATCCAGAAGCGCCTCTTTAACGGCAAGCTTATACCTATCCTGCTCTATGGTATTTGTGGTCTTTCCGCCTTTATACAGGTACTGTTTTATTGTAGACTGGGTAGAGGTGGAGTCTATATCTTTAGTGTAATATCCGCGGGTATCCGTTAGGCTGGCTGTAAAATTTATAGAAGGGAAAATGTCTGCCCTGCTTTCGGCAATCTTTAACTTTGCTTTTTTGACATCCTCTGACTTAAGCAATATGTCCCGGTTATCTCTAAGAGCAAGGGCTATTGCCTCGTCGATTGTTAAATGAATCTGTTGAGCCCAAACTTCAGAGCAACACAAAAAGTTAACCACTATTAAAAAGACGACCGCCTTCTTCATTTAAATAAAGCCTTTCATAACTCCTCGGGCTAATCCCTCTGGATTAAAATATCGCGTATGCGCATAAGTACCCTAAGATAATCATTCCTTTCGGTAGATGAGAGCTTGCTGAATATATTAATAATCATTTTATGCCTTTGGCTATTAATCCTCTTTGTTAATTCCATACCCTTGGATGTGGATTTTATTTTTATTATGCGCCTGTCATTAGGTTCGTGTGCACGCTTAATATATCCGCACTTTACCAGCCTATCGATGATACCCGTGGTTGCGGCAGTGCTCACCCCCATAAACCGGGCCACATCCGACATTTTTAAAGGCCCCCTCTTATTTAGAAAATCCAAGATTATAAACTGGGGCATGGTGATTTTACCCTTATACAATTCGCCTGCCTGACGCTTCGCAAACTCCCTGATTAAGACCGGCAAAATCTCATTTAACCTGTCCGCAAATTCCGATATAGAAATTTTCAGCATATTTAACCTCCATAATAGTTAATATAACTAACTATCAATATAACTAAATATACACTGTGATCTCTATTTTGTCAAGTAAAATTTGCCAACTGGCTGGCGTTTAAATTTTACTTGATTCCGCAAAGGCTTTTGCGGAATCCTTGTAGCATTGGGTAATATAATTTCTTATGCTATAAAAAAATCTCGCTCTTGGATTTTTCTTGATCCTGCCCCTCTCTCCCGAGAGGAGCCATTTGACACATAGCTATCTGTGGCGACGAAGGATTTAATTTGTTTAGGCATGCCGTACGCCGGAGGATACTTATCCGTTATTTAAACCGATGAAAAAAAGGGGATAAAATAAGGGGGATAAATGCAATCATAAATATGTTAAAATTCAATTGTGGTCGCATTTACCCTGAGCGTAGCGCAGGGTCTAAATAAAACCAACTATGAGACTTAACATATCGGTTGGTTTTATTTATAATTTTATCGCCTACGGAGACCTCATTACATTTACAAAAATATCTGCAAGGCTCGGGTTAAATGCGGTTCCTTTATCCTTTATGATTATCTCGAGCGCTTCGGAGGGCGAAAAGGCTTTTTTATAGTCCCTGCCTGTGGTTAGGGCGTCATAAACATCCGCCAGCGAGATAATCTGACTGGCCTCAGGGATAGCATTCTCTGACAGGCCATATGGATAACCCTTACCGTTCCACTTCTCGTGATGATACATAATCCACGGTAAAATCTCGCTAAAATCTTTCAGGGGCTCCAGTATCTTTGTGGCGATAAGTTCGTGTTTTTTCATAAAATCAAATTCCTCGTCGGTAAGTGCGGATTTCTTATGCAGAATACTGTCGGGTATTCCAATCTTACCCAGGTCATGAAGGAGGGCGGCTTTGGCAAGCTTATCCTTTTCTTCCTTATGCCAGTTTAATTTATCTGCCATAATCAGGGCATAGCTACGCACCCTCTCCGAATGCCCCTGGGTATAGGGGTCACGCGCTTCCAGGGCATTCACCAAGGATGTTATAATTTGAAAAAAGGCCTCCTTTGTTTTAATATGCTCTCTTTTTAATTCTTCCACCAGCGAAAGTAGATTCTTATTCTTATCCTCTATATCTTCATCAATGCTTTCTAACAGCCTTGCCCCCTCCTTTGTTTTAGAGTAGGAGGGCAAAACCCTGCCAGCTAAATCACTCTCACTGAATAATACTACTTCTTCCTTCCTCTTTTTTAACTCATCCTCCACAACGAAAATCAGCTCTCTCATTGGGTAATCTTTTTTTACTCTCAAATAAGCTGCCTTTAAGTTTGATCTAATATTATTCTCCAGCAATAACGCCTGCAAGCTGTTCCTCAGGTAATGGACGGTTGAGCCAATCTTGGATTGAGAGGTAACCAGAAATCCCACCAGGCCCTCCTGCGTATACGCTGCCCAGAAACTATTCTTTAAGGAAATAAGCGAGGATATCTGCTGCCATATATATTTTGTTCTGTCTAAAGATACCTCTTCTGATTCCTTCTTAAATGACCCCGTGTGTATGAATATTAAAAATAGAGTCTTGTTAAAAAAAATCTTCTTAAGCTCCAGCTCCATACGGTAATAAAAATATCTTATAGTAAAGAGGTTCGTTAGCGGGTCTAATGTGGCTTTGTTTTTTATCCTCAGGAGCTCTGTTAGAAAATAGAGGTACTTATATATGCTGCCCGAAGCAAAAAAAATGGCGCTGAAAAGCACGATACGCGAATAGTCAAATTTCACTCCTGCAAGATTAAAAAGCATAAAAAACCAGAAATTAACAAAAACAACTCCGAGCATAAAAAGGAACCCGATAAGAAAGTTACTGTATAAAAATATACAGACTATCAGCGCAAGGGATAATATAAGAAACGGGATAAGAAGATAATTTCCTTCCCTTAAAAATCGTTTTGAAAGTATCTCGGCTATGCCGTTAAAGTGCAGGAATCCGCCCGGCATCTCACCCAGGGGCGTTTGCTGAAAATCATGAAAAATCCCTGCTTCAGGATAAACCAAAACTACAGCGCCGCTTAAAAAGCTGTCTCCATACTGCTCCTTTAATCTGTCTAAATTTTCCAGCACATCATAAAAGCTTACCTTTATGATATCCTTTGGCTTAATCATATAATTAATATAAAACGTTGAGTCCTTTAAAAGAGGAATAGATGAAATTATTCTTTGAGGTTCCTGACCGAGAAAAGAAGCGGCAATCTGAACGGGAAAAGAATAATAGACGCTGTTTTCCAGCTTAATATGAGAGCGGAGCCTGCGGACCTTGCCATCCGTATCCTGGGGGGTATTTACCATACCTATGGAATATGCGGATTCCATAAGTTCGCTAGCGGGCAAAACAGGCACTGCCTTTTTATAATCAAAAAAATAGGCCAGAACCACTCTGGAGGAAGAGACGCTTAGCGCCTCCTTTAAAATCCTATCGTCCTCTTTATCCTCAGCCTCGCCTACAAAGGTAAAATCAACGCCAACCGTATTTACCTTTTCCCTATCCAGTATTTTTATAAGCCGGGCATAAATTGACCTTTTCCAAGGCCACCTCTGAGCAATCTTATTTAAAGAAGCTTCATCTATTGCTACGCCAACAATTTTGAAGGGCGTTACAGATTTTCTGGAGAAAGAATAGATATACTGGCTGGAAATATCATTGATACTCTGCAGGATCTTGGTCGGGGTAAAAAATGCGAGGGAATAGGTAATTAATAAGCAAAAAAAACCTATAATTAGAAATTTAATATATTCTTTATTTTTCAATCAAATATATTATTTCTGGTTTAAACTCTTTTTATCTCTTTATTAATGGGTAGGGTACTTATAACCTTGACCTTGGCCCTGACCTTTGCCTTGACCTTGGCTGTAACCGTAGGCGTGGCCGTGCTTCGATTTCCTCTTTTTTCCCTTATCGCTTATTTCCTCAACATCTCCGCTTTTACCTATTGAGTGCCCATAATCTATTTGAGTAAAAACATGTTTATGCCTTTCAGATAAATCTGAGGCATTTGTAAATGCGGCGGTTTCGCAGTCTCCGATTAATAAGGTATCTCCCAAGAGATTCTTATAATCTCTGTATCTCATACCCGCCAAGCTACCGTTGATTCCGTAAGAAACTCCTCCTGCTTCCGGAGGCGTAGGGTCATTAGGGCAGGTGATTATCTTTACATTCCCGCCTCCAATGGTATCAATAAGAGCAGCATAAGCAAAATTTTTCTTATTTAAATCTAAGATAAGGCGGGCAAGTTTTATCCTCCACGCACCCTTCTGCCGTAACAGATGCGCATAGGCATTATCAATATACTTAGGAGGGAGTTGGCTTAAGCTCGCGGGCATTGTATCATGATCCATAATATAAACATCCAATGCGCTCTTTAAGAGATTTAAATTTGACTCGCATGTAGTTGCATGAGCTTTTTCAACTATCGTTTGATAGGTGGGGATAGATATCGTTGCCAGGATAACTATTACTACACACACAACCATTATTTCTATTAAGGTAAAAGCCTTGTTTTTCATTTTGGCCTCCTTTTTTATTTGTTTATGGTCATATTAACGCACTTCATATTTCTAATATTATTATATCATAAAAATAGCCAATTTGTCAGTTCTTTTGTCTCACA
>JAGVOB010000007.1 GCA_020052955.1 Candidatus Omnitrophota bacterium | reverse complement strand
TTTAAAAACATTGAAAAGATTCCGGATAACCTACCGGTAAGGATACCGGTTATGGAGGAACGCTATGCTGCTATCGCATAAAACTATTGACTTTACCTTGTGCCTGCAATGGCTATCCAAGGTATATTTGCCCATTGTTTTAGCTTTATTTCTTTCGCGGAAGCTGAAACCGATGATAGCTTTTCCGCCTCCTGCATTATTTCCTCAAGATATCCGCTTAATGCCTCCATAGAGAACTTTTCTATGCCCACCCCAAAATTATTTCTAATCATTCGCCTGATATCGGGAGGCCAGAAACCGAAGTGCTTCCTTCTATACTCAAGCGCTTCTTTCACACTGTCCACTGCAATTTCAAGGCTGGGGTCTTCTTTCGCATCCTTAGAAAGCCGCTCTATCTCGATAAATTCCATCCCCTCTTTCTTTATATAATCTCTATATACTACATATTTATTTATAACCATAAGTTTTTTCCTGCTTGCCGCCTCAACTACAACGTTGCCAAAACCCTCCTGGGCCGAGAAATAGGCTACGACATCCGCCATCTCATATACATCCCAAAGGTTAAATATAGAGCCTTCCAGCTCTTCGTAGATAAACTTAACCTCTATTCCCAATTCTCTGGCAAGTTGTTCAACTTGTTTCTTATAAGCATGTCCTTCGTCCCCGGTTGAGTGCGTTATTATAAGCTTGGCGTTGTTTATACCTTTTTCTTTAAGAAGGTGCATAAACCTTACCACCCTGAGGAGGTCTTTCCTCTCGACCACCCTCACAGGGGCAAGGATAACCACATCGCTAAGCTTAATGCCCAATTTGATTCGAAGCATAATCGCCCTAACCCACCTTACTATATTCCTTAGCCATCCAAGGATTATAAAGGGCCTTGAGAAATCATCCACGTTTGGCACGGGGCGGTCATAGATTCTCCTGATTCCAGGAATTGAGTGAAGTATGGCAAGGGCATATGGATTTATGGTGCAGTGAATTACATAATCTGATCTTACGGGGCATATCTCTAAGATAAGGTCTCTTAACCACTTTGGCCCCCTCTTGAAGCGCTCTCTCTCTACGGAAAAGTCATGGTCGTGGCTTATACTGGGCATTCTCTTATTCTCTATAATTTCTTTTGATGCTATCGCCAGAGGCACCTGCATGGGAAGTGACAGATTCTCAAGAACAAGATGATTAATCCCTTTCTCATCTATGAAACCGCTTAATTCCTTTACTATTTTTTCGGCTGCTTTAGCTATTTGCTTTCTAATTTCTGCCTCATCCAAATCTGCCAGATCTCCGTTAAAAAAGCCATTCAGTATACCGCTTACGCCGTTATAAAGTTCTGCCTCATCATAGACTTTGATATTTTCCCTCCTTACGCCGTGTTTTAGCAATTCACCTTCATCAGCCTTGCCTGCAAAAACATAAACCTCATAGCCCATTCTTATATACGCCTTTATCCATTTAAGCGTCTCAAGGCTTACCCCGTCTGTTCCCTCAAGCCTCGCCGTAACAAAACAGGCCCTGCCTTTTGGTTTTGCGCTGCGCAATTGCAGAGTGGGTATAGTTGCGCTAAACCGAGCGCGACTTTTTACCTCTAATATATAATTTAAAGCGTCCAAAGCAGTGGGACTTATGCTTTGAGTGTGCGGATATACTTTAATAAAATGACCTTTTGCCAACGCCATTGGCTTGTCAGTAGATTCATCGTTTCCTATAGCAATCAAAGAAGACTCTGGTAAATCAGTTTCTTGAAGAACCTCTCGCATTAATTTTCCTTTATCAGCTACCTGTTCATTAATATGGAGTCTCCTTCCTTGTAACATATGAAAACTTGGATAAAGTTCGAGGATTTGTTCTATCTTTTCACTAATTCTACCTCCTGAAACAATGTAAATATTCAATTCATCATCACTAGCTAAAAGTAATTCCATCGCTGATAGGCACTGAGTAAGAAAGCTATCAAGTGCGATTACATCCGTATTATCGGTTGGTACAAGTGTCCCTCTAAAATCAACTGCAATAATTTTTGCATTTAGTGCTGTTTGTTTCGAAATGTCAATTGAGCGGTGGGGAATAATAGACTGTGTTAGGGTAAAAAATAATCTTTTTATTCCTACTAAAATGTCGCTGTTTATTAACGCACCTACTATAAAAACAGAGCCAAAACCAAGGACATTCCCTAAGGTTGCAAAAATATCAACTAACCCGCTCGGAAATTCTGGTGAAATTCCTGTCATTAAGGTATGCAATAACACAATAACTGCAGGAATAAAGAGGAGATAATAAAGTTTAGGAAATATTCCGCTTATTATATTGGCTTTATTATATCTCTCTTGTAGTTCTCCTATTGTTGCCTCTGGATAGTAGTCGGCAGTCCCCTCATCACTTAAAAAATGCGCATTGCGTAACATAATAACAAATATTGGTTTTAGGGCTATAAGCATAATCGAACCTAAGAGAGGCTCAAAATTAAAAATTAGACCTAAGTTCCATCCAACGAGAAAATTCACTACTATTTCACCTAAGATGTAAGTTACATCCGGTAGATTCATAACGAAAGGTGTGCCAGGAATTTCCCAATAATCAATTTCTTTCTTTCTAAGTTGTCTATCAATGCGGATAGCTAATTGTCCACCTATTAGGCTGCCTAACATTATCTGAATAATAACGGCTAAAACTGGTGCCTTAGAATAAATTAGGAGTGGCCAAAGTGTCATCATTATAATAATCCAGTAGAACGCTGTATTTATTAGGAAACCTAACGCAGTGCCTCCAACCTCAAGTTCCCTTACTTCTTTTGGTCGTAATGAAAATACCCAGTGAGCGACTAAAATAGTCAAAGCAGCTATTGTAATCAACATCAAGGGGTTCGATAATACGAGTTGCATAAAGGAACCTGTGGAGTTTTCATTTGATACCGGAGACGCAGCAATTGAAGCAAGTGCAAGAATTGCTATTATGAGAGGTAAAAATGGTTTTGTTTTTGTTTCTTTAAAAATGGAAAAATATAATTGCAATCTCTCTATCAAGATATGTACCCCTGCAGCAAAAACTGACGCTGGCCACAGGAAGGAGTCAAGGGTATGAACAAGAGGCTCTTCGAGGAAAGCAAATCTGGTATTTCCAATAGGCTTAAGCAGTTGGTGTAATAATCCGTGGGCTCTGTGAAAAGGATTAAAGGATTTTAATTCCTCTTCTACGGTAAGAATAGATTTAGTTCTCAGTAATTTGAATATAAAAGGTATAGCTGTATAAACTAATGCTATATCTCTTATTGTAAGATAATGAGAGCCAAATATGGAGTTACCAAAGAGAGTTAAGAACGCTGCTACTCCTATAACAAGCAACCCGCTAAAGACATCGCCATATCTGTCTATGTGGCGGGCGGACTGGACAGCAAGCACCCAGCCGGGCTCAAGCACTTTGGGCGGATTTATAATCACATCCCATAATTTCTTTAGGAATGCGCTCACCCTTGCCTTAAACATCAGATATGTCTCTTCCGGAAGGGTAATTGCGCCCCTTTCAAGTATTGCGGCATATTCCGCTTGAATTCTATTTTGCCTGTCTACATATTCTCTTTCTGTCTTTGTGCGCATTGACCTTATATAGGTATCAATAAGCCAGTTAATAGTATTATTAAACTGGCTAAGGCTTCCCAGGCCAAAATTGTCAATTATGTAGTTAGCAAGGGCGATAAGTTCGGTTGAACTAAAGAAGGCAGAGATATCAACCCCCGGATATATCTCTTCAAAGCGCAAATCCAGAAGTTCGCGCAGTCTCCTGTGGGTCTGGGAAAGGCTAAGCGTATCTAACGCCTCGGTAATTTCTTTCTCCACCTTAAATATCTCCTGTAATCTCTGGGCTATCCCGAGAAAATGCTTGTTATCCCTTGCGAGTAATTCAGTAAGGATAACCTCTGCCTCAGAAAGTCCCTCTTTAGATGCCCTGCTTATAATAAATATTCCCCTTTCAAGCAGATTATGGACAAAATCTGTTTTATCTTCGTCAAGCCCCTGGCCGATACCATCCTCGATATTCTCAAGAACCTGCCTTAGCATATTGACTATTTTTACTGTAACTGAAAGCGTATTTAGTTCTGCCGCCAATTCCTTTGCTTTGGCGCGGACATCTTCTATATTATCAAAGAATACTACGCCGTCTGAAATCGCCCGTGCCAAGGAATTTGATTTATAGGGATCCTGAGCTTTATCCCCTGCAACAGTTATTGTTTCGGCTGTGATTATAAGCGGTTGGTCCTTAGTCGGCACAACGCCTCTTAAACCAAACTTCCTTAGTATCTGCGCCCTGAATACATCTAAGTTATCCCTTGACCAGATATTCTCCATTCCCCTTTCTTGCTTTAGGGTATTTCTTACAAAATCAATCATCTCATCAGAGGATTTTATCCCGCCTGAAACAGACTCAATATGGAGCGCCCATATATCCGTTACTATATCCGCATCCAATATAGACAAGTCGTCTCTTGTTACCACAGGTATCCTTTCCTGCCTTCCCTTAAGCAGATTTGCAACTCCTGTATAAACCTTGACAAGTTTTTCATTATTTAAATCCACGCCGTGGCGCGCTAAGACGCATAATGCCTCCCAGTTATCAGGTTCAGCCACACTCACAGGCCTTTCAATAAGCACTCTTAAGAGGGTATTTTTAAGTTCGTCGCTAAGCATAAATCCCGGATGAAGAAGTTCTGTATATTTAATCCAGATTCTTACGGCTGTATGCGCATCAAATCCAGCTGCCTCTTTTCGCAGGATAGCAGTTATAAAATGACTAAAGGCGCTTTCCTTGGAAAACTTTTTTTCTTTTGCTGCAGGCGCCTCTTTTTCTATATATTCAAGGCATAAACCTGTTAATTCCCTGACAATTAACGAACTTTCATTGTCAAATTTCAGCATACCTTCATATATGGCAGACAATCTTGCTTCAAGACGGTCTAAGAATTTCCTTTCAGGGCTGTTCGCGGAAAATTCCTTTTGCCTTTCCCGCAAGGCATCCAGATGAACCTTTATTTTCTCTAAATCACTCTTTAAAACAAATGTATTGTAAAGTTCAACAGGAAGGTTTTCTCTAACCTGATAAAAGGTGTTATGCGCCAAATCATCAAATAAGGAAAGTGTATCTACATATAATCTGGCTTCTGCCTTTTCCATATCTAAGGCGGCATTTTCATCCTGAATTTTCCAGAATTCATAATGCCTTATTATGACAGGGTCTCCCTCTATGGCTTCTCCGAGCGCCTGCCTTGACTTACTGCTTGCCCTGTAGCCCGGATGAAGCGCCTCGAACCTCAATGCCCAGAGTTCGGTTATTACATCCGGGTTAAACAGGCCTGCTTCTTTATCTCCAAAACTGGTAGGCGTGACAGTTCCCTCCATAGTGGTAATTAAATCGTGGTAGGAATTAACTGTTGATTCCTTTAAATCTATATTATTAGAGATAAGTGCGCTGTATAATGCCCAGTCATATGGGTTATAAAAATGCATCCTTCTCGTCCTCAAGATACTCCTTAAATTTTCCCCGACATATTCGGGCATTACATAAGTATGTGCCTCGTGCAGATTTTTCGCAAGGTTGGCGAGGATATACTCCGCATCATAATCAACTGCAAATGCCTTATACTGAGAGGCAAGCGCTCTTATCCTGTTGAAATCAAACCGCGCAATCTTATCGCGAAGCAGGGCAAGCCTTCTTCTAAGCGCTGAGTCAAACGGAAGGGTTAAATAAAGCGCCTCTAAAAGCCCTCTCCTTTCATCCATACCTGAGGGGCTATCAAGTGCCATATTCGGCCTTACCCTTTCGCTTAAAAACCCTGCTATTCTCTTTTGAGCAATATTTAACTCTCCAAGAATTTCTGCCTCAAATCCCTTTGGCTCGTATGTGGGAGTTATTGGCCTTCTGGTAATTAAATCAAACTGCTGCCAGAAAAGGGAATTATTTGTTTCGTATGTCCTTCTAAGTTCCCTGACTATAGGAATCCATTCTTTTCTATTTCTTGCAAGAAAATCTGCTTCTAATATCTTGAGCAACGCAAACGTTTCTCGTTCGGAAATTTTCTCCTCGCTTAATATTAGCGTAAGCATACCCCT
This sequence comes from Candidatus Omnitrophota bacterium, assembly GCA_020052955.1. GTDB lineage: Bacteria > Omnitrophota > Gorgyraeia > VGKN01 > VGKN01 > JAGVOB01. The sequence continues at coordinate 3,421 of JAGVOB010000007.1, read as the reverse complement.
TATGATATCCTCTGAATGAGCTGAACGGTAAATCACCTCAATCACCCTTGCCGGCTCTTCAGCTGTGTCAAAATTGTTAAGAAGGGTTCTTGCCGCCTGCTCCTTATTTTCTGCTTCGTCATAATAAACATCTACTATGTCCGATACAAACCCGGCTATAAGCCCGCTCCATATTGGTCCTACAAGTGCCCTGTGTATTTCAATAAGTCTCTTTGAACTTGAATATGGCACATATCTCTGCCAGACGGATTTTGCGGCAACGCTTACATGCTGCTGGACAGTTTCACTCGTTGCTAAGGCAAGCGAGAAGCCGTAGAATATAACCGCACCCGGAGCAACCACTGCCGTAGGCGCGTTCAAGGTCGAGACAATCCATATTGCGGCAAATGCAATCGCCCCAAGAAGTATTATGCATATATAGAAGTTTAATTTACCCCTCCACGGCTTGGTAAAGCTAACCGCAGAAAATACGATAAATAAACCCAGCACTGTCATCATAGCGCTGAACGGATGCGCCATGGCCAACTGAAGTATTCCACCGCCCACGTTGCCAACTCCTTCTGCGAGCGTAATAGGCGTAATCCTTATAGCTCCCTGCATAATAAGGATGCTAAAGATAATACCTATCAGGCTAAGGAAAACCCAAATGTTTTTCTTATCCTTTGAGCCCCCAAACGGAAGCATCTTTACTATCACAGCCATAATTGCGCCAACCCCTGCAAATATCATTCCGATTGCAACAAAGCTAGGAGGTAATGCCGGCTCAGGCGTTGGGCTAACAAAAGGCGCAACCATCGTTGGAACAGGGGTCTGGGTAACAAGAGGCGCAAGCGTGGAAGCTTGCTGGGTCAGCCCCAATGCCAACGGCCCTCCCCTGTCAGCCCATAAGGTCAGAAATATAGCAGAAATAACCAACATCAGAATAGCTATCCCTGCCACCTTTAAGACCCTCCCGACTGAAGCCATAAACAACTGGTCGGATAATGGCCCTGCCTCTTGCTGCAGTATCCTTTCAACTGCAATCCTTCCGCGTATCCTGTTTATCACAATCAAAACACCTATGATTGCAAGCCCGATACCTCCCAGTATTCCGAAAAATCCCATAGCAGGAAGAAGGTCAAAACTTATACTGCTAAGCGATACAACAAATGCGTTTACTCCTCCAACTATTAATCCTGCTAGTAGCGTTAATCCAAAGGTAACCAGCAAAATAACTATGAATTTTCCTGTCTTCTTCAGGCCCCTGTCTATCGCGAGGGTCTCGTAGTTACGCACAGCGCCCATATCTGTCGCCTTTCTTAAACTTTCTGCTGTCGGCTTTGCCCAGACCATAAAATTATAGTTAATATTTATCACGGCTACCACAAGGGCAATGACAATAACGCCTATTGCCACGAATACAAAACCGAAATCAAAGAGTGCCACAGTCTGTGCCTCTATTACAGTAGCTGCCGGCTGCAGGTATTCTTTTATTATCTGTGGTATAAGCCACAGTATCCAACCTGCAAATACTGCAAGTACAACTCCTATTACGCGGTTTGCGCCCTCTGCTATGGACTGGCCGTGCCTTCTGTCATGCTTCAGAGGTGCATTTACAAACTTAGAGTCTATTTCTTTCGCAAGGCCCGGCTCAAGGAACGTATCCCTTACGAGCGCACTTACCCTTGAGGTGTTGTGAAACACCGTGTCAACGTAGTTAAACGAATTACCATAACTAACCAGCAATACCAATAAGGTGCTTATTATAAGGGAGACTGCGGTATAAACGGGGTTACCGACTAAGAAATGCAAAATGGCAGGCACAGAGAATAATAACAGGCCTGCTCCAAGCGCTGTCATTACCCCTTTTGGAAAATCAATCCGTATATGTTCTGCCTTATCCTCCTTGTCCGTGTAGATACGGCGCACCTTCATAAACTCACTCGCCCTGTTGTTGACAAAGCCATAAAGCCAGTTTCGGAGCCTGTAACTTGCAAAAAGCAGAAGAACTGCTGCCTGAGAGCCGAGGATAAGAGGTATGTTATTTCCCAGAAAATCAAGAGAGATACCCGGCGCTTGAAATTCAAGCGAGATTATTCCGAATATGGTGCCTATCAGCACTATCACTATGGCAATTATGGTTCCGATTTTTCTTCCCCTTGCCTCATTTTTCTCTTCGGCATAAACTATAAAATTGCTTAATAGGGGTCTTTGAATTCCACCGGAGATTGCCGGGTCTCCCCATAACGGATGCACACGGTCCATTGCAGAGCGCACAAACTTCATCCATCCTATATTGATTATTGCCTTTATTTCAGAACCTATGTATTTATCCATCGAGGCAGCGTTCAGGACAGAAAATAATAAAAGGATTATAGGCCCTGTGAGCAGGGATATTAGCAGCGCGCTTCCTGATATTGCCTTAAGAAAAAGTAAAATACCTGAAAATATAGACCCTGCTCCATCTGAAGACGAGGCAATAAATGGCGCTGTCTCGATAATTACCTGTTCAGGCTGCACTATAGGCATAGAAGTTGCCGCAAGCACACCGCCAGTATTAAGGAAGTATTCCGCAAGCATAACAACTGCCAGGACAAAGAACATAAACACAAAAGAGGGTGCAACCCACACATCAAGGCCCATTTTATACCAGAGGCTGAGCTCTATTTCCCTCTTGGGTATCATTTCATACAAAGCATCTAATACCAGCCTCGCCTGTCTCTTTACTACAGGAACTGCTTTATCATTTGCAGCATACGCCTTTAATGTCTCAACCAGTCTATTCAGCTCGTCCTTAGATGTGGCTACTTTTACGGCATTAACTGCATGTTTTGCGATTAAATCTATCTGAAATTTCTGATTTGCGCCAGGCTGGCCAAGCTTATCAAGGGCATTCCTCATCCCCTTCAGATTTGCGCTGAAGTTTCCGGTTTCCTGAAGCAATTGTCGGTACTCGTAATCAGCTCTTACTTTTCTTACAAGAGAATATGTAAACACGGCTATCAGTATTATTCCTGTCAGGACGGATAATATAACGGGGATAGTGCCCGATGAGCCAACCGTCTCTGTCCCTCCGCTTGCGCTTACAGGACTTGCCAGCATAAGCGAAAGCATTAATACAACAGGCAGAATTACTTTTAATTTTTCCAATAACCACTTGGCCAAATCCCTTACAGCGGATAATCGTGACGCATCCCATTTTCCAACCCTCTCCCTCAGCCATTTCCACAGCCTATTTAGTCCATCAGTCGTGTCCTGTTCGGCGGCGGGTGTAGTAACAACTGGGATAAATTTTATGATGACTGTATTAGGTTTAGCTCCTGTTTCCTCTTTTGATTTTGCGTAGACAAATTTGAAATAATCCCTAGTAGCATTATTAGCCAGAGAACCGCTATTACCTTCTCCTATCGAAATCCTTATATCTGCCCTCTGCCAGGTCTTT
>JAGVOB010000029.1 GCA_020052955.1 Candidatus Omnitrophota bacterium | reverse complement strand
TCCTCCTTTCATTTTGGTTTTACTGCTTGTTTATGAAAGGATACACCCTTTTTTATTGCTGTTACATCAGGAATTTACACAATATATTTTACGTTACCTTAAAAAATTGTTTTACAAAATCACAAAGAAATTAGTTATTATGTCCTTTTAATTTAAAGATAAGGTCTTTAAAGGAGGGGTCTTTCCTCAGGTTTATAAGATCGCTGTCGGAAAGAAGGTATTCTATATCGCTATAGCCAAGGCTCAGGGACTTTTTTATCGCATCAAGCGCCTCGTCTGTCCTGTTTAAAAGGGATAGGCTGCAGGAAAGGTTATACCACATTGTGGAGTCATCCGGCTTTAGCGCGCAGAGCTTTCTGTCAACCTCCAGGCCCTTCTCGTAATAGCCCCTTTTGGTGTATGCATCTCCCAGCGGAATAAGCGCCTCAACAAAATCCGGTTTTTCCTTAACCAGGTTTTCGTAAAAAGCTATTTCGAAATCAAGCTGTTCAAACTTCTTTTCTTTTTTCATAGTATATTAAAATTTGGAGGCATGGGCCGCCTGTCCGCCGCAGGCGGAGATTTGAACCATTTTAAATATTGGAGGCGTGGGCCGGATTTGAACCGGCGAATAGCGGTTTTGCAGACCGCTGCCTTGCCACTTGGCTACCACGCCATTATTTACTAACGGGGTAAATTAACACAGACTAAGATAAAAGTCAAGCAACCTTACTGGAAGTGTAGCGTTATGGCGTCAGGTAGGAATCCAATGCGGGTATATCAGTTTTCCCTGTTATTAATTCTGGTTGAGTAATATGGCGTCTATCTATAAAATTACGGACTTGGGTCAGTAGAGGTACCGGAAATAGATCCGTCTACCCTTAAGACATTCCAGTAGCTTGAATGATTAGCATCTAAGTCGGATGCTATTATCGTATTAGAGGTAGTTGATTCGGTCAGGCCTGTTACATAATTATAATTAGGGGTTGCCGCCGTTCCTACCGCTGAGCTAGATGGGCAGTCAAATACCGACTGGTCAGCAACATAGTTTGGGTATAGCTGGGCTAAGTTTGTGGCAGGAAACGCCTCGTTATAATCTCCCGCATAAAGATGAAGCGCAAGGCCTATTTGCCTTAAGTTGCTCGCGCATTTGGTTCTTCTACCCTGCTCCCTTGCTCTTGCGATAACAGGGGTAACGGCACCCGCCAAAAGTAAGATGATTGCCATAACAACAAGAAGTTCAATAAGAGTAAAACCCTTTTTGTCATTAGGAGAAGATAGCATAAATACCTCCCTTGTTTTGTTATACATTAAACGCTAAATTTTCTATTTTGTCAAGGAGTAGTTTTGAAAGATTTTTTTTGGATATGCCCTTAAGCATGCTGGCGCGTTTTTCTTTGTCAGCAATTAAAAAATCTGCCTTCCCGGAGCCAAATGGATTATTGTCTCTTGAAAGCCTGCTGGCGACGATTAAATCAAGTCTTTTTTCTTCCAGCTTCTTAATCGCCTTCCTTAAAACATCCCTTGTCTCAAGACAAAAACCTGCCAATACCCTGCCTCCTTTTTTCAAAGAAAGCTCAGATAGGATATCCGGGTTCCTCACAAGCCTTACTGTTAACGCCTTTTTGCCTGTCTTGGATATTTTACTCTTGGAAACGCGCTCCGGCCTGAAATCAGACACAGCGGCTGCCATTATAAGGCAGTCTGCGCCATCAAAGAGCACTCTTAGCCTTTCACGCATTTCCAGGGCAGTATTAATCTTTATAAAATTTATGCCCCCGGGCGGCGTAAGAGCGGTTGGCCCACTTATCAGCGTAACCCTATGGCGCCTGAGCGCCGCCTCTTTAGCTATTTCATAGCCAACCGTGCCTGTTGAGTGGTTTGAAATAAACCTGACGGGGTCTAAAGGCTCTTGCGTGGGGCCTGCGGTAATCAGGATATTAAGCCTTTTTCTTTTTTTCACTAAGGATATTTTTTGCCTCGCTTACTATGTCTTTAGTATCTGCTATGTGCCCGATGCCGGTATGGCCGCAGGCAAGAGCGCCTTTTATCGGTCCTACAAATTTATACCCGAGGGATTTTAATTTTTTTATATTCTCCTGTACTATTTTATTCTCATACATCTTCTCGTTCATGGCAGGGGCGAGGATAACAGGGGCCTCACTTGATACAACCGTAGCGCTTAATATGTCATCGCAGATACCGGAGGCAATCTTGCCTATGATATTTGCGGTCGCAGGTGCAATTAATATAAGATCCGCCCTGTCGGCAAGGGATGTATGCACGGGAGAAAATTCATCCGGGGTATTAAACATATCGGTTATAACGGGGTTTTTAGTTATGTGCCGGAATGTAAGCGGCGTTATAAATTCGAGGGCTTCCTTTGTCATTACCACAGAGACTGAAAAGCCGCTCTTTGCGAGCAGATTTGCAATCTCGCATGCCTTATAACACGCTATGGAGCCCGTTACCCCTAAAACAATATTATTTTTCATCCTGGTTTCTTCTTCTTATATTTAATTTTCCCCGCCTTAATCTCCTCTATGGCAACAAGCTGAGGTTTCTCCAAATTTGAGTCTACGAGTTTTTTAGCGCCATTGCTTAATTCAATTGCCCTTTTAGAGGCAAGCACAACTAATTTATATACACTATCACAATTATTCAAAAGCTCTTTTACCGGGATATACGCCATAAGGGGCTTTCCTCCTTTAAATGTTTTTTTTAGGCTGTCACGGAAGTCGTTTGAGCCTATGATTACACAGATTTCTAAAAGAGATTACACAGATTGTCTCGTTGGTATATTTAATCTGTGTAATCGGATTCTTAATCTACGTAATCAAGGACGGCACTTTTGTGACGCCCTATGTTTTTTCGCGTTCCTTTTTTACAATGCTGTTAAGCTCTCCAACCGCCTTGTCCACATCCTTGTTTAACACTATATAATCATACTTGTTGCGCTGAGATAATTCCCATTTCGCCAGCATAAGCCTTTTTCTTATCTGGGACGGGGTGTCTGTCGAGCGCGCTTTAAGCCTTTCCTTCAATGCCGAAACAGAGGGGGGGAGCAGGAATACAAGAACGGCATCTCTAAAAATTCTTTTTACATGCAGGGCGCCCTTGACATCTAAATCCAGCACAACATCCTTGCCTTCCCTTAATATTTTTTTAGCCGGTGCAAGCGGTGTTCCGTAATAATTCTCGAAAACCCTCTCCCATTCCAAAAAATAACCATTCTTTATCCGCCTTTTAAACTCTCCTTTTGTTATAAACCTGTAATCAATGTTGTCCTTTTCTCCGCGGCGCATGCTCCTGGTGGTAGCGGAGACTGATTTGACAAGGTTTCTCTTCTTCCTTAGAAGTTTTTGGATAACGGTTGTCTTCCCGCACCCGGAAGGAGCCGAGACCACAAAGATTTTGCCGCTGGCCATTTTTACTTTTCTTCTTTTATTCTCTGTATGATGGTCTCTGGCTGAAGGCTGGATAAAACGACGTGGTCTGAGTCTGTAACCAGAACAGTTCTCATCTTTCTGCCGTTTGTAGCATCTATAAGCTTATTCTTGCGTATAGCCTCTTCCCTTAGCCTTTTAGACGGCAGGCTCTGGGAATTAAGAACTGCAACCACCCTTTCCAGCGCAACTACATTATTAAACCCAAGATTTATAAGTTTTATTGCCATAGTGTCTTGTCAAGTAAATAATATTTTAATCTAAAAATCAAAATGCAAAAATCAAAATTACAATTAAAAAATCAAAATTTAACTTCTGAGCACCTTTTGCTGTCTATCTTTTTACTTAATTTTTGCCTGCCCGCCTAACGAGTTCTTTGGC
>JAGVOB010000064.1 GCA_020052955.1 Candidatus Omnitrophota bacterium | reverse complement strand
CTCAGGACACTGAGCAAGGCGAAGTGCAGTATGAGCCATACGGAAACCTCGGGCTTTGGTTCGACTTCGCTCACCAGGAGTTATGGAAGGCTTTATAAATATGGTATGCCCATTTTGTAAAATAAAATCCGCACATAACAGTGCGAATTTTTTATAGCGATTTTGAGTTGTAAAATCTCTGATTCTGTGGTATATTTTAATTAGACAGAAAATATTAAAATTTAATGTATTTCTTGAAAAGGGTAAACCATCTGAAAGGATGGGGCACAAAGCTAAAGAGTCCCGGAGGTTCGGGATAGTCAGCTGCCAAGAAAGCATATGCCCTATCTTTTTAGATAGGGTTTTTTACTAAAGGGGAGTGGTGGATAGATGAAAAGAGAAAGGGGTTTAACGCTGTTAGAACTTATGATAGGGGTGGCTATATTTATAGTTGCCGTAATTTCACTCCTTGGTGCATATGTTGGAGCGCTCGTAATGAGCGAAGGCTCAAGGAATTTAAATACAGCCTTGAATGATGCAACCAGGGTAATAGAAGAAATGAGAAATGTGCCGTTTGGCTCTGTCTCCACCACGGATTGGGCGACATGGGCGCGCAATAACGGCGCGAATTCATTGAATAGTGAGGCAATAACAACGGTTTATCAGGGTTCGGATCCCCTTACGGTCACTGTCACTGTAAGCTGGGCCGATAAAAACCGCCCAAGAAGCACTTCTTTAGTTACGGTTATTACGCAGAGGTAATTATGAGGAGAATATATTTAAAAAGTAATAAGGGAGTAGGACTTATAGAGTTGGCGATAACCATGGTTATTTTTTTGGTTTTGATAGGAATGCTTTATGCCGCCATGAATTCAAACAGGGTTACCGTAAACGAGGGCCAGGATATGATAAAGTTACAGCAGGAGACAAGAAAGGTAATTGATAGGATAACAAGAGAGCTAACGGCCTCAAGGAGCGCCCTTGTTACAATCCCGATAACCAATGATTCGGTTACATTTCAGATGCCGGTTGACTGGGACTCAGACGGTGATGCAGTTGACGCTTCAGGCTTGGTAGAGTGGGGAGCCGAGGGGAACCTTAGCTGGACAATAAGGTATTTTTTGGGAGGTTTAAATAACCAGCAGATTCTAAGAAGGGTTTTTAACGCATCGGGCGTCCAGCAGGGCGCAGATACTGTTGTCGCAAACGATATAAACCTGTTTCAGGTGACGAGGCAGCCCGCCCAGCCGAACAGGATACTTATAAACCTGACAGCGCAAAAAAATACCCTTGACCAAAGGGTTATAAATTTTAATTCTGGAGAGCAGATACTTTTAAGAAATTAATTCGTCCGCCAAAGAGGTGTGGCGGACTCATTAAAGGGAGGAGGTGAAAAAGGAAATGATAATGATTAAACTTTCTGATAATAAAGGAATAGCGCTTATAACATTTTATCTTGCGATAGCCCTTTTGGTTACTTTAGGCATCGGTTTTATCACAGTAGGTATCTATGAAGGCGTATTTACGCAGCGATTCAGGAATTCTAAGATTGCCTTTTATTTAGCTGAAGCCGGAGCCGATATTGGCATTGCCGCATTAAGGGCAGATACTTTATACACTGGAACAGGGTATGCTACACTCGGAGAAGGCGGTTACGAAATCTCAGTTACCACGCCGCCAGCTAACCCGAACTGGAGAAGGGTTTTTTCAACGGGCTATTATCCGGATAACAACACGGCTTCTTATGGCTATACAAAAAGGGATGTTGAGTTATACGTACAGGTAAGCCCTTCAAATGGCGGTTCTCGCTGGGCTATGTTTGGTAATTCAGAGATAGATTTAAATGGTACTATATATACCGACAGTTATGACTCAAGGAACGGAGCTTATGACGTAACTAGCGCAAACTCAAACGGTGATATAGGAACTAATAGTATTCAAAATGCAGCCCTGAAGCTGAATGTAACCGGCCAGACAGCTACAGTCAAGGGGGATTTAATTGCAGGTAATGGAGGGGATCCGAATACCGTTATAAGTATAAATGGCTCAGTAACACCTTCTCCTGTGACTATGACTGCATTAAGCGCCGCTGTAACGCTTATAACTCCGCAGGTTCCGTCAGGCGCGACTAACTTAGGAAATGTGACGCTGGGAGAAGGTCAGTCGCTGCCGCTTAATACCGGCGACTACTATCTCACAGGATTAAAAACCACAGGCGGCAGGCCATCTGCAGGCCAATGGCCAACTATCTGGGCAAATGGTAAAATTACTTTATATGTAGATGGTAATATTGACGTTAAATATTTTAACATATTTCCCGCAGATCCGAAAAACGTCACAGTGAAGGTTATAGGCGACCATGATGTTAAATTGCAGGATGCGAATGTTTATGGCGCGCTATATGCTCCAGATTCAGAAATAACCCTTAAACAATCCCAGGTTTGGGGTTCAGTAGTGGCCGACGAAATTACAATTAATGGCGCGTCAAGTATTCACTATGACGAGGCGCTTTCAACAAGCGGGGATTATATCTTGGGAACTACCGTTGATGTGCTTTCATGGAGAGAACCCTAATCAAAATTAAGTGCAATTCGTCCCCTTGTTTTTAATAGACAGGGGACTTTTTGTTTGTTAATATATTCCCGCAATAATTACCCTAACGGGTAAAGCAACCATTGTTAATTCTCTAAAGATTAAAGAATTTGTATTTAATTCCTACCTGAACTCCAAAAAGTATTTTAAAAGTTTTAAAGATAAGGGATTCGCCGTGGTTGAATTTAAGGCCGATACAATAGATTATTTTACCTTTGAGCATAAACAATTTAAGATTTGAAAAATATGTTAAAAGAAGCCCTTCTGTATGAGAAGATAAGGGAAAATAAAGTCTCCTGCAGGCTTTGCGCCCATAACTGTAAGATACCAGAAGGAAAGTTTGGCATCTGCGGTGTCAGGCAAAATAGAGATGGGGCGCTATATAGCCTTGTATACGGGAATCCTATCGCCTTAAATATAGACCCGATAGAAAAAAAACCGATATTCCACATTTTGCCGGGCTCAAAGTCATATTCCCTAGCAACAGCCGGATGTAATTTTACATGCGGTTTCTGCCAGAACTGGCAGATATCACAGATTACAAAGGATGAGGATTTTAAAGTCACAGGAGAAAGGCTTTCGCCTGAAGAGGTAGTCTCGCAGGCACTTACCTATAAGTGCGAAAGCATATCGTATACTTACACGGAGCCCACCATATTTTTCGAATATGCCTATGATATAGGAAAACTTGCCAGACAAAAAGGGCTTTACAACGTGTTTGTTACAAACGGATATATGAGCCTTGAGTGCCTTGATATGCTAAAAGGTATACTTGACGGGGCAAATGTGGATTTAAAGTCATTTAAGGATGATTTTTATAAAAATACCTGCGGCGCAAGGCTAAAACCCGTTCTTGAGTCTATAAGATATATGAAAAAACTTGGTATATGGGTCGAGGTAACTACCTTAGTTGTACCAGGAGAGAATGACTCAGAAGAAGAGCTGAAGGATATAGTAGGCTTTTTGGCTGATGTAGGCAGAGAAATACCATGGCATATAAGCAGATTCCATCCGGATTACAATATGACTGATAAATCGTCTACGCCTGTAAAAACACTTGTCAGGGCAAGAGAGATAGGTTTTAACGCAGGGCTAAAATATGTCTATACAGGAAATATACCAGGCGATGAAGGCGAGAATACATTTTGCTATAATTGCAAAAAATTACTCATAGGCAGGTTTGGTTTTCAAATATTGCAGAACAATATAAGAGATTCTAAGTGTAAATTTTGTAATACTGTTATTGATGGAGTTAAACTATAAATAAAAAGGGGATATAAAATGGCAATAAAGAAAGTCTGGATAGACGAGGGGTGTATTGCATGCGGTCTATGCGCGGATACATGCCCGGAGGTTTTTGAGATGGCGGATGATACGGCTAAGGTGAAAGCAGGCGCTGACCTGAATAAAAATGAGGAACTGATAAAAAAATCCACATCGGATTGTCCCGTAAATATAATAAAGGTTGAGTAGAAAATTTTCCCTATAATAGAGTATTAAATGATAAAATATTATTAAGGGTAGATATGGAAGTTTTCAACAGACGCTTAACAAGAAGAGATTTTCTTAAGAAAGGCTGTATCTTTGCAGCCTGTAGCGGTGGATTATTTGTTCTAGAATCTCTCAGAATAGATAATATTTTTGCCGATATACCAAAAACTAAATTCAGTCCTTATGAAGCTATGTTTTACAACAAGATAGATGAAGAGACTGTCCAGTGTATGCTCTGCCCAAGAAAATGCACCCTGACTAATGGAACGCGTAGTTTCTGCCGTGCCAGAGAGCCGCGGGATGGAATATTATACAGCGCTGTCTACGGCCTGCTTGCAGCTATGCATATTGACCCTATTGAAAAAAAGCCTTTATTCCATATGATGCCGGGCAGCAAATCCTTTTCTATAGCAACCGCCGGCTGTAATCTAAGATGTAAGTTCTGCCAGAATTGGCAGATATCCCAGTCAAAGCCTGAGGAGTCGGATAATCAGGAGCTCTCACCGGATGAGGTGGTGGATTTAGCCCTTAAGAATAATTGTAAGTCAATAGCATATACCTACACAGAGCCAACTATATTCTTTGAGTATATGGTTGATACTGCAAAGGTTGCCAAACAAAAAGGGATAAAAAATCTCTACCATACAGGCGGCTTTATAAATCCTGACCCCTGCAAATATTTGACGCGGATACTTGATGCGGCAAATGTGGACCTTAAAGGTTTTGACCAGAATTATTTAACCGAAACCTGTCAGGAGGAGCTCCAGACTGTGCTTACGATGCTTAAGATTTTAAAGGATAATGGAATTTGGCTTGAAATAACAAGTCTTATAGTTCCTACTTTAAATGATGATATGGCTAAAATAAAAGAAATGGCAGGATGGATAAATAAGAATTTAGGTTCGGATACACCGCTTCACCTGTCAAGGTTTTATCCCCAGTATAAGCTGAAGAATCTTTACCCCACGCCTGTTGAGACTCTGGAGGAAGCAAGAGAGATTGCCTTAAAAGAAGGCCTTAATTTTGTCTATATAGGCAATATACCTGGTCATAAGGGCGAGCATACCTATTGCCCAAACTGTAAAAAAATTGTTATAGAGCGCACTGGCTATACTGTTCTTAAAAACGAAGTAAAAAATGGAACCTGCGGCTATTGTAATACTAAGATAGCCGGGCTATGGGAATAAAATCCTTTCAGAATTGAAAAAAATTCTTACCCTTTCAATACTCCTATTAGGTTTTTCCAGTATGGCATCACAAGTGGTATTGGTAAGGGAGTTCTTTATTGTCTTTCACGGAAATGAACTCTCAATAGGTATTATCCTTGGCCTCTGGCTTATTCTTTGTTCAATAGGTGCAGGCGCGCTCGGGTTTTTGACTGATAGGATTAAGCACAAAATACTTACAATCTCCGCCTGCCAATTCTTGTTAGGTATACTTCTTCCTCTTTCGGTAATTCAGGTTCGATTAATCCGCCCTATTATAGGCGTCTCGCCCGCTGAGATTATCGGTATTCCTCCAATACTATTTTCAGGGATTTTTATACTCTCTTTTTTATGCCTCATATATGGTTTTTTATTTTCTTTAAGCTGCAGGGCATATGAGATTCTGAATGTCACTGGCTCTAAGAGAATTGGTTATGTCTATATTCTTGAGGCGGTAGGCGCAAGCATAGGAGGTCTTTTAGTAAGTCTGATTTTTATTCGCTTTCTAAATTCTTTGACCATTATGATTATTCTTTCAATTTCAAATCTTCTACTTGCAGTAGCTTTAAGTGTTAGGTCAAAAGAAAATCTTTTAGCTAAAAGAATAATCTCAGCCCTTAGTATTTTACTTATTTTATTTCTTATATTCTCGGCGGGGTTAAAAGGAATAGATAAATTTAATGAGGGTTTGGTCAGATTACAGTGGAAGCCCTATAACCTTCTGGATTTTAAAAGCTCTATCTATGGAAATATCGTAGTGGCAAAAGAGAATGAGCAGGTTTCCTTTTTTGACAACGGCCTTCATCTATTCAGCGTTCCGGATGAACTCTCCTCTGAAGAGCAGGCGCATTTTGCAATGCTGATGCATCCAGACCCAAAAAATATCCTGATAATAGGAGGGGGCATAGGTGGGATTTTAAAAGAGGCTTTAAAATACAATGTAAATAAAGTGGATTATGTTGAGCTGGACCCGCTTGTTATCCAGATGGCAAAAGACCACCTTAAAGAAAAGGATTTAAATGTATTAAGAGACAGCAGAGTTCAGATAAGGCATATGGACGGCAGGCTCTATGTTAAAAGAGCAAATTTAAAATATGACTGTATCATAATAAATGCACCTGAACCATTTACCGCTCAGTTAAATAGACTATACACGTTAGAGTTTTTTAGAGAGTTAAAATTAATACTCTCTGAAACAGGCATAGTTTCATTCGGTCTTACTTCATCCGAAAACTATATAGGAAAAGAGCTTCAGGATTTTTTAAGTTGTATATATAGCACTTTAAAAAATGTATTTAAAGATGTAAAGGTAATCCCCGGAGACACCGCATATTTTTTAAGCTCCAATAAAGAAAGTATTTTAACCTATGACTATAATCTGCTTTCCGAGAGGATAAAATCAAGGGATATAAATTTAAAATTTGTAAGGGAGTATTATCTCTTTTCAAAGATGTCACCGGAGAGGATTTCCTATATTGAGGATAGATTAAAACAAAAAGGCTCAATTTCTCTTAATCTTGATTTTAAGCCTGTCTGCTATTTTTACGATATAGTCCTCTGGATGACCTATTTTAATTCTAAGTTTAAGGATATATTAAAGGCAACCTCGGAGTTTAAAATCTGGATTTTCTTTTCTGTATTTGTGGCGGCCTTATTTTTGTTAAGCATCAGAACAAAAAAATCTTTTAACAGAAAACCCTATCTAATATCCATTATGACCACAGGAACTTCTGAGATAGTATTTCAGATAGTGGTGCTCTTATCCTTTCAGGTGCTCTATGGCTTCGTTTATTATAAACTCGGCTTAATACTTACCTCTTTTATGATAGGCCTTGCAATAGGAAGTTTTCTAATTACCAAATACTTAACTGATATAAAAAATGATAGAAGGTTATTTATTTTTATCCAGATAGCAATCTGTATTTATCCGCTTATACTGCCACCTTTATTTTTGTTATTATCCAAAACAAAATCGCCTCTCTTGGCTTGGCTTGGCTCAAACATTATATTTTCATTTCTTCCCATAATAGCAGGTTTTATAGGCGGGGTTCAATTCCCTCTGGCAAATAAGGTATGTCTACAAAACCAGGAAGTAGGCAAGACAGCAGGCACTACCTACGGAGTTGACCTTCTCGGCGCCTGTATCGGAGCATTCTTTGCCAGTATCTTTTTAATCCCCATATTGGGCATAATCAAAACCTGCATTCTTATATTTTTGTTAAATGTAGCCACGCTTATTATACTTTTAGTGAACGAGTAAAAATAGATTGAGGATAATATGAGCGGGAAGATAAAAATCGGTTGACAATTGACTACAAAATGTATATAATTGACTACAAAATGTATATGGAGATAAATTATGATAGATAAACTTTTCTCCTCAAGGGCAAGGGTTGAAATCCTGAGATTATTTTTATTTAACCCTGAAAACACATTTTACCAGAGGCAGGTTTCTGCTCTTACCAGTCAGTCCATACGCGGAGTCCAGAGGGAAGTAGTCAAACTTCAAAAAATAGGCCTTATTGAAAGCTCTGTTCAAGGTAATCGCATCTATTATAAGGTAAATAAGAAATGCCCCATATTTGAAGAATTGAAAAATATTCTGTTTAAAAGTGTTGGTATCGCAGAGGTTTTAAAAAAGAATCTAAAAGAGAATAATATTAAAATTGCTTTTATCTACGGTTCTTATGCAAGAGGAGAGGAAAATTTATTAAGCGATATTGATTTACTGATTATCGGTAATATTAGCTCAAAAGAGCTTTCACATATCCTCGCCAAGCCCAAGAAAGAATTAGGCAGAGAAATTAATTATGCAGTATTTCCTATAAAAGAATTTAAGCAAAAGTTGATACGGAAGGACCACTTTTTGAGCTCTATATTAAGGGAAAAGAAGATATTTATTATAGGCGAAGAAGATGAGTTTAGAAAACTTATTAAATCAAGGTAAGTTAAAACATCATAGAACTTCTAAAAAAGAAATTGCTAATCTGCTTACCCTTACCAAAAGAGACATCCAGGATGCAAAGTTAAAGGGCCTTTCTACAGACAGGAAATTTGCTACTGCCTATAACGCGGTTTTACAATTAGCGACCATTCTGCTTTACTCTAAGGGATACAAACCAGAAAGGACAGCCCATCACTTTACAGCGTTTCAGGCAATGAAGGAAATATTGGGCAAAAGCCATTATGGATTAGCTGATTATTTTGATTCTTGCAGGACAAAGAGGAATATAACCGACTATTCTTATGCCGGAGGAGTCTCAGAAAAAGAAGCCGAAGAATTGATTAATGAAGCCGAGGATTTTCTAAATCTGGTTCTCAATTGGCTAAAAGCCAATTATCCAGAGCTTTTATAAGAAAATTATGCCCACTTATAGATAACCGTGAAAAAAGCAATAGAAATTACCAAAACTGAAAAGCCTAATCCCGTCACCAGAGTTCCATGGCCATGGCCATGGGTGAATAGCGGATCGGGACGTCGCCCCAAGATGGGCATGGTAAGTTTAGATCCCACGGGTTTCACCCGTGTGGCTCCAGAAATAGAATGTGTCCCGGATTTTTCCCCAACTCAATGCCCACCAAACTTTTAAATTGACTTATTAATATTTCAGTATTATTATTTCTATATAATCACTGCAAAGAGGTGGTAATGAGATTTAAAATAGTTTAATCGCCAAGCAACTCTCAAAACAGGGAGTTGCTTTTTTGTTCAGGAGGAGATAACCATGAAAATTATTTTATCTACTTTATTTTTACTTTCGTTTGCTTTTATTGCTGGTTGCGCAACTTTTCCTGCTAGTAAGGAACCTGCTCAGAAAAGTAATCTTACCGTGGGAACTGTAAAACAAAAAATTATTAAAGGAGTGACAACACAGGCAGAAATTATGGAACTTTTAGGTGCACCTAATTTAGTCACAAAGAATAGAGCGAATAATGAGGTATGGAATTATAATAGGATGTCTTACAAAGCAATGGCTGGGGAGGATGGAGGGTCTCTAATTTTATGGAGTGGAAGCCGTGCTATGTCTTCAACTACTACCGAATCGTTTGACTTAATTATAGAGTTTAATGAAAATGATGTAGTAAAAGATTATAGTGTTATTCACGCTTCTTATTAAAAGAAGGAGTATCGTGAAAAAATTTATCATAATTATATTTTTAGTTATAATACTTATACCTGGATGTGCTACAACGAGTTCAAATTTATCCCCAATGCAAATAAGAGAAATAACAACAAAAGAATTTGAAGGTAGTTACGAAAATGTATATCGTGCATGTTTAACAGTTATTCAGGATAATAACTATATAATAAAAAATACAGACATGGATTCTGGACTAATTTCAGCTACTGTAGATAGGGAGACTTCTGAGGGTTCGCAGTTTTGGCAGGCATTTTGGCTAGGTTATGTTGCGAACAAAAGCACGCTTATTGAATTAAGTTGTATGGTAAATGATCTAAATAAAACTGCCCAACAAGTTAGAATTAATATTCAAGAAACTAATATGTCACAATTTGGTGGGAAAAATGTAATTAAGCAAATATATGATGTTGGGATTTATAATGCTCTATTTAATGATATAAGAACTGAGATTAAGCGTAGAGAAGCAATAGGTCGTTAATTTTGATTTCGATAAAGGTTTCAACCACGTAGGTTGAATTAGATTTTCTTTTTCCTCGCCCCCTTCCCCTAACTTAAGCGTAAGCCACTTTTCATATAAGTTTTAAAAGTCAGCATACCTTCTCTTGTTTTTATTGGAGATTCTGATATAATCTAATTCTTAATTCATAAAAGGGACGAATATGAAAATCGCTCTTGTAGGTAGCCCTAATGTTGGGAAGTCGGTTATGTTTAATAACCTGACTGGAAAATATGTAAACGTCTCAAACTATCCTGGGACGACTGTTGAGGTCTCAAGAGGAAAAGCAAGGATAGGAGGGATAGATTTTGAAGTAGTGGATACGCCCGGCATGTATTCATTCTTACCCATAACAGAAGAAGAACGCATTGCCCGAAAGATAATTCTGGATGAGAATCCTACTATTATATTACATATCGTTGATGCCAAGAATTTGGAAAGGATGATTCCTTTAACCTTTCAACTGCTTGAGGCGAGACTGCCTGCAATATTAGTTTTGAATATTATGGATGAGGCTGAAAAACTTGGAATAAAAATTAATTCAAAAATCCTCGAAAAGGAACTTGGAATTCCTGTTATTGAAACCGTTTCTACGACAGGAAGGGGCATTGATATTTTAAAAGGAAAAATAGAAGAATATGTCAGAAAAAAATTTATTTAGTAAAATAGGCTACGAAGACCCTATCGAGTTATACATAAGTAAAATTGAAGCGCTGCTTGAGGCAGAATACAAAATTTCAAAGCGTGCCCTTAGCCTGCTTTTGCTTCAGGAAGATAAAGATATGCTTGAACTTATCCAGAAGAAAGAGAAAAAATTTCTAGGTATAAAAACTATTGTTGATGAGGCAAAAGCCCACTATAAACAGCCCTTGAGTTATATTATTTCAAAGCGCAGACAGGAGGAGGCTAGCTCCTTAGCAAAGCGTGTATTTTCGTATGCAAAAAGACCTAAGACAAGCTTTCTTGAGAAGATTAGTTCTATAACCATGAATCCACTGACAGGCGCCCCTATACTTTTGTTCATCCTATATTATGGATTATATAAATTTGTAGGTTCATTTGGCGCAGGAGTTCTGGTGAATTTTCTTGAGAATAAAGTTTTTGGAGATTATATAAATCCTTTTATGATAAATTTTGTAAATATGCTGGTACCCTGGCAGATTTTAAGAGACCTCTTTGTGGGTGAATACGGCATAATTACCCTTGGCGCAAGGTATGCGGTGGCAATAATTCTTCCTATTGTGGCAACCTTCTTTTTTGCGTTTGCCATAATAGAGGATACAGGCTATCTTCCAAGGCTTGCCATGCTTATAGACAGGCTTTTTAAGAAAATTGGCTTAACAGGTCGGGCGGTTATTCCATTGGTATTAGGTTTTGGATGCGATACAATGGCTACAATGGTAACAAGGACGCTTCCGACTAAAAGGGAAAGGATAATTGCCACTTTGCTTTTGGCTCTTGCTATACCATGTTCTGCTCAAATGGGAGTAATTTTAGCTTTGATGGAGGGAAAACCTTTGGCGCTTGTTCTATGGCTTGGGATTATTATAATGGTGTTTTTAATAGTGGGGTTTCTTGCTTCGAAGATTATGCCGGGCGAGATGCCGACTTTTTATATGGAAATACCACCGCTTCGCCTGCCGCAATTCTCTAATATTATTCGTAAAACACTAAGCAGGCTTAAATGGTATTTTTTTGAGATATTACCTTTATTTATCTTTGCGAGCCTCTTAATCTGGCTTGGTCAGGTAACAGGCGCATTCAATTTCTTGGTTAAAATATTAGAGTACCCTATAAGTTGGATTGGATTGCCAAAGGAAGCATCGGTTGCTTTTTTATTCGGTTTTTTCAGGAGAGATTACGGAGCCGCAGGTTTATATGATTTGAAAAAAGTAGGGCTTCTATCCGGCAATCAGCTGGTTGTGTCTTGCATTACGCTTACGTTATTTTTGCCGTGCATTGCGCAGCTGCTTATGAATATAAAAGAAAGAGGAATTAAGATGGGCATAGCAATGAGTATATTTATACTTTTTTTCTCTTTTTCAATAGGATTTTTTGTAAATATTGGTTTAAAATTTTTTGGGATTAATTTATAGTTAGTATATGAGTCCTGTCAAGGTTTGGTTTTTAATATTTTATATTTTATAAATCCAAAATTCAAAAATTAAATATCAAAATGACAATCCAAAACTCAAAATTTTTTAAACATTTTGGACTTTAATATGTAACTTTGATTTTTGGATTTTGATTTTTGAATTATTATAATGTTAATATAGATACCCAATAATTAACTTAATAAAAATCTATTAACAAAAGAGAGGATTTACAGATATGGAACTTTCTGAGAAGGCAGAGGAGATATTAGAGGCGCTTTGGGTAAACATGGAGGAAGAGGGTAAGAAGCCACTTGATTTGGGGGCATCAAGAGATGAGCCGGCTATCAGCGAACTTGAGAAATTGGGTTTTATAAAGTTAGATGCAAATCATATATACCTTTTAGAAAAAGGAAAGCAGGACGCTCAGACAGCGATAAGGCGGCACAGGCTTGCTGAAAGGTTGTTAGCAGATGTGCTGGACGTAAAGAAGAAGATAATAAATGAGGTGAGCTGCCGCTTTGAGCATTTGTTGCACAAGGGTCTTGAGGATAATCTGTGCATTCTTTTGGGCCATCCAAAGATATGCCCGCACGGAAAACCTATACCGCCCGGTAAATGTTGCAGGGAAAAGGGCAAGAAAGAATATTTTAAAGTAGTGTCTTCTTTGTCAGAACTCAAGGAGAGAGAAAAAGGAGTAGTGGCCTATTTGCATACAAAAGACCCCGCCCGCATGCATAAGCTTATGGCTATAGGGGTTCTGCCCGGTATGAATATAACGCTGCTTCAAAGGTTCCCATCCTATGTTTTCAAAATAGGAGAGAGCCAGTTTGCGGTTGATAAGGTATTAGCCGAGGGTATATACGTTCGCCTTACCCACGCATAAAAAGATTATGTAGACGCAATATAATAATGTCAGTATTCTGCAAATAGAAAATGTCAGGTATACTCACCCTAAAAAGGGGTGAGTAACGATGT
>JAGVOB010000129.1 GCA_020052955.1 Candidatus Omnitrophota bacterium | reverse complement strand
CTAACGAGTTCTTTGGCAGGCGGGGATTTTGATATGTCATTTTGATATTTGATTTTTGATATTTGAATTTAATATGATAACTCTATTTAGTAGACAACGTATAATAGTAAAATAATTATGAAAATCCTGATTGCCGCCGGGGGGACAGGCGGACACTTATCTCCGGCATTTGCTCTGGCGCAAGAGGTCATTTATGAAAAACCTACCTCAAAAATCCTGTTTGTGACGTCTAAAAAAAAGTCAGATGTTGAAGCGGTTAAAAAAAGAAATCTTGAATTTAGGTCTATTGATGTCGTGGCATTACAATGTAGCCATAAATTTAAAAATGTATTTTCTTTTGCTAAGCTTTTTTTGGGTTTTTTGAAATCTCTTTTGTTGATTTTGGGTTTTAAACCTGATATAGTTATTGGGTTTGGGGGCTATGTATCGGTCCCGGTAATGCTTGCGGCTTTTGTTTTGAAGCGGAGGACTATAATACATGAGCAGAATGTGAAACCCGGCCTTGCCAATAGTTTCTTGTCATATTTTGCGGATAAGTTTGCAATTAGTTTTAAAAAAACAGAGGATTTTATAAGAAGGAAGGATTTAGTTTTAACGGGGAATCCCTTAAGGAGAGAGATTTTTAATATTGATAAAATCTCCGCCTTGAAAAGGTTTAATTTTTCTTCTGATAAATTTCATATATTGGTTATTGGAGGCAGTCAAGGTTCCCATAGTATAAATATGCTTACAGTTGGCGCACTTTCAATCATGGATAGTTCCGTTAAAAATAAAATGGAGTTTATTCACATAACAGGAAAAAACGATTATAATCAAATTCTGGAAAGTTATAAAAGGTCAGGAGTGAGTGCGAATGTTTTTCCCTATTTGGATGATATAGGATATGCATATGCGGCCAGCGATCTTGTTATAGCCAGAGCAGGAGCTACCACAATATCGGAGATTCTCTCATTTAACCTGCCGTCCATTTTGATACCATACCCATACGCAAGGGCGCATCAAATTTTGAATGCTAAGGTGCTTGAAGAGGGGGGCTGCTGTGTCTTGAGAGATGAAAAGGAAATATCTCCGGAGATATTTAAAAGTATACTCTTAGAGTTTTATAGTAACAGAGGGATTCTCAGTAATATGACGGAAAATTGCAGAAGGTTGTTTACGGGAGGCAGCGCTAGAAACCTGGCGAATTTGGTTATACATTCGCTGCCAGTAGAATCCCGAGTTCGCTAAAAGCGGACGAGGGGCGAAGTCCCGAGCTAAACGAGGAACAGGGGGCGGCGGATGAACAATGGCCGCTTCCTTCGCAAAAAGCTCAGGATGAGCCACACGGAAACCTCAAAGTTATGGAAGGCTTTATAAATTCAACCAATTAATACTTATTAAAATGGATTTGCTAAAGGGTAAGAAGAGGATACACTTCGTAGGCATAGGCGGGATAGGTATGAGCGGAATAGCCCAACTCCTGGTAAAAAAGGGTTTTGATATAAGCGGCTCCGATATTAAAGATTCAGATATAATTGGAATACTTAAGAGCAGCGGAATAAAAGTTTTCCTAAATCATAATTTTTTGAATATTCAAGACTCTGAACTAGTGGTGTACTCTTCTGCCATTAGCCCGGATAATCCTGAGCTAATAGCCGCCAGGGAAAAAGGGATTCCGGTTGTCATGAGGGCGAAGGTTCTTGCTGAATTGATGAATGAGAAAGTAGGTATCGCCATTAGCGGCGCACATGGAAAAACCACCACGTCATCTATGACCGCGCTATTACTCAAAGAATCTTCCCTGAATCCTACTGTCGCCGTAGGCGGAATTGTTAAGAATTTTTCTAATAACGCACTTTTGGGAGAAGGAAATTTCTTTGTGATAGAAGCAGATGAGAGCGATGGCTCATTTCTATATTACAGGCCATTTTACTCTGTAATAACAAATATAGATAAAGAACATTTGGATTATTATCGTAATATAGATGAAATAATTGAGGCCTATGCAAAATTTGCCGATAATACAAAAAAGGGCGGTAAGCTAATTTGCTTCGGTCAGGATAAAAATATTCAGAAGATGCTTAGGCTTATCAATAAAAAGTATCTAAACTATGGATTAGATAAATCCCTGGATATATACGCGGATGATATAAAACTTGAAAGATTAAGTTCAAACTTTAACTGTTTTTTTAGAAATAAACCACTCGGAAGATTCTTTTTAAACGTTCCCGGTATTCATAACGTATTAAATTCTCTGGCTGTAATCGGCATAGGCATTGAACTGTGCATTGATTTAAACTTAATAAAAAGCGCTCTTTTAAAATTTGACGGAATTGAAAGACGGTTTCAGATCAAACTGGAATTAGAGAGCATAACCGTGATTGACGATTACGCTCACCACCCAAGCGAAATACAGGCCACTATAAAAGTTTTTGATAACTGGCCAAAGGAAAGATTGATAACAGTGTTTCAACCGCACAGATTTACCAGGACAAAATACCTTACAGAGGAGTTCGGTAAGTCTTTTGCAGGCTCGAACCTGGTTATTATAACGGAAATTTATGCTGCGGGAGAAAAACCCATACCCGGCGTTTCAGCCGATTTGATAATCCAGGCGCTTAAAAAAAATGGACATTTAAACTGCCTGTTTGTTCCGAGACAGGAATTGATGAGCGTGCTTTTAGATATAGTAAAAAAGGGCGATATTTTATTGATGCTGGGTGCAGGCGATATCGGCAGATTCTCAACCGAATTCAGTGAGGTTCTTAAGAAGATAAAGTATCATTCTGACAAATTGTGATAAACCCAGATTTTGTCCCCCCTGCTTTCTTGCGAAAGCAAGAAGGGAGGACAAAATCTGCCCGAAGGGCCGACTGATTAAATCTCGAAGAGATTTAATCAAGCTTGCCCTGAGAAATTCGTAGAATTTCATCAGGACTAGTCCTGGGCAATCTTTCAGATTGACCAGGGTTGGGGTAATCCCAAAATTTACCTGCACTTTTCTGTGATACAGTGTGATAGAATAAGTATTTTAATCCAGAAAGGATAGACCTTCCTAAACCTTAATGGAAGGGTCTAACAACAAAGAGTTAGGACAAATTAGAATTCTTAATCCACAGGGATAGGCCTTCCTAATCCTTTTTAAGGAAGGGTCTAATGCAAAATTTGGGATAAACATGCTTTTGGTAAAAGCCCATAAAGAGCTAACCGACATTGCGAAAGGGAAGGTTTTGGTTTCAGAGCCACTTTCAAAATATACTACCTTTAAGATAGGCGGACCCGCCGATTTATTAGTTATCCCAAAAGATACCTTGGATTTAAAGAATATTATTTTTTGTATAAATAACGGCCCAATTCCAAAGTTTGTTCTTGGTGGTGGCAGCAATGTTTTGGTAAGGGACGAGGGTTTTAGGGGGGTAGTGATAAAATTGAGTTCAAACGCTTTTAAGCAGTTAAACCTTGAGAATAAATATCTAAGGGCGGGTGCCGGTGTTTCGACGGGTGAACTTCTTTCATTCTGCGTTGATTCCAATATCAGCGGCTTAGAATTCATATCCGGCATACCCGGAACGGTTGGTGGCCTTGTGATGATGAATGCTGGAGTTAAAGAAAGGAATATCTCGGATGTTATAGAAGAAGTAGTGGCACTGGATAAAAACGGAGATATAAAACTTTTAAAGAAGAGCGATATGAAATTTGGATATAGAAGCTTCTCTCCATCCAACCTAACAATTATTGAGGCGCGCTTCAGGGTTTTTAAACGTGAAAGCGCCGATATAGTAAATGAAATAAATAAATATGCTTCTTATAAAAGAAGAAGCCAAGATCTGAGGTTTCCGAGCGCGGGATGTATTTTTAAGAATCCCAAATCCGGTGCCATTACGGCGGGTGAATTAATTGAAAGAGCTGGTCTTAAAGGAAGCAGATTTGGAGGCGCTGAGGTTTCTTCGGTACACGCCAACTTCATAATAAACACTGGAAGCGCAAAGGCTAGTGATGTTATCCATCTTATGGATATAGTAAAAGCAAAGATAAAAAAGGATTATGATATTGAATTGGAGCCGGAGATTGTTATTCTAAATAAAACCAACTATGAGATTTAACATATCGGTTGGTTTTATTTATCCTGAGGAGTTGAAGGCGACGAAGGATCTAAATGCGTTCATAAATATGTTAAAATTCAATTGTAGTTGCATTTAAATTGATTTAACTTTTATGCAGACCCTAACTAACAGATTTGCCAGACAAATTAAAAAATTTGTCTGGCAAAAGATAGGCATATTGTGCGGCGGCTCTTCAAGCGAAAGAGAGATATCGCTAAAAAGCGCGGAATCGGTTTATAGTGTCCTTATGGATCAAGGTTTAAATATAACAAAAATCGATATTGATGAGAGAAGGTCTGTTAAACAAATTCAAGAGTCAAACATTACATTGGCATTTATAGCTATGCACGGAAAATTTGGGGAGGACGGCGTCCTGCAGGAAGTATTAGAAAATCTTGAAATCCCTTATACGGGTTCAGGAATAAAAGCAAGCCAGCTTGCGATGGATAAGGTGGCCTCCAAAAAAGTATTTAGCGAAAAGGGTATTAAGACACCCGAATATGAAATATTTGTAAAAAATAGAAATGCAAGGCTAAACGGAATAAATTTTCCCGTTGTTGTGAAGCCTTCCTCTCAAGGTTCAAGCGTGGGGCTTACTATATTAGACTATCCTCTCCAGTTGCAAAATGCATTGGAGATTGCGTTTCAATTTGACGAGAGGGCAATTGTTGAGTCATATATAGAAGGAAGAGAGATTACCGTAGGCATATTTAATGAATGTCCATTGCCCGTTATCGAAATAATACCTAAAAGGAAATTTTTTGATTTTGAGGCAAAGTATGTACCTGGAAATACTGATTATGAAATACCAGCGGATATAAAGCCCGAATATTACAAGGCTGCCCAAGAGATTGCTATATCAGCCCATAAGGCATTAAACTGCCGCGATTTTTCAAGAGTAGATATGATATTATCAAAGGATGGTAAAATTTTTGTCTTAGAAGTTAATACGATACCGGGGCTTACCTCAACCAGCTTACTTCCGAAATCGGCTAAAGTAGCAGGAATAGATTTTATGCAGTTATGCTTAAAAATGTTAGAGATGGCTATATCAAGACAGCGCAAAGGCCGTAATCAATGATAAATAATTTAAAGCTTGACTTAAATTTAAACCTAAGGAAGCTGTTTACCATATTTCTTTTTATTGTTTCGACATGCGTGTTTATTGGTACGTACAGGTTTAGCAGGACCCCAAACTTTAATGTCGAATTTGTGGAGATCAGATTAAAAAAGCTGGATAATAACACGGAGAATTTTTTCTATAGGTTTAAAGGTGAGGTTAATATATTTAGAAAGGGTCTATCTGGTAGCCTTAAAAATTTCGCATTTACCTTAAGCTCTGATGCTAAATATATAACAATTAAAAGAGTATTTCCATGCAAGATATTGATATATGTAGTAGAGAGGACGCCCTTCCTGCAAATAAAAACAAAAAAAGGAATATTTACAATTGATAAAGATTTTGTTATTCTGGACAGCACAAGGAGAGATTCATACCTGAAAGGTGAAAAAAGTACGCATGCATTGCCAATGGTAATAGGCTTCGAAGAGGAATTAGCCAACGCTGGGAAACATTATAAACTTAGCTCATCGAGACTTAAGGTTACAGGGGAACTGTTAAACTTATATAATAATTCCGCATTATCTAAGCACCTTTTTATTACTGCAATAGATGTTAAGCAAGCGAATCGGTTAACAGTGATTCTTTCAGATGGTACAAGCTTGATATTGGATGAGAATTCTTTGAAGGATGGATTTAATAGCCTCCCCAGAATATTTTCTGAGTTAAGAAAAAATCATATTAACCCGAAATATATAGATTTAAGATTTAAGGAGCCGGTAATCGGCACATGATGATGAAAAAGAAAGATTTTGTTGTAGGGCTTGATATAGGCTCTAAAAAAATATCGGGATGCATCGGGAGACTGGATAAGCACGATAAGATTAATATTGCTGGCGCCTCTTCAGTTTCTTCAAAAGGAATAAAGAACGGTATTGTAATAGATATTAAGGAGCTGACTGATTCTATTGAGAATCTAATAAAGCAGCTTGAGAAGATATCCGAATTAAAAATGAGTTCGGTATATGCAAATATCGCCGGTAGTCATATAAAGACTCACATAGCCAAGGGTCATATAAATATTGCCGACCGGGACAATGAGATAACCAGGCTGGATATTAGCAGGGTCATCGATATTGCGAAGAATACCTCTATACCGGTAGATAGGCATATCTTGCACATCTTTCCATCCAGCTTCATCGTTGATGACCAATTTGGAATAAAGGATCCTATCGGAATGTTTGGCAGGAAGCTGGAGGTAGAACTTACTATAATTACTGCTCTTCCATCTGCTACTCAAAATATAACAAAATCAATTAGGGCCTCCGGAGTGGATATAGAAGAGTTGATCTTTTCAGGGTTTGCAACTGGAAATGCGGTGCTTCGCGAGCACGAAAGAGAGCTTGGAGTCGTTCTTGTTGACATAGGAGCTTTTATTACTGAGATAGTTGTTTTTTGGGATAATAATATAAAATTTACCGAGATTATCCCAATAGGAGGCGATTATATAACCGAGTCAATATCAAAAGAGCTTAAGGTTTCATTTGAATATGCCGAGTTCATCAAGAAGAGATTCGGGTGCGTAAGTTCAAAAAAGATACCCGAGTCTGAAAAATTTATTCTAAAAGATGGTCGATGGCAAAAGGGCATCACTAAGAAATATCTTTGCGAGATAATAGAGCCAACGCTTAATGATATGTTATCACAGATAAAGTCAAGGATTGACAAGCTACGGTTTTTGAAAAAGGTAACCTTCGGAGTAGTGTTCAGCGGGGGGACATCTCTAATGGAAGATTTTTTAGAAGTTGCCGAGGAAATATTGGGGATGCCGGTAAGGATCGGAACAGCCAGAGATATTTTTTCAAACAGGGAAAATGTTAATAATTATGAGTACCTTACCAGCATCGGCTTAGTAAAACACGGTCTTTTAAAAAAATATAAAAGAATAAATCCGGTCAGCCTTACTTTTTTGGATAGGATTAAATATAAATGTAAGGTGTTTATAGAGGAGTATTTCTGATGAAAATAGAACTTAAAGCGCTATTAAAAGAAATGGTTTCAAAGAATGCATCCGACTTACACTTTAAGATTGGGTTACCGCCCGTAGTGAGGATAAAACGGGAGCTCATAAAGCTTCCAGATTACCCTCTTCTTACAAGGAAGGATATTCTGGAGTTAGCATTTTCGCTGATGGATGATGTTCAGAAAGCACTTTTTGAAAAAAATAAAGAAATAGATCTCGCATTCGGCGTTGAAGGAATCGGAAGGTTTAGGGCAAATTTTTTTAAACAATGCGGAGAGCCCGGATTCGTGCTGAGATTTATAAAAGATACCATTCCGTCTTTTGAAGAGCTTTCCATACCTCCTGTATTTAAAAAACTGTCCGCCTTAAATCACGGCCTTATCCTGATAACCGGCGCAACTTCTCAGGGAAAATCCACGACGTTAGCCTGTATGCTGGATTATATAAACCAGACTAAATCGCTGCATATCGTAACGGTAGAAGACCCCATTGAATACCTCCATCTGGATAAAAAATCCATAATAAGACAAAGGGAGGTTGGGTTGGATACCGCTTCTTTTGATGATGCGCTTAGAAATATGATAAGGCAGGATCCTAACGTAATTTTAATAGGAGAAATGAGGGATGTCCAGACGTTTAGGGCCGCTATAGCTGCAGCGGATACCGGGCATTTGGTATTAAGTACTTTACACTCATCCGATACGATACAGGCGCTTAACAGAATTATCGATTTGTTTCCATCGGAGTTTCAAAAGCAGACCATGATTCAGCTTTCGCAAAATCTACGTGCCATAACATGCCAGCGTCTTTTGAAGCGCTTACCAAATGAAGGGCTTATTCCGGCCTTTGAGATTTTAATAGCAGATCCTGCAGTAACTGGTTTAATAAGGGAAGGGAAATTAGATAAGATCAAAAATGTAATGCAAAACAGCGCAAATGAAGGGATGCAGACCTTTAATCAAGCCTTATTTAACCTTATCCAGGAAAAGAAGATAACCCTTGAAGAAGCACTGGCTAAGTCCGATAACCCCGAGGCACTGAGCGCTAATTTGAAAGGAATATTCTTTGACGAAGACCGCGGCGTACTAGGTGACTGAAAGAACAAAACCTTTAATAAATGAAATAGGCACGGTTCAAAAGGTATTTGCCAAATATCGCGTAGCGCTTATCTATCCAAATTCCTACCATACAGGCATGAGTAATTTAGGTTTTCATGCCATATACCACGAGTTAAACAGCCGTGAGGAAACTTTCTGCGAAAGAGTTTTTTTTGAAAATGATAGGAGAATACTGTCACTATCTCCAGCTTCACTATCTCCAGCTTCACTATCTCCAGCTTCGCTGGAGACAGGCAGGCATCTTTTGGAATTTGACATCCTGGCTTTTTCCGTTTCATTCGAGCTGGATTATCTAAATATATTACGCATATTAGAAATATCCTCGATCCCCCTAAGAAACAGCGAAAGAAATAATGATCTGCCCGTCATGATTGTTGGCGGAGTCATAACCCATTTTAATTTTAAACCGTTAGTTAAAATATTTGATGCTATTGTTGTAGGAGAGGCGGAATTTTTAATTCATAGGCTCATGGATGAATTCGATAGATTTTTTTCGAAAAAGACTGACGGCTCTAAAGGTAACTTTCTTAAAAGCCTGTCCAGATTGAACGGATTTTTTGTCAAGGATAGAATAGGGCAGGTAATACCGGAAGTAATACCCGATATAAATCAGTTTGAAACCTGCACAAGGGTTCTTAGCAGATTTACTGAGTTCTCCAACGTCTTCCTGATAGAGGTTTCCAGGGGCTGTCCTTTTAAGTGCAGTTTTTGCGTTACAGCGCATATGTATGAACATTTCAGATTTAGAGATGCCGAGAGAGTTTTAGAAACTGCCAGGAGGGGTTTAAGATTTACTAAAAGGATAGGGTTAATAGGTTCTTCTCTGCCTAACTATCCTGAAATTAGCTTCCTGTGTAAGGAACTAAGGAGCTTAGGTGCGCAGATTTCCTTCTCAAGCCTCAGGGTAGAATTTGTAACAGAAGAGATACTTGATTTCCTTATTGAAAGCGGACAGCATTCAATAACTATTGCCCCTGAGAGCGGAAGCGAAAGATTAAGAAATCTTATAAACAAGCCTATTAGCGATGAGAGCATACTAAGGGTTATTAACTTAGCCAAACTCAAAGGCATAAAAACAGTAAAGCTTTATTTTATGCTGGGATTGCCCGGGGAAACCCAAGACGATGTTATATCTATAGTCAAATTTTCAAATATAATATCGAAGATTATCAGGATTAGATTAAGCATATCGCCTTTCGTTCCAAAGCCAAATACCCCCTTTGCAAAGGAGCGCTTTGAGGATTTAAGAGTGCTTAAACAAAGAATTAGGTATATAAGGTCCAAGTTAAGGCAAGGGGTGAAATTATCCCTTCAAAGCCCAAGGCTTGCCCATTTAGAGTATCTGCTTGCCAATGGTAACGAAGAACTGCTTTTCTCATCCTTTTCAAATGCTCTTAAGGTATAGAGCCTAAATCATTACGCCAATTTACCCCGTTAGAAATTTTATTTCTAACGGGGTTTACATAATCGGCCTTTTTTGATGTAGACGCAATATAATAATGTCAGTATTCTGCAAATAGAAAATGTCAGGTATACTCACCCTAAAAAGGGGTGAGTAACGATGTTATACCTGACAAT
>JAGVOB010000200.1 GCA_020052955.1 Candidatus Omnitrophota bacterium | reverse complement strand
TGAGTGAAACAAAGGGTCTCATCCGAGAGATCCTTCGTCGCTTTGCTCCTCAGGATAAATTAAACCAATGTTAAAATGCAATGTTGGTTTAATTTAAATAACCATATATTTTAAAGATGAATAAAAAAGTTTTTATAATATTGGTATCACTTAGCGTAATATGTTTGTTTATAGGAGCTTTTTTCTTAAAAGCGAACATAGGCAAAAAGGGCACCCTGGTTTCTACGGCTACTGAAGCGGACATTATGTTTAAAAAGGCTAATGCTTTTTTTTCAAAAGGCGAGCTTAATGAGGCAGAAAGTTCCTATAAGGAGATTATAACGGATTATCCCGGTTCAAAAAGGGCAAACGATGCTTTCTATATGCTGGGTCTGCTCTATGAGAGAAAAGGGCAGCTTTTGGATGCGAGGGAATATTTCTCAAAATTTCTTATAAACTCTCCCGACGTGCCACATTCGCCCGACGTGCAGAAAAAGATATGGGAATTGAATATGCGGCTAATCTTCTCTTTGACCATTACCCCCGATAGCCAGTTATACGAAGTGAAATTCGGCGATACCTTAAATAGCGTGGCAAAAAAATTTAATACAACGATAGAGCTTATTATGCTGGCAAATAACCTGAAGAATCCGGATATAAAGGCGGCTTCGAAGCTCAAGGTTCAGACATCAATGTTTTCGGTTGTAGTGGATAAATCCGAAAATACCCTATCGCTTAAATCTAACGAAGAGGTTATAAAAGTATACACTGTAGCGACAGGAAGCGATAATTCCACTCCTACAGGGGTATTTAAGATTGTAACCAAGGTTATAGCTCCCCCATGGTATACATCCAAAGGTATAATCCCTCCGGAAAGCCCAGAGAATGTCCTTGGGACGAGGTGGCTTGGACTGTCAAAGACCGGTTATGGCATACACGGCACCACAGAGCCGCATACCATAGGAAGCCAGTGTACCTTAGGCTGCATAAGGATGTTAAATAAGGACGTCGAAGAACTTTATTCCATCCTGCCCGTCGGTTCAGAGGTAACAATCATAGATTAAATAAAGCTGATCTTATGGATTATACAAGGTTAGATTTTGAAAAACCAATAATCGAGCTGGAGAGGAAAATCCAGGAGCTTAAGAGCTTTACGTCCGGAGAGAAGATAAATCTTTCAAGCGAGATAGAAAAACTCCAGGAGAAGCTGGAACGGGTGAAAAAGGAGGTATATCATAATCTTGGCGCCTGGCAAAAGATACAAATAGCAAGGCATCCGCAAAGGCCATACTCCCTCGATTATGTATCTCTTATTATGAGCGATTTTATAGAGTTCCATGGAGACAGGTTATTTGGCGATGACAAGGCCTTAATTGCAGGATTAGCCACATTAAACAGTAAAAAAATTATGCTTATCGGCCATCAGAAGGGCAGAGATACTAAAGAGAATCTGGTAAGAAATTTTGGATGTGCAAACCCCGAAGGCTATAGAAAAGCCCTTCGTATAATGAAGTTAGCAGAGAAGTTTGATGTGCCGATAGTCTGTTTCATAGATACGCCCGGCGCGTTCCCCGGTATAGGGGCGGAAGAACGCGGACAGGCGCACGCTATAGCACTTAATTTGAAAGAGATGTCCTGCATAAAGGTCCCTATTATAGTTGTCGTGATTGGGGAGGGTGGCAGTGGGGGCGCATTGGGTATAGGTGTCGGAGATAGGATATGTGTCTTAGAAAACGCCTATTATTCTGTAATATCCCCCGAGGGATGCGCTGCTATATTGTGGAAAGACAGTTCAAAGGCACCTGAGGCGGCAGAGGAATTAAGTCTTACAGCAGATAAGCTTTTGAAGCTTGGCGTAATTGATGAGATAATACCGGAACCGCTAGGAGGAGCCCATAAAGACCCGCAAAAAACAGCTTTGGCAATTAAAGAAACACTGTTAAGGTATATAAAGGAATTAAGCCATTTATCCAGAGAAAAGTTGATAGCGAATAGGTATGAAAGGTTTAGGAAGATAGGGGTTTTCGAAAATAAACCCCATTAATAGGGCGTCACAAAAGTGCCGCCCTTGATTCCAGTGATTAAATCAGATTACGGAGATTATTTCTCTCCGACGAAGGAATCGCTGCAATCTTTTTTAAAATCGTTGTAATCATAGGCTGGAACGAGTTTCGTGACAGCCTAAACCCCATTAATTTTAGGAGGTTGATATGGCAGACGATGTAAATAAAAATAGATTTGTTGTCATATGGTTATCCCTGATACTTTTGATTGGGGCGATAACCTCCATTAATTTATATGACTATTTCCGCAAACGAAATTCTCAATATATAAATATAAGATATGCCGCCATAAAAGCGCTGCCAAAATTCGGGGATAGCTCAATCATTCCCGCTTTAAAAATGGCTTTGTCCGAAAAGGATCATATTTTAAGACTGGCCATGCTGGAAGCTATTATTGAACTCGGAGATGGTTCGGTAGCGCTGCTTGTTTCGGAAGAATTGAACAGTAAAGATAGCCCCTTCAGGATTCTTGCGGCAGGCATCCTTAACAAATTAGGGGTGCGTTCGGATGCGTTAAGATATCTTGCGCTTGTAAATTCCAAAGACCAGAAACTCAGGATAACGGCAATAAGGATACTCGGAGAGATAGGTTATAAAGAAGCGCTAAAAGAATTATTTGAGCAGGCAAAAGATGAGAATGCGTTTATTAAAAGAGCCGCTATTGAGTCCATAGGAAAGCTTAAGGCAGAGAGTGCTATCCCTATGCTTAGAGATGCATTATATGAAGGCGAAGACCCCAGGATCAGGGCTGCTGCCGTTGTCGCCTTAGGCAGATATAAACAGCACAAGGTAAATGAGTATCTCATAAATTCATTATCAGATAAGGATAGCTCTGTAAGGGAATATATTATGAGCGAACTTGTAGAATCGGAAGATCCTGCAATAGTTCCTGAGATTATCGGTTTACTTAAAGATTATGATTCAAATATAAGAATACGTGCCTGCGAGGCCGTGGGCAATCTTGGGAATAAATCTAATATTACGGATTTGGCCCCTCTTTTAGAAGACCCCTCCTCAAAAGTTAGATATTACGCAACAAAGGCCATAATAAAATTAAGAGACAGGACGATTGTCCCTATGCTTTTAAGCGCCGTTGAGTCAAAAAATGACCCTGAAAAAATCAGTGCGATTATATGCATGGGCAGGTTTGGCGATGAGACAGCAGTGCCGGCGCTGGAAGGTCTTACAGGCTCAAAAGATTATATTAGATTATTTGCGCTTGCCGCTTTGTATAAATTGGGTAGGAAAGATAAGCTGCAGCCGCTTTTATCGGCATTAAATGACAAAGATAGCGGCATAAGAGAAAAGGCTAAAGACGCGCTTTTTGAATTAACCGCACGGTATGACTCGCCACTTCCAAGAGGAATTTACAGGGATAGCTATATTAATGATAAAATAAAGACCATAAGCCTGTTAGAGTCTATCAGAGATAAAGCTGCCGTCTCGTCATTACGGGCGTATATAAATGATAATAATCTGTTTGTTCGCGCCTATGCATTAAAGGCCATGGGAGAACTTGGCAGGGAATTGGCTATAATGACCATGGTAAAGGATTTAGACGAGGTTGAAGCATTGCCCTTCATACAGGCCTCTCCGTTTTTTCCCAAGGCAGGAGATTACCCATCGGCAAAGGATATAATATCAAAATATATACCAAAGCTTACAGATAAGGACCCAAAGGTGAAGGCGCATGCCATCAGGGTACTTGCTGGAGCCGGAGGTAAATCTATATTAAAGGAATTGGAACCTTTCACCAGAGATAAGAGCCCCATTGTAAGAATTGCCGCTATTGAATCATTGGCAGGATTTTTATTACCGGAATATATACCTGTATTTATCAAAGCCCTTAAAGATAGGGATAAAAAAGTCAATTTTTCGGCTGTCATGGCGCTCTCCAGATACAGCCCTGAATATGCCGGCAAGATAGTGCCGGTACTTACAAGGATTGCCGTAGGGCGTAGATTTTGAGAGTGTTGAAAAAGCTTTTCTTTTCAATACTCTCATCTCGAGGAGAGACGAAGTCTCGACGA
This sequence comes from Candidatus Omnitrophota bacterium, assembly GCA_020052955.1. GTDB lineage: Bacteria > Omnitrophota > Gorgyraeia > VGKN01 > VGKN01 > JAGVOB01. The sequence continues at coordinate 1,683 of JAGVOB010000200.1, read as the reverse complement.
GAGATCTGGTGATGCATATTGGAAAACGCCTAAAGCATGGGTTTTGCAACGGTCTCATTTTAATATTATAAGCGTGTTAGACTGCGAACAATATGTCAAAAAAGAAGCTGATTTATCCCCTCATTCTTCCGGCTATCCTTATCTTGTTATCAGGCTTATTAGTTTTGAGATGGTCTTATCTGTTGCAAAGAGCAAAAGATATTAATGAGATTAGGGCTTTTCTTGTGCTATTACCTCTATTACCCTATGTATTTTTTTCTATCGCTATCATTATAGGATGGAATCTTAACAGTATGGGAGTGGTTCTTGCCTCATGCGTTCTTATAATTTTATATTTTGAGATAGGTAAGACAGGAACCGTTAATCTGCAAAGCAAAGAGCCCATTTCAGCTGTTTCTGCAGCCATCGCCTTTTTGCTCCCCCTAAACTTCATTTTTTTTGCAACGTTAAGAAAGCAAAAGCTACTTAACAGAAACACTATCTATTTTTTAATTTTAATAGGGCTGCAAATTACTTATGTTGTTTTTTTGAGCCATATTGCAAATAATCCGCATTCCGGATTTATGCTTTATCTCAATAATATATTTCCTGAACTTACAAAATTGACAATTAATGTCTTAAACCGCCTTATCTCTTTTACCTATAATACCTCTTTATTCGGATTTAAGAATATCTCAAGTCCTACAATAGTAGTTTTTTTATTTACAGCTGGCTTTATACTTTGGTCTTTCATAGTTAGCGCCGATATACTGCTTGTCGGCTTCCTGGGGGCACTTATAGCTTCATTTATAGGAATTTCAGCAGGCAGGTCCGTACCTTGTATGGTAATTTTTTTCTCGACAGCCGGCCTTATTCTTACTGTAACCGCAATTCATGCGTCTTTTTTAATGGCATATATCGATGAAATTACCGGGCTTCCGGGGCGTAGAAAGCTAAATAATGTTCTGGAAACGTTCAGAAAAAAATACACCATCGCTATGATTGACATTGATTATTTTAAAAAAGTCAATGATACTTACGGTCATGAAGTCGGCGACCAGGTGTTAAAGATGGTTGCAGTAAAATTAGGAAAAATGCCCGGTAACCCCCAGACGTTCCGGTACGGAGGAGAGGAGTTTACGGCTATATTTCCCGGAACAAGCATTGAAGAGGTCTTACCTCTTTTAGAGGTTTTTAAGAGAGACCTTAGCGCCACCTCTTTTATAATCAGGAGCAGAGAGCGCATTAAAAGGGGTGAAGCCGATAGGGGCAAGGTTGAAATCATAGAAGAAAATAAATTAAAGCTAACCGTTAGCATCGGAGTTGCTTCAGATTATGAAGATAGCAGGGACCCTAAAAAGATATTAATAGCTGCCGACAAAATGCTTTTAAAGGCAAAGGCTTCCGGTAGAAACAAAGTCACCGCATTAGTCAAGGGAGCTGTTTTATAGTGTCTTGTAAAGTAAGTAACACTTTAATCTAAAAATCAAAATGCAAAAACCAAAATTACAATTAAAAAATCAAAATTTAACTTATGAGTACCTTTTACTGTCTATCTTTTTACTTAATTTTTGCCTGCCCGCCGCTTTGCCTTGGCAGGCGGGGATTTTGATATGCCACATTCAACAGTGAAGTGCAACACTTGAGCCCAAAACTTCATTCGGCGTATGGTAATTAAGACACTTTTTTGGGCGATTGTTTATT
>JAGVOB010000176.1 GCA_020052955.1 Candidatus Omnitrophota bacterium | reverse complement strand
GTATTACTGGATAAATCAACTTGTCCAAAGAGGTTAACTTATGATAAAATTGATGCTCCCACCAATGTGGAAGTGTCAACACATCTCCAAACGTGTACACATGACTAAGGACGAGAAGAGAGCGAGCGCCGACCCTTGGGAGGAAAAGCGAACACGCGAAATCGTGTGCAGCGAAAGCAAGGCGGGTGGTCCTTCGACTTCGCTCAGGATGGTGAGCTGAACCGAACCACCGACCTGGAACATCCTGTCCGCCTTGGGTGGACGAGTGAAAGGCACCGAGTCCTTCCGCCCTCACGGTTTATGTAAAACCTTAGGTTAAGGCCGAGGTTGAAGCTGAGAATAAAAATTCTTAACCTTAGCCTAAACCTTAGCCTTTATTTTTTATGAAACCCTACACTTTTATCTCTCACACCGCCGATATAGGCATAAAAGTAAAAGGCAGGACTATAAAAGAACTGTTTAAGAACTCTGCCTTTGCTCTCTTCGATATAATAGCAGATTTAAATCATATAAAGGCTAAAGAAGATTTTAAATTAAATCTTGCTTCAGAAAATCTAGAAGAACTGCTCCACGATTGGCTTAAGGAATTATTATTCCAGTGTAATGTAAATTTATTTGTATTTAAACGGTTTAATATATCTAAATTAAGCGATACGGCTATAGAGTCAGCCGCAAGGGGAGAGAAAATAAATTCAAAAGGCATGCTTAAGACGGAAATAAAAGCGGTTACGTATCACAATTTGGCTATAAAGAAGGAAAAAGGTGTTTGGAAGACAGAGATTATTTTTGATGTTTAGACTAAAAATAGTTATGAGTTATAAGTGATGACTTATAAGTTTTTAACCCATAACTCATAACCAATAACTTATAATTTCAAAATGGGTGATAGCTGGCAAACAAAATTAGAGAAAATAGACGATTATCGCTGGCGTATACCCAAGACCTATAAACCGGGTATGCGCGTACCCGGTATTATATATGCAACAGAGCATATGCTGGAGGATATTGTCCGCGATAAAGCAATGGAGCAGGTTGCGAATGTTGCGTTTTTGCCGGGAATAGTAAAGTATTCCCTCGCAATGCCCGATATCCACTGGGGGTACGGTTTTTCCATAGGCGGGGTCGCGGCGACAGATATAAAAGAAGGCGGGGTTATCTCGCCTGGCGGCGTTGGGTATGATATTAACTGTCTTTCCGGTACAGCAAAGATTTTTTTAGATAATGGCGCCTACATTCAAATAAAGGATTTTGAAAATAAATTCAGCGAGTTTAACTTATCCTGTTTTAATCTTAATAAGAATATTAAAACTAAAACAGAGATACAGAAATTTATTAGAATAAAGCCCCAGAATAAAGTTTATCGCATGAAGACAATGTTTGGCAATGAGATTGTATCAACCGCCGAGCATCCCTTCTGGACTCCCGAAGGGATGATTGCCCTAAAAGATTTAAGGGTAGAAGATAGAGTCGCTATTTATCCATTTGGAGGCGTTCCATATGATAAGCTAAGCGATGAGATAATTATTGATGAGCAAGATATAAAAAGGTTATTACTTGGCATTGGCAAGGATTCTCGCGGCAATGGATTAAAACAGACTATAGTGCATCTGAAAAACCTTGGGTTATTACCCCTTAAGTACAGCTCACCTCAGTTACCGTATCTATTGAAAGTGATGGGGTATGTATTTGGTGATGGCGCCATCTATTTTAGCAATAAGAGAGGTAAAGGACATACTTGGTTTTACGGAGAACCAGAAGACCTTGAGGAAATAAAGGAGGATATATTAAAGATAGGATATAGCTGCTCAATTCCCTATTCAAGAATAAGAAAGCATACAATTAAAACAAGATATTCGCAGTATTGTTTTACCAATGAAACATTTTCCTGCAAGGTTTCCTCGAGTGGATTTGCTATTCTTTTGGTTGCCTTAGGCGTACCTTTGGGAAATAAGACACAGCAGGAATTTCACGTCCCTCAATGGATTTTCAAGGCGCCTCTATGGCAGAAAAGATTGTTTCTGGCATCTTTTTTCGGAGCAGAGATGTCTACCCCCAAGACTATCACAGAGCATAATTATAATTTCTACTGCCCAATTGTATCTATGAATAAAAAAGAGAACTGTTTTAAAAGCGGAACAGAATTTTTTGAGGAGATAAGCTCTTTGCTCAACGAGTTTGGCGTTAAGGTAAATAAAATAAGCCAGAGATGTGAGTCTAAAGATGAAGAAGTTAATAAGTCATTTCGGTTTAGATTAATATTGTCGGATACATCCGAAAATCTAATAAATTTATATTCAAAAATAGGATTTGAATATAATCAAAAGCGAAGAATAAAAGCCCTTGCCGCTGTTTCGTATCTTAAATTTAAGGAATCTATTATTAAAGAAAGACAAAGGTTGGCAGAATACGCCTTAGATTTGAAAGAAACAGTTGGAATTGGGGCGAGGGAAATATATAAGAGACTTGGTTCAAATACGGTTAATTTACGTTTTATAGAAAGAAGTATTTATGAAGATAGGACCGATAGGCCCCATATCGGCTCAGATACTATCTCCTTTGACGAATTTTTTAGATGTCATACGCAGGGACTGGGTAATTCCGGAATGCTGTGGGATGAAATTAGAGAGATAAATGAAATTGAATTTGATGATTATGTTTTTGATTTTACAGTTGGACATCCTGACCACAATTTTATTGCCGATAACTTTGTAGTTTCTAACTGCGGCGTCAGGCTTTTAAAGACAAATCTTACGAAAGAAGATGTAAGGCCGAGATTAGAAGAGTTAATCCTGGCATTATTTAATGATATACCCGCCGGCGTTGGCTCTAGCGGAGATATAAAAATTTCTGCCAGAGAAGAAGAACAGCTTTTGATAAAGGGTTCCGGCTGGGCTGTTTCCAGGGGTTATGGTATAGATGAGGATCTTGAATATACGGAGGACCATGGAGCCATAGAAGGGGCTGACCCGGATGCTGTATCCAAGCGCGCATACGAAAGAGGTAAGAATCAAGCAGGAACGCTTGGCTCAGGCAACCATTTCTTAGAAATTCAGGCTATAGACCAGATTTATGATGAAGAAGCAAGCAATGTGTTTGGTCTTAAAAAGGGGCAGATTACAGTTATGATACATTCGGGTTCACGCGGCCTTGGCTATCAAATATGTGATGATTATTTAGCAAGCATGATAAAATGTATTTCAAAATACAATATAAATGTGCCGGACAGGCAGCTTGCCTGCGCCCCCGTTAATTCGCCCGAAGGCGAAGCATATTTGTCAGCCATGAGATGTGCGGCTAATTACGCGTGGGTGAACAGGCAGTGCCTTATGCATCTTACGAGAAAGACTTTTGAGAGGGTATTCGGTAAGAAGTGGCAGGAGCTTGGCATGAACATGATTTATGACGTAGCCCATAATATAGCTAAGATAGAGACCCATAATGTTGACGGCAAGGACATAAAGCTTTGCGTTCACAGAAAGGGCGCAACGAGGGCATTTGGCCCGAACCATTGCGAACTGCCCCCTAAATACAGGCAGATAGGCCAACCTGTTATCATACCCGGAGATATGGGAAGGCACTCCTATCTCCTTATCGGAACAGATGGTGCCATGAAGGATACCTTTGCCTCAACCTGTCACGGTGCAGGAAGGTGCCTGTCAAGGCATGCGGCGATTAAGGCCTGCCGCGGCCGTTCTATTGAAAAAGAGCTTTTTGAAAAGGGTATATTTGTAAAAGCCAGAGGAAGAGAGACCCTCGCGGAAGAGGCGCCGGAGGCATACAAAGACGTAAACGAGGTTGTCTCTGTGGTCCATGAAGCAGGTATTTCAAAACGCGTTTGCAGAATGCGTCCGTTGGGCGTAGTAAAGGGGTGAGGAGATGTTAGACATTAAGTTTATAAGGGAAAATCCTGATATAGTCAAAAAAGCCATGAAGGATAGGGGCTTAAAATTAGATGTAGGAGCTATCTTAAAACTTGATTCTGAGAGAAGAACTTTTATCACAGAAGCAGATAAACTAAAAAATAATAAAAATATAACCTCTAATGAGATAGCAAGGCTTTTAAAAGAAAAAAAGGACGCTAAATCCCAAATTAGCGATATGAAAATGATATCCCAAAAAATAGATGAAATAGATAAAAAAGTGGAAGAAATTGAGCAAAATTTGACTAAAATGATGTACACTATCCCAAATATTCCCCATTTTTCGATACCAATAGGCCCAGATAATCGCTCTAATTTAATAGTTAGGACACACGGAGAGGTTAAAAAACTGGATTTTAAGCCAAAAACCCATACAGAGCTTTGCGAGCTTCTGGATATTATTGATTTTCAAAGGGCATCCAAGATTACCGGCTCAAACTTTGTGCTCTATAAAAAGGAGGGCGCAAGGCTTGAAAGGGCACTTATTAATTTTATGTTGGACCTTCATACCAAAAAACATGGTTATATAGAAATCTCGCCGCCTTTTTTAGTAAACAGGGCTAGCATGACAGGCACAGGACAACTCCCAAAGCTTGAAGAAGATATGTACCGCCTGAAGGATGACGATCTTTTCCTGATACCCACGGCAGAGGTCCCCGTTACGAATATACATAGAGATGAGGTATTAGATGAAAATAAGCTCCCTATCTACTACGCGGCATATTCTGCCTGCTTCAGGAGGGAAGCGGGTACGTACGGTAAGGATACCAAGGGATTAATAAGGGTTCATCAGTTTGACAAGGTGGAGCTTGTAAAGTTTGTAAAGCCGCAAGACTCTTATGACGAACTTGAAAAACTTTTATCGAACGCCGAAGAGGTATTAAAACTGCTTGAGCTCCCATATCGCGTTGTAATGCTCTCAACGGGAAATATAAGTTTTGCCGCCTCTAAATGTTACGATATAGAAGCCTGGGCGCCGGGAGTTGAAAAATGGCTGGAGGTATCCAGCTGTTCAAACTTTGAGGATTTCCAGGCACGCAGGGCAAATATCAGGTTCAAACGGTCGACGGTAGAGAGCGGAGCGAAGCGAAGCCTCCCCGGAGGGGACGGTCGACGCCTGCCTGCCGGCAAGGCAGGGTCGACGGAATATGTACATACCCTGAATGGCTCGGGAGTTGCTCTTGCAAGGACTGTGATAGCAATTCTGGAAAACTACCAGCAGGCCGACGGCAGCATACTAATACCGACCGCCCTTAGGCCTTATATGGACCTAAAAGAAAAAATATCTCCCTCACAATGATTGGTAGGTACTTCAAATTTATAATAGGCATTCTGTTGCTCCCCGCTTGTATTTTTTATACCGTTTCGCTATACAGGCAGCTTGAAAATATAAAGCTGCTTCTTTCAAACCAGGTATATTTTTTAATAGGCGCCGTGTCTTATCTTATACTGCAAAGCCTGTTTTTCAAGCCTACGCGCATATATGTATTCGGCCATGAATTAATGCATGCCATACCCACCTGGTTTTTTGGAGGGGAGGTTAAGGGTTTTAAGGTATCAAAGAAAGGCGGTTCTGTAAAAACAACAAAGTCAAATTTTGTAATCGCCCTTTTTCCTTATTTTCTACCCGTTTATACAATATTTTTCTTCCTGGTGTATCTTATAGTAAATATGTTCATTAGTTTGTCAGGCTATATTCATTATTTTATATTCCTCATAGGTTTTAGCCTTGCTTTCCATATTGTTATGACGGTAGATTTCTTAAAGACAAAGCAGCCGGACCTTATGGAGACGGGCTATCTGTTCTCCCTGAGCTTAATATATCTGGTAAATCTATGTGCGGTTATCTTAATTCTTATATTCATTTTTAAGAACGAAGTGTCTTTTTTAGATTTTATAAAGAGAGGCTATGAACTGACAAAGGTTTTTTATATCGCGGTATTCAGGCAATTGTTTGTAGCGAGGAAATAACGTAATTAATAAAGATCTTTCGTCCGCCACTGAAGCGAAGGCGGACTCGAGATCCGAAAATTTATAACTTATAGGAAATAGAATTTAAGATCCCTCGTCCTATGCCTGTGGGACTCGGGATCCATTTTGCATATTTGTAAGATAAGCAAAATGGAGGGATGGCAGAGCGGTTGAATGCGGCGGTCTTGAAAACCGTTAGGGTCGCAAGACTCTCGAGGGTTCGAATCCTTCTCCCTCCGCCAAATCTTCCGAAGGAAGATTTGGCACAAAAGCGGTGTTAAGTCCGCCACAGAACTTTGGCGGATAACCGCTGAAGTGCTTCCTTAGTCCGAAGGAAGATTTGGCACAAAAGCGGTGTTAAGTCCGCCACAGAACTTTGGCGGATAACCACTATAGTGCTGCCTTATATTTTCGCTATATAAAATAGGAGTAAAATATGCTGAATCGTTTAATTTTTAATGCATTTATTTTTACAGCGATCTCATGCTCTTTTTTAAAAGGCTATGCCGTTGAAAATAAAGATGCGGATATTTTCTACAAGGTTACAATAGATAATCCCAAAGAAGGAAGGATAAACGTTATAGCTACATTTAATAAGTTGCCGGATTCAAACCTGATCATATCGGAACAGAATTTTTCTGAATATCTTAACCTAGGCGGTTTGAAGGCAAAGGATGAGCAGGGTAAGATATTAGCGATAGCTATTACTAAAGGCAATGCTACCGGCCCAGATCGTTTATATGAACAAAAAGTTTATAAAATAAGCTCAAAAGGAGCTAAGACTGTTATAGTTGAGTATAGCGTTAAACCCGGCACTATTGGGAAGCACGGACATAGAGGCTATTTGGATGAATATTTTGGTTTAGTACCCGGCAGTGGCGTATTTTTATTTCCTTTAGATGATACCGATATTAACAGGATAGCCGTTGAATTCAAATTACCGGAGGGGTGGAAGGTAGTCTGTCCGTGGAAGAGTGATAAAAATATCTTTGTTTTGGAGCATAGCTCTTATCAATATAACTTAAATATGGCGGACGTCTTGTGCGAAGCGATTATAGGATTCGGAAATTTTGAGATGCGCTCCCGTGAAATAAACGGTTTTAATATACAAATATATGCTTTTTCCGAATGGTCGGACGAACATATTCATGCTATTTGTGAACAGGCTTTTAGATTGATGGAATATCAGTTAGAACTTTTTGGTATTAATCAAAAATGGGATTATGCAGTGATATTTGTCCCGAATGCGGCTGATAAAGACCGCGTATTCGGAGGAAGCTGGTCTTTAGGCCAGGGATTTGAGATGGAGACTCCAAGCTTAAGAAGCTGGGAACTGCTTTCACATCGCTTTCATCACGTATTTAATTATTATTATCCGCTTGGGATGTATATGATAAAAAAATCAAGCGGGTGGTTTCTTGAGGCAACCGCCTCGTATTATGAAATAAAAGCCCTCGCCTCTATAGGGTATTATAAGTTAGAGAATAGAATATCTCAGTTAAAGGATAGTTATGATTCTTTAAAAGAAAAGTGCGATGCGCCGCTTTCCACGGATTATAAACAGCGTTTCCAGACCCTTGAATATCTTCATTATAAGAAGGCACCCCTTGTAGCTTATCTTATGGATGAGAAAATTAAAAAGGGTACAAATGGCGAAAAGGATTTGGATAAATTTTTGAAATATATTTATTCTGAGCATGGCATGAAAAGAAGTGCGGTAAACCTTAAGGAGGAATTGGAACAATTCACAGGCATTGACTTTAATGAGTTCTTCAAAAAATATGTTGATGGCATTGAACCAATAGAATTGGCTAAATAAAATAATAAGGTCGGTAGAGACCTATATTAAGGTTATGTTTAACAGGAGGTAAACAATGAGAACTTTTGAATTGAAACACATTGGAATTATCTCAGCCTTTAGGTTATTCGGGGGGATGTTTATTATTATCGGGCTTGTTGTTGGCGTATTAAGCGGAATGACAAAACAGATCATACCGTTTGAAATACCATTCATAGATAGAATTGGAGGGGGTGTTATAGGAAGGTTAATCCTTGTTTTTTTACATGGTTTGGCCGTAGGTGTTATTGCGGCCTCTGCGGCATTTATATACAACTTGTTTGCCCGATTTCTGGGCGGTATTAAGATTGAATTAGAAAAGTAGTTTGGTTGTTATGGCCAATGTACCCGCATCTTTAGCCCGATAGAGCGCTTATCTGCAGATATTTTTATTTTTTATAATTTAGTTGACAAACGGCTGGTATTGAGGTATGCTATAGCCCGTAGTAAATAGGGAGTAGAATTCTTGGACCGCAAGGTAAAGGAAACTTCGCTTTGCGTTTTGTTGTTTCTGCCGTTATTTACTATAATTCGGTAAGAAGGAGGTGTAGTAAGTAATGGCAAAAGGAAAAGTTAAATGGTTCAGTGACCAAAAAGGTTATGGATTTATTACTCCTGAGTCAGGCAAGGATGTATTCGTACATCATAGTGCAATTCAGGGTGATGGCTATAAGTCTTTAAGTGAAGGTCAGGAAGTCGAGTTTGAAATTCAGCAAGGCCCTAAAGGTGAACAAGCCACAAACGTAACGAAGACATAACGTAGATGCAAATTGGGCCCGGTTATAATTATCGGGCCCTATTTCTAAAGGAGGTATGATATGCGTAAAGGAAAAATAAAGAAACTGGTTCGCGATAGAGGTTTTGGTTTTATCATTGATGATGAAGGCGGCAAAGAAGTATTCTTCCATCAAAGCGGTCTTGTGGGGAGCACATTAGATGCTTTGCGCGGGGATGAAGCGGTTGAATTTGACGTTGAAGAATCTCCCAAAGGGCCGCGTGCCGTTAATGTGACTATTTCAAAATGATAATAAAGCTTTATACGTTTGCGGATAAGTAGTCCCCGAAATTGCTCGCCCTACGGGCAGACAATTTCAGCGGATGGCCGCTTGAGTATAATCCTAACTAAAATCCCGGACATAAGACCCATCCCTTAGTCCCTTCCTTTAAGTTGTATCAGGAAGGACTATCCTTTCTGGATTAAAGGAATAGGATGGTCTATCCTTGTAGGACAAGAGACTGGGTTTATCGGTTTTAAATAAAAGATAATTCTTTAAAAGAGTTTTCAGCTTCTTCCGCATATACAACCTATTGAAAAATTATCCGAAATGAGGAATTGCTGGAATTACAACCCTCTGCGAATAAATACTTGCAGAGGGTTTTTTATTAGATTATAATTAGACCCATCCTTTGAAGGTTTAGGATGGTCTATCCCTGTGGATTATCTAAAAATGGAAAAGTCCAACCAGTATTCCGGTATGATATTAAGCGAAATCCTTGAGAAATGCAAAGAGCTGAATATTTGCGAGAAGAGGGCTATTGAAGATGAATATTGCGAACTGGTTTTTCTTGGCGAAGAAATCAATAAATGGAATGCAATATTTATAGATATATTTGGCCCTGCAGTAAAACCGAAAGGCGTAAAACCCGCCAAGGGTGATCTAAAATTAACAGGCAAATATGGCGGAATTTTGGATGGCCAAACATTGTTTAAAAGAGATTTTGAGAACGGAACCATTATAGCGATGTTCTGGCCATGGCAAGACGGCAGCAGAGTTACTTTAAAGACGGCTCTTTTAAAATAATATTGTTTTATACATTCGCGGCCAGCAAAATCCCGAGCCAAGTCGCGAGGGATAGCCCGAGGAGTTATGGAAAGCTTTATTGCTTAATAGATTTTTTCTGAATTAAATGTGCCCGTAGCTCAGCTGGATAGAGCACTAGTCTACGGAACTAGGTGTCGCGCGTTCAAATCGCGCCGGGCACGCCAAATCTTTCGAAGAAAGATTTGGTACAAAAGCGGTGTTAAGTGATACGACGAACAGGAGTATCATAACCGCTGGAGTACTTCTTTAGCTCGAAGAAAGATTTGGTACAAAAGCGGTGTTAAGTGATATGACGAACAGGAGTATCATAACCGCTGGAGTACTTCTTTAACTCGAAGAAAAATTTGTACTGAAATGGCGTTAAGTCCGCCACATAACTTTGGCGGATAACTGCTTAAGCGTTCCATTAGCAGCAAGGATGGATATGAAAATAGATGAAATATATATGCATGAGGCGTTGAAGGAGGCCAAAAAGGCATTTGAGGAAGATGAGGTACCGGTAGGCGCTGTTATTGTGCACGAGAGAAAGATAATAGCGCGCGCCCATAACCAGATAAGAAGGCTTCATGATCCCACAGCTCATGCCGAGATGCTGGCAATTACACAGGCCGCAGATTATATAAGAAATGAGCGTTTGATAAATACATCGCTTTATGTTACAATTGAGCCCTGCACGATGTGTACAGGTGCAATGGTTTTGGCGCGCATCAGTCGCCTTATCTACGGCGCGTCTGAGCCTAAAACAGGCGCCTGCGGTTCGGTTGTGGATATAGCCAGCCTAAAAAAGTTAAACCACCGGATTAAAGTTACAAAGCACGTCTTGAGCGATAAATGCGGCTTTTTCTTAAAAGAGTTTTTTAAGAGTAAAAGATTTCACACTTCCTAGGCTTTAATTTATAACGCATAATTTATAACTTGGTTAATAAAAATCTCTCGTCCGCCACCGAAGCAAAGGCGGACTCGGGACGAAAATTTATACCTTATAGGAAATAGATTTAAGATCCCTCGCCCGCTTTTAGCGGACTCGGGATCCAAAAATTTAAAAGGCAAATTTTTGAAGAGGTGACTGAGTGCATAGAAATTTCGTACAAATAGAAAAATTAAGATTAGGAGGATTAAGACGTATTGAATTATACGGTAATCCTGGAACTCCTCAGGGAAGGAGAAAGGGCGGTAAAGTAACCACTGAGTTTTTTCATAGAAATCCATGCCTTGCTAGAAAAGCAGGGTTTGTGATAAGAAAAGAAATTAATTATCCGAGACATTCAAATGAGTTGGCAGAATTTATTGGAATTATGTTAGGCGATGGAGGGATGCCTGGCAATCATCAACTCACAATAACTTTTAATAAAAAAGAAGATGAGGAATATGTAAAATATATTTGCAGTATCTTAAAAAAGTTATTCTCGGTTAATTATTTCATTCGTAAACGCAAAGATAGTAATGGAGCAGATATTGTAGTCAGCAGTTCAAATCTTGTTGAATTTTTATTAAAAGAGGGACTTATAGCAGGAAATAAAATTAGAAATCAAATAGATGTTCCTACATGGATATATAAAAGAATAGAATACCAAAAATCTTGCCTACGAGGTTTAATAGATACTGATGGAGGGTTATATTTACATAGATATTATTCTAATGGGAAAAAATATGGATATTTAAAATTATGCTTTACAAGTTATTCCAAACCGTTATTACGTTCAGTTTTGAATATACTAAAAAATTTAAATTTTAAGGCTTATTTAAATGGGAAACACATATCAATTTATTCCACCTCAGAAGTAAAAAGATATTTTAAAGAGGTGAGTTTTCGTAATCCAAAAAATATAAAGAAATTTGAAGAACATTTTGGCTATTAATCTCGGAGAGGTGCCTGAGTTGGTCGAAAGGGGACGCCTGCTAAGCGTTCGAGCCTCCAAAAGGGGCTCCCTGGGTTCAAATCCCAGCCTCTCCGCCAAATCTTCCGAAGGAAGATTTGGTACAAAAGCGGTGTTAAGTCCGCCACAGAACTTTGGCGGATAACCGCCGTATACGGCCCTTTATAACTAATAAGGAAATTCGTCCCCCGCATCCTGATTCAATCGTCAGTTAAATAAATATGAAAGGAGAAAATATGAAGAAAGGGATATCAGTTTACACAGTTTCTATTCTTGTATTTTTTATGGCAGCTTGTTTTTTGCATGCCCAGGAAGAGTTACCCGCCGAAGAACAAGCCGTGGTAGAAGTTTACAATCAAGATGGTTCATCTGCCGAAACGCAGAGCGAGGTGAACCAGCTTCCCTCGGCTTCGCCGAGAGGCGAGCGCAGCCCTGACTCGCCGTCAGGCGGGGAGGCGAGCACACCCGCTAAAACGGAAGTAAGCGTACCTATCCAAAATGATTTACCCGACGTAATAAAGACAAGATTAAACGCGTTCTTTACGCAATTAGAAGCCGCTAATGTGGAGGTTGCGGTAAGCGATCTGGTAAAGAATACTCTTCTTGAAAGTAAGACTCAAGAGCTAAATCTGGTAGCGAGCCAGCTAAAGAATCTTCCGATAATCTACGGCCCTATTTTAGGTATTGAGCCCGTAAGCACAAAATACGCAGGCGATAGCTTATTGATGGTCAAATATCTGGTAAGGTTAAGAGACCATCCCACCATATTTGAATTTTATTTCTATAAGGCGCAATCGGATTGGTTGTTACTTAAATTCTGGTTCAACGACCAGATTCAAAGCCTGTTTTGAAACTATGGGTAAACCCATGGCTTATGAAGATATATATGATAAGCCATGGTTGGTTTACATCGCAGAATGTAAAGATAGAACATTATATACAGGCATAGCGAGGGATGTATCTAAGCGTATAAAAGAACACAATAACACAAATAAATGCAGGTATACAAGATTTCGTAAGCCCCTGAAATTATTATACACAGAAACCACTTTGAATTATAACGCGGCCAGAAAACGTGAATTAGAAATCAAGCATTTTGGCAAAAAAAAGAAATTGGAACTAATCAGTAAATCCCTCTTGTCCCGTAGTTACGGGACGTAGTTACGGGACTCGGGATCCAAAAATTTAAAAAGCAAATTTTTGGAAGGTTGGCAGAGTGGTTGAATGCGGCGGTCTCGAAAACCGTTAGGTTCGCAAGAGCCTCGGGGGTTCGAATCCTCCACCTTCCGCTTGAACTTTCTTGACAAGGATTCGAAGCGAGAGAGCGCCGACCATAAGGGAGGAAAAGCGAGAATCCCGAGCGTCAGCGAACGAGGGGAGCCTACGCAGCGAGCAAATCCTGCGAGCGTAGGAGGCGAATCCTCCTCTCTCCGCTGAATCTTTCTCCGAAAGATTCATGCATAAGTGGCGTTAAATAATATGACGAATAGG
>JAGVOB010000088.1 GCA_020052955.1 Candidatus Omnitrophota bacterium | reverse complement strand
AACAAAGAGAAAACGCTCTTAACTGTAAATTACTGACATTTTTAATTTGCAAAAAACCTGACATTTTCTATTTGCGTTTACACAATCTTACGAATCTGTTGACATATAATAATATCTGGTATAAAATTTACTGTTTCCCAGCGCACCAGTTTTGTAAAAATGCGTCGGCATGGTATGAGGTTTAACTATGATATACGTTCTAATTCTTGCAGGTGGCAGAGGAGAGAGGTTCTGGCCCTTAAGCAGGCAGAGCTTTCCAAAACAATTTATATCACTTTCCGGGAAGGGCTCTCTTTTACAGGACACATTTAAAAGGGCACTTACCATAACGCCAGCTGAAAGGGTATATGTAGTAACCAATAAAAGCCAGGCCCCGGCTATAAAGCGGCAATTACCCAAACTAAAGAAAAGAAATATTATATTAGAACCCGCCTTTAGAAATACGGCCGCATGTATCGGCCTTGCCTCGGTTATTATAAGGCGAATCGATCCCGATGCCATAACAGTAGTGATGCCGTCGGACCATATAATAAGGCCTAATGTTAAATTAGAAAGACTCATTAAACGCGCAGTAGCCGTAGCAAAAAGGTCTAACTGCCTTACGCTTGTGGGGGTAAGGCCTAGTTATCCCGCAACAGGTTTCGGGTATCTTAAGCTCTCAAAATTTGTTAGTTTTGGTGCGCATGATGTCAGTGATTTTATTGAAAAGCCCAAATTGAATAATGCCAAAGTATTTTTTAAAGATAAAAGTTATGTGTGGAATAGCGGGCTCTTTGTCTGGAAGATAGAGGCGATACTGGATTCTATCTGCCGGCATCTTCCGAAGCTATATAAGGGGCTTAATGATATATATGACCATTTAGATAGCGGCGTAGATAGAGTTATAGATAAGAACTATCAAGGATTTGAAAATATCTCTATCGATAAGGGGGTGCTGGAAAAGAGTCTTGACATGAAAGCAGTAGTATCGGATTTCTTCTGGTACGACGTAGGCTCTTGGCGCGCGCTTGAAAGAATACTGCCGAAAGACAATTTTAACAATGTTGTAAAGGGGAATTTTATAGGGCTTGATACAAAGGATTGTATTGCTTTTTGCGAGGATAATCATTTATTAGGAGCAATAGGCGTGAATAACCTTGTTATGGTTAAGTCAGGCGATGCCACGCTGATATGCCCGAAGGAGAGGCTAGAGGAGATAAAGGATCTTTATAATGCCCTTAAGGAAAGAAAAAAACTTTTGAGGTTTAGCTAATACAAACGCAATAAATATCTTGCAATAACAAGAAGGATAATATGCTTAAGCCCAATTTACTCCTTCGCTGGCGGTGCTCGTCGCATTCGGCTAAACTTCTCCTATGGGCACCCCCATCCCCTATCAGGGGTAACAAAGAAGCAGCTTACGGAGAAGTTTTGCCTCATAGACGAACTCCTGCGCTCGCTTTCGCTCATTCGTAAACTTGTGCTTAAGTGTAGAATTACTTAATGCATTTGTATTAATGTCATGAAAATTTTAGGCGTTGACTACGGGGATAAGAGGATGGGTGTTGCAATCAGCGATGAAATCGGCTTACTCGCACACCCTCTTACGACTATAGCGGATAGGAATTTGAATATGCTGCTTGATGTTATAAAAGAAAATCAGATAGAGGCGGTTGTAGTCGGTAAGCCCTTGAATATGAACGGGACATATTCAAGTAAAACGCGCGAGGTTTTAAATTTTATTAATGAGCTTAAAAAAATTGTAAATATCCCCGTGCATGAGTGGGATGAGAGGCTTTCAACAAAAGAGGCAGAGAGGTTCCTTATAGGTTTTGATTTGTCCAGGAAGAAGAGGAAAGGTATACTTGATAAATCCTCGGCAAGGATAATCCTGCAGGGTTATCTTGATTCAATCAGGAAATGAATCTCCACGGGCTAAAGCCCGCGGTTTACTGAATGGTCCCGCTTCGTTTGCCATCGCAAAAATCTCTTTGATATTTTTGCGATACTTCGCGGGATAATCTTTGGCGCATTCTGCGCGTCGATTAAAAAAATGTATAAGATAGAAACATTAGGAAACGGCCTTAAGATATGCAGTTATAATATGCCTCATATGAGGTCAGTGTCATGCGGTACATGGATACGCGCAGGCGGCAGATACGAAAACAAGAAAAATTCCGGCATATCTCATTTTCTGGAGCACCTGTTGTTTAAGGGCTCCTTAAAGAGAAACGCCAGGGAGCTTAAGGAGGCGATAGAGGGGGTAGGAGGCCAGCTGAACGGTTTTACTTCAGAGGAATTTACCTGCTATTTCATTAAGATACTGGATAAAAAACTGAACCTTAGCATAGACGTTTTATCGGACATGCTGCTTAATGCAAAACTTTCAGAAGAGGATTTAGAGCTTGAGCGCAGGGTGATAATGGAAGAGATAAAGATGTATCTTGACCAGCCGGCCCACCTTGTTCATGACATGTTGAACGAGATTCTGTTTAAGGACCATCCTCTCGGCATGCCGCTTGCCGGGACTTTTGAATCGGTAAAGAATATTACCAGAAAAGATGTAATGGATTATAAGGAGAGATTCTACAATCCCTCAAATATTGTATTTTCCGGATGCGGCTCAATCGACCTCAAAGGGTTTAAAAGTGCTATTTCAGGTTTATTTGGCCATAGAGAGAAGAGTTCGCCGGTAAAATTCACCGTTGCAAAAAAATCTCCGCATGGGCCAAAATTAAACGTTTTTTTTAAGGAAACAGAGCAAACCCACCTCACACTCGGTGTTTACGCGCCATCCAAGAATAACCACAAGAGGTTTGCTATGAGCCTTTTTAATATTATACTCGGAGGAAATATGTCATCAAGGCTATTTCAACATCTGCGGGAGAACCTCGGGCTTGCCTATGATATTGGAAGCCACTATAGAAGATATGCAGATATTGGCTCTCTTGTAATAAGTGCTGGCGTAGAGAACAGCAAACTTAAAGAGGTGCTGGCAGCCATAATAGTTGAGTTAAATAAGATGAAAAAGGAGCCTCCATCAGCTGAGGAGCTAAAGCGCGCCAAGGATTTTTATTGCGGCCAGCTTCTTATCAGTATGGAAGATACTCTTGACCACATGATGTGGCTGGGTGAAAATATATCAGCCGATTCAAAATATTATGTTATAAGTGAAATCATCGGTATAGTTAATAAGGTTAGCAGGGAACAGATAAGGCTTCTAGCCAAGGAGATATTAAGGGATGAATTTTTGAATGTAGCTGTAATCGGCCCGCATAAAGAAAAACAGGCAAAATGCCTAAAGGAGGTTTTAAATTTTTAACCTTAAGAGAATGTTAAAAATAAAAATAGCACCTTCAATTTTATCCTGTGATTTTAGCCGGCTTGCAGATGAAATTAAGAGGCTGGAGGGTGCAGGGGCGGATCTTGTACACATAGACGTTATGGATGGTAATTTTGTTCCTAATATAACGATAGGCCCCGATATAGTTAAAGCTATAAAAGATAATACGTCCCTTATTTTAGACGTCCACCTTATGATTAATGAGCCTCTTAAGCTCGCAAAAAGGTTCATAGACGCCGGTGCGGATATCCTGACCTTCCATGTTGAGGCACAGGAGAATCCCTTAATTTTGATAAAGGAGATTAAAAAGGCCAATATAAAGGTGGGATTGTCGCTTAAGCCCAAAACACCGCTTTTGAGGATAAAGGATTTCCTTGAGGAAATAGATATGGTGCTTATTATGAGCGTTGAGCCGGGTTTCGGGGGGCAGTCCTTTATGAGCGAGGTCCTCCCTAAGATAAGGGCGCTTAGGAAAATCTTTGAAAGGGATATTGAGGTTGACGGAGGGATAAACGATAAAAATGCAAAGGAAGTAATTTTGGCAGGCGCAAATGTTATTGTGGCGGGCAGCTATGTGTTCAGAAGTGCGGATATCAGAAAAGCTATAGAGAGTCTAAGAAAATGCGCAGAATAAAATTCGGCACCGACGGTTGGCGCGCGGTTATCGCGGAGGATTTCACCTTTGAAAATGTCAAGACAATAGCCCAGGCGATAAGCGACTATTTAAAGAAAAAGGGGCTTAAGTGCCCAAGGCTGATAGTCGGATATGACACCAGATTTCTCTCGGATACCTACGCCAGGCTCATATCAAGCGTTCTGGCGGCAAACGGCATAGGGGTGATACTGACAGACGGCTTTACGCCGACGCCTGCGGTTAGCTTTACGATAAAGGATATGGGATTATCGGGGGGCGTTATGGTTACCGCCAGCCACAATCCCGCGCATTTTAACGGCATAAAATTCAAGGGGGATTTTGCCGGGCCTGCGGACGTGAGTATAACCAGGAATATTGAGAGGCAGCTATATAGGTCAAAGATAAATATCGGCGACTTTGAGAAGCTGACCAAGAAAAATAAGATTGTAATAAGGGATGTAAGCGGGCCTTATATAAGGTTTCTAAAAAGTTATGTTGATATGAGGGTTTTAAAAGAAGCTTCCTTAAGGATACTTGTGGATGTTATGTATGGTACCTCAAGCGATTACTTCAGCAGAATTCTAAAGGGCACAAACTGTTCTGTGGATATACTTCATAATTCCATAAATCCTTCCTTTGGCGGCACTAACCCCGAGCCTATAGCGCGAAATCTAAAGGAGCTGTCAATGGCGATGGCCTCGCGCCGCTATGATATTGGTATTGCAAACGACGGAGATGCTGACAGGGTAGCGGCGATGAGCCCGGACGGTGAATTTATTAACGGACAGAAGATGCTCTGCCTTCTTCTTCTGCATATGGTCGAGGACAGAAAACTTACAGGGGCCGTCGTGCGCTCTATTCAAACAACCCAGATCTTAGATAAAATAGCCAGAAAGTATAACCTGAAGATATATGAGAGGCAGGTTGGCTTTAAATACGTTACAAAACTCATGCGCACCAAGGATATACTGATAGGGGGGGAGGAATCGGGTGGTATAGGCTATAAGAATTATATCCCGGAAAGGGACGGGATACTCGGCGGGTTATTGCTGCTTGAGATGATGGCCATGAGGAAAAAATCCATAATCGAGATTATGAAGGGCATGGAAGAAGAGTTTGGAATGCCCTTTTACAAAAGAGAAGATGTAAGGCTTCCTCTGAATGAGAGAAACAGGGTTTTTAAAAAGCTTTCCGGTAATGTTTTGGAGAAATTTTTTGGCAGGGTTATTAAGGCCAGAAAAAATCTGGGCGGAATGAAATTGATATTTGAGGATGAATCATGGATATTCTTCAGGCCCTCCGGCACAGAGTCCATACTAAGGATTTGCACTGAAGCCTCTACCAAAGAGAAGGCTTCGCAACTGGTGGAAGACGGTAAGAAATTTTTATTTAAAAATGGATAAGGCATTAATAAGAAATTTTTGCATAATCGCACACATAGACCACGGGAAGTCCACGCTGGCAGACAGGGTGCTTCAGTTTACGGGGGCGATAACAGAGAGGGAGTTCAGGAACCAGCTTCTGGATGACATGGACTTAGAAAGGGAAAGGGGTATAACAATAAAGGCAAGTGCTGTCAGGCTGCGCTATAAGCATGCTGACGGTAATAATTATATGTTAAATTTAATCGATACCCCCGGCCATGTCGATTTTTCCTACGAGGTCTCGAAGTCTCTCGCTGCATGCGAGGGTGCTATATTGGTAGTGGATGCTGCACAGGGAGTTGAGGCGCAGACCGTAGCGAACTACTACCTTGCGAAGGAGCATAACCTGGTTATAATACCGGTTATAAACAAGATAGACCTGTCAAACGCACAGCCGGCGCAGGTAAGCCAGCAATTAATCGAAATACTTAAAATCACAGACCAGAAGCCGATTATGGCAAGCGCAAAAGAGGGAATCGGGACAGAGGAGATTCTCAGGAGAGTTATAGATAAGATATCTCCTCCCAGCGGGGATATAAATAATCCGCTGCAGGGGCTTATATTTGATTCTACCTATGATACTTACAAGGGCGTAGTTTTATATATTAAGATCTTTAACGGCAGCATGAAAAAGGGTATACCTATAACAATAATGGGCACGCAAAAATCATTTGTAGTAGAGGAACTCGGGGTGCTTACTCCGAAAGCTGTGCCTGTGGATGAATTAGCATGCGGCGATGTAGGGTATCTGTGCTGTAACATAAAGGACCCGAAGGAAATCCATATAGGCGATACGATAACCAGCTCTAAAACCCCCGCAAAGGAACCGCTTGAGCGCTACAGAAAGGTAAAGCCTCTGGTATTTTGCGGACTCTATCCCGTAAACAGCAAGGATTTTTCCCTCATGAGAGATGCCTTCGATAAGCTAAGCCTTAACGATGCTTCCTTTGTCTATGAGCCCGAAACATCCGTCTCTTTAGGGTTCGGGTTCAGGTGCGGTTTCCTCGGGCTTTTGCACATGGATATAATTCAGGAAAGGCTTGAGAGGGAGTTTGACTTAAATCTTATAGCCACAACACCAAGCGTCGTTTATAAGGTTATTTTGATAGACGCAAAGGTCGTAGAGATAGATAATCCCTCTAATCTTCCTCCGCGGGTCCAGATAAGGCAGATCGAAGAGCCCTACATAAAGGCATTCCTGATTGTGCCTGCGGAGTCTGTAGGTGAAATTATGCAACTTTCGCAGGAGAGAAGAGGCGTCCATATATCTACGGAGTATATAGATCCAAGCCGCGTGATGCTTACCTATGAATTCCCCTTATCTGAGGTAGTGGTAGACTTCTATGATAAGATTAAATCTATAACACGGGGTTACGGTTCTTTAGACTACGAATTTAAGGGATACAGGCCTTCGAAACTTGTAAAATTAGATGTACTTATAAATGGTATAAGCTGTGACGCCCTGTCTTTCATAGTCGTGAAAGAAAAGGCATATCTTAAGGGCAGGCAGCTTGTTGAAAAGCTAAAGGAGATTATACCGAGGCAGCTCTTTGAGGTTGCAATTCAGGCCTCAATAGGAGAGAGGATAATAGCGAGAGAGTCCGTGAGGCCGCTCAAGAAGCATGTTACCGGAAAATGTTACGGCGGCGATATAACAAGGAAAAGGAAGCTTTGGGAAAAACAGAAGCTCGGCAAGAAACGGATGAAACAATTTGGAAGGGTCGAGATACCGCAAGAAGCATTCATGGCTGTGTTAAAGATCTGATTTGAAAATACAAATAAAAACCAACTATGAGACTTAACATATAGGTTGGTTTTATTTAGACCCTTCGTTACACTTCCCTCGATTTTACTCGGGATGGTGAGCGAAGTCGAACCACAGGGTAAATGCGTTCATAAATATATTAAAATTCAATTGTGGTCGCATTTAAACAAAGAAGGAGTGCGTAGTGAAAATTAAATTACCCTGTAAATCGGTAGTGCGAGAATATGCAGAGTCCATAATAATAGCGGTAGTCCTGGCGCTATTTGTCAGGACCTTTATAATGGGTGTTTTTAAAATCCCCACGGGTTCTATGAAACCAACCCTGATAGAGGGTGACCATATCTTTGTCAATAAATTCGTATATAACTTCATACCTCCGAAAAGAGGAGAGGTGGTGGTGTTTAAATCAACAGAGGAAAAAAAGAAATATCTTATAAAAAGGCTGGTTGTGTTTGGAGGAGAAACCCTTGAAATAAAAGAGGGCTCACTTTATATAAATGATAAGCCCATAAGCGGGATAGATTCCTTCGGCCAGAGGTATTATTATAACAGGGGGGAATTTGGCGGCGAAGGGCAGCGGGTGGCGGTTCCGGATAAATCATTTTATATGCTCGGAGATAACAGTGCCGGTTCGAGAGATTCCAGATACTGGGGATTTGTGCCGAAAAAGAATCTGGTAGGAAAGGCATTCCTCATATACTGGCCGCTATACAGGATAAGGGTTATTAAGTAAATAAAGCCAACCGATATGTCTCATAGTTGGTTTTATTTAGAGGTTGAGACCGTTGCAAAACCTGTGCTTTAGGCATTTTTCCGGTATGCATTACCAGATCTCTCGTCGAGACTAAAGTCTCCGCCCGAGGCGGATGAGAGCATTGAAAAGAAAGGCTTTTTCAATGCTCTCAGGTTAAGAACATATTGATTTACAGGGAAATTTGTGTTATAGTTTAACAAATCTAAAAGATGGAGGTGAAATAAGATGAAGATTTGTATTTGGGTTATAACGCTAGCGTGTGTGATTGCCTTTACGGGTTGCACTACAACGCAGCAGGGAGCGGGTATAGGCACTCTGATAGGAGCTGGCACCGGGGCGATAATAGGCCATCAGAGCGGTCGTGGTGCCGAAGGGGCTCTTATAGGCGCAGCGGCCGGAGCAGCCGGAGGCGCCCTGATAGGGGATGCTATGGAGACAAAGTTCTGTCCTACCTGCGGCAAGGGCTATACGGGGGGTACGCAGAATTGCCCTAATGATGGAACGCCTTTGAGATTTAAGGGGCAATCTGCAGCAGGCGCACAGACTCAGGCAAAGACGCAGGATGAATTAAGTGATGCTCAGCAGACAGAAAAGTCGCTTCCAAAGTTTTGCTCATCATGCGGGAAGAGTTTTGCAGATAGTGCGAAATACTGTCCCGATTGCGGCACAGAATTGAAATATAAGAAGTAATAATTTATAGACAGGTTGCGCACACGAGATATAGTTATGGGTTATGAGTTAAAGACTACTTCTTTCGTTATAGCTCATAACCCATAACTTGTTTTTATTTAAAAACCGATAAACCCAAATTTTGCGATAACAAAATTTGCCCCGAAGGGGTTGTATGAGCAAATCCGATGAGGATTTGCTCGGCTTTACAAGGTCATCCCGGATTTT
>JAGVOB010000210.1 GCA_020052955.1 Candidatus Omnitrophota bacterium | reverse complement strand
CTAGGGACTTTACTGGCCGCGGATGTATAAAATTAATAACCGCTAACAGCCATCCATTTCTTTTCACCTGATATCTCAAGCATCTTATCCAGTGACCGCTTTGCCTTTTGCCTTATCTGCTCATCCACCTTAACCTCATGCACCATGTATTCTAAGGCATGCGCCACCCATCCGAGCGTGGTTAATTTCATACTAGGGCATATAAGATTTTCCGTAGGAAGATAAAAATTTTTTTGAGGGTTTTCTTTTTTTAATTTATAAAGCATTCCGCTTTCAGTTCCTATTATAAATTCTTTTTTATGAGATTTTTTAATGTAAGTAAACATGCCTCCGGTAGAGCATATATGGTCTGCAAGAGCAAGGACATCCGGCTGGCACTCTGGGTGGGCAATAAACTCTGCCTCCGGATGAAGGCGTTTAGTAGAAATGACATTTTCCTCCTGAAGCCTTATATGAGTAGGGCAGAATCCGCTCCAGGGTATTATCTCTTTTTTGGGGACCTGGGATTGCACGTATGTGGCAAGATTTCTATCTGGGACAAATATTATACGCTTATTTTTGAGGGACTTTACTATCTCTATTGCGTTGCTAGAAGTGCAGCACACATCGCTTTGGGCCTTTACCTCTGCGGAGGAGTTTACATAGCATACAACAGCTGCGTCCGGGCACTCCAGTTTTTTTGCACGTAGTTTTTCGGGTGTAATCATATCTGCCATAGGGCATCCTGCCTCAGCCACAGGAAGGAGAACAACCTTGGCAGGGTTTAATATGGAAGCACTCTCAGCCATAAAATGAACGCCGCAGAATACGATAACCTTCGCATCCGTTCTTACGGCAGCCTGAGAAAGGGCCAATGAATCACCGCTGATATCAGCGATGTCCTGAATCTCATCCCTCTGATAATTATGAACTATTATTACAGCGTTACGGCTTTTTTTTAGTCTGGTTATTTTCTTTCTTAGTTCCTGAGCGTATTTCTTTTCCTTATCGGTCTCTCTATAAGTCATTTTATCTTTGTTAGCCTATTCTTTTTATCGACGTGTACAATCTTGGTCTTAAAGTTTTTTATTTCATTTTCGGTAAATAATCCATATGAAATGATAATTATATTATCGCCAATTTGAGCCCATCTTGCAGCAGCACCATTCATACAGATTGTTCCCGAAGAAGCCTTGCCAGCCAAGACGTATGTTTCAATCCTGGAGCCATTATTTATATTAACTATTTGAACCTTTTCGCCCTCTACTATGTCGGCATTTTCAAGAAGTTTTTTATCTATTGTTATTGAGCCTGAATACCTCAGGTTTGCATCCGTAACCGTGGCATTATGTATCTTTGATTTGCAAATTATCCTTAACATATATTATATCTTTAAAGTTATGTTGTCTATGAGCCTTGTTTTTCCTATAAATACGGCAATTACAATTAGGACACCGCCGGAGATTTTATTTATTTTCTTAAGGCTATTCATATCCACGACTTCTACGTAGTCTATCCTAACAGATTTCTTTTGTTTTATCAACTTTTTAATGTGAGATATTACCATATATGCGTTTAATTCTCCAGAAGAAATTAATCTCTTTGCTGACTTAAGAGCCCTATTAATAACCAAAGCATCATATCTTTCGGAAGCAGAAAGATAAGTGTTTCTTGAGCTCATTGCCAGGCCACCGCCCTCTCTTACAGTAGGTAGAACGCTGATTTTTATGGGAAAATTCAGGTCCTCCGCCATCTTTTTTATTACTATGGCCTGTTGTGCGTCTTTTTGGCCAAAATATGCTATGTCAGGCGCTATTATATTAAATAGTTTAGTAACCACTGTTGTAACCCCTTTAAAATGGTCTGGACGCGACCTGCCGCATAAAATATTTGTTAAACCAGTAACGCTAACGTATGTAAGAAAATTATCAGGATACATATCTTTTGTTGAGGGATAGAAAATCAAATCTACTCCGGCGGACTTTGCAAGCCTATAATCCCTTTTTGAATCCCTTGGATACCTCTTAAAATCCTCTTTAGGGCCGAACTGGATAGGGTTTACAAAAATGCTCATAACTACCCTGTCGCAGTCCTTTTTTGCCTTTCTGACAAGCGAAAGGTGGCCTTCATGAATATACCCCATAGTTGGAACAAAACCTATAGTTCTTCCCTTATTTTTTTGGGTCTTTGCCCACCTTGACATCGATTTTATTTGTTTTATAATAATCATATTATCTCTTTGAGAGGCTTTAACACAAAATCCCTTTTAAACATATAAGGGTGTGGAATCCTTAGTTCTTTTGTATTTATTAACGTGTTTCCATAGAACAGAATATCCAAGTCTATTTGACGAGGCCCATTTTTTACGGTTTTCTTCCTGCCCAAATTTTTCTCTATTCCCTTTAAATATCCTAAAAGCCTAAGAGGAGAAAGGTTTGTCTTTATCTTTATGGCCCCGTTAAGAAAATTTCTCTGTTTTGGGCCGCCGACAGGCAAAGTGTCATATAATGAGGATATTTTTGATAGCTTTATGCCAGGTATTCCTGCAAGTAGAGCTACAGCTTTTTTAATATTTTCACGCCTGTTGCCTAAGTTAGAGCCCACGCCCAAGTATACGCTAACCATTTTTTCTTAAGCTAAATAAAACCAACTATGAGACTTAACATATCGGTTGGTTTTATTTAAATGCGACCCTAAATATGTTAACATTCAATTGTGGTCGCATTTATCTTTATATAGTTTTTTTCAGTCTTTCGATAGCTTCATGGATTCTTTCTTTGGGTACAGTTAAAGCCATCCTTATGTAGCCTTCTCCGTGCGGACCGAAACCAACTCCCGGCGTAACTACAATATTCGCTTTTTCTAAAAATAATCTTGCAAAGTTTGAGGAAGTTTCCCTCCTTGGGATCTTGGACCATACATAGAATGTAGCAAGCGGGATTTTAGGTGTTAACCCTATTGATTTGAGCCCTCTCAACAAGAGGTCTCTACGTTCCTGGTATAATAAGCACATATCTTTAATATGTCTTGCATCGCTTTTTAAAGCAGCAATAGACGCTACCTGTATGGCCTGAAATATACCTGAGTCAATATTTGATTTTACCTTTGCCAATAAAGAAACCAGTTTACTATTGCCGCATGCCCATCCGCACCGCCAACCGGTCATATTGTAGGTTTTTGACAAAGAGTGAAATTCTATAACACAATCTCTCGCGCCTTCAAATTCCAGCAGGCTCCTTGCTCTATATCCATCAAATGTGATTTCAGAATAGGCCAGGTCTGATACTATTATGATATTATTTTCTAAGGCGAACTTAATCAGCTCGTTATAAAATTCATCCGTTGCAACTGCGGAGGTAGGATTATTAGGGTAATTAATAAATATAATTTTTACCTTTTTCAAACCGTGCCGGCGTATCTTATTTAAATCAGGAAGAAAGTTATTCTTAGCCAAAAGCGGCATAGAATAGATTTTTCCGTCAGCAAGGATAGTGCCGCTCTTATAGGGAGGATAACAAGGATCCGGCACAAGGGCATAGTCACCTCTCTTTAATATGGCTAAAGGAAAATGGGCAATACCCTCCTTTGAACCAATCAACGGTAAAATCTCATTTTCGGGGTCTAAGTCAACGCCAAATCTATTCTTATACCAACTTGCAATTTCAGCTCTCAGAAGATACATTCCGCTATCCAAGGCATATCTATGATTAGCGGGATCTTTCGCCGCTTCATAGAGTTTGTTGATTATAAACTGGGGGGTTGGCTGGTCCGGGTCGCCTATCCCTAAATCGATTAGGTCCTTACCCTCTTCCCTCAATTTCCTCTTTGCCCTGTCAATTTCGACAAAAAGATATGGTGGAAGTTTCTTTAATTTGTCGGATGAATCAATATTCATATATACTCTTCCCTAATCCTTAAATATAATCTTATACATTTGCGGGCCAGCAAAGTCCCGAGCTAAACGAGGGGAAAACCACATCCATGCCCCATGCGGGGGCTAGGGTGTGCCCGCCAAAGGCGGGCAGGGATGAACAATGGCCGGTTCCTTCGCAAAAGCTCAGGATGAGCCACACGGAAACCTGTTATGGAAGGCTTTATTATATTGTGTTGTCTACTAAATAGAGTTATCATCTCAAATTCAAATATCAAAAATTAAATATCAAAATGACATATCAAAATCCAAAAATTAAGGAAAAAGATAGGCAGCAAAAGGTATTCAGAGGTTAAATTTTGATTTTTGCATTTTGATTTTTGGATTAAAGTATTATTTACTTGACAAGTCAATATAGGATTATCTGCCGTATGTTCCAATAAGTTTGGCCTCTCCTATTATATGCCCTTCTATGGATTTTAACAGTTCCTTCTTTGCTGTCCTGGGTTTTAGATTAAGCATTGTGTCCAAAGCATAAAGTTTAAATATGTATCTATGCGATGATTCAGGCGGCGGGGCAGGGCCATCGTAACCTAAGTTTCCAAAATCGTTTGAACCTTGAATCGCCCCATTATCTAAGATCTCCTGAGAGGGCTGCCCCTCTTTAAGCTCTCTAATATCTTTGGGTATATTAAACATCACCCAGTGGACCCATGCCTTTAAAGGCGCATCCGGATCCTCGCAAATAATAACAAAACTTCTTGTGCCGGGAGGTACGTCTGACCACGCGAGATGGGGCGAGAGATTTTCATAATTGTAGGTATATCGCAGAGGTATTTCTTCGCTAGACTTAAATGATGCAGACCTCATCTCTAAGGCCATCGCATTTTTGCCAATAAGTAGTGCAATAATAAACGTTATTATAACACTTCTCAATAAACTACCTCGCAGCAAGCTGTGAGGTATCAACTTTCTTACAAAACGGAACGCAGCAAGCTGTAGAAAATTAACCTCTCGTTCCGCCTTTTGGTGGAACGCCAAAGGCGGGATTAACATTGACATTTTTTAGCCTCCCTGCATCATATCCTTAATATCAAAAATACCCCTGTCCTTTTTTATTATCCATTTTGCAGCTTGAAGTGCGCCCATGGCGAAGATATCTCTGTTTTTAGCAGAATGGATAAGTCTTATAGTGTCCATTGCACTATCAAGTATAATCTCATGGTCGCCAATAATCTCATCTTCCCTGATCGATTTTATATCCGTAACCTCCTTGCCAGAGACCTCTTTTACTATTTCAGCTATCCTTTTGGCCGTCCCCGAAGGCGCATCCTTTTTATGCATATGATGTGATTCTATAATACTCACTTTGTAATCCCTTAGGACTCCTGCGCCCAGATTTACAAGCTTAAATAGCACATTTACTCCTATAGACATATTCGGCGAAAGCAATATAGGTATACTGTTAGAGATTTCTTTTAATCTGGATTTTTGCTCATCGGTAAAACCGGTAGTACCTATAACAGACGGCTTTTTATATTTTAAGGCCATTTCCATGTGGCCAATGGTAATATCCGGGAGCGTGAACTCAATAAGACAGTCCACCTTTTTTATTTCTCTAGGGTCATCTGTAATAAGAATACCCTCAAATATACTACCGATTTTTGGATGCCCAGTTTTCTCAAGGAGCATAACTATCTTGAAATCACTATCCTTCAAAGCAAGGGTTGTGGTTCTTGATCCCATTTTTCCAAAGCAACCGCTAACTCCAAGTCTAATCAAGTTTCCCTCCGATTAGCTATGCCATAGTGCTCTGTCTACTAAATAACATTATCATTAGAAATTCAAATATCAAAAAAAAATATCAAAATGACAATGCAAAATTCAAAATTTCTTTAAGACATCGTCGTATTCAAAAGCAACTTAAAATTTTTACACTTTGATTTGTGATTTTGATTTTTGCACTTTGATTTTTGCATTAAACCCTTATTTACTTTACAATGCACCATAGGTAGGCTAGATTAATTTATAGTCTTTTAAAGCCTTTTTTAGTTTTTCGTAGTTTTCCTCTCCAATTGGCGACATTGGAAGTCTTAATTGAGGGGCGCATAGTTTTAATATACCCATAGCTGTTTTTATGGGAATAGGATTAGTTTCTATAAATATAGCCTTAATCAGAGGAAGAAGTTTATAATGTAATCTCCTGGCCTCTTTGATGTTACCTTTTTCAAATGCCACCACCATATTTTTTACATCGCGCGGCACTATATTGGCTACTACCGATATAATGCCCTTTCCGCCTATGGACAGGATGGGTAAAGTTAAGCTGTCATCTCCGGATAGCAGTATAAAATTTTCAGGGCATAGTGCTTTTATCCTGCTCATCTGGTCCAGATTTCCAGACGCCTCTTTTACGCCTATAATATTTTTACAGTCATTGGCTAATTTTGCCATGGTTTCCGGCTCTATATTTACTCCTGTGCGCGATGCAATGTTATAGAGAATTATAGGTATATCTACTGATTCTGCAATAGACTTAAAATGGAGATAAAGACCCTTCTGCGTGGGACGATTATAATATGGAGAAACTTGTAAAGACCCATCAACGCCTATTTTCGCGGCATGCTTGGTGAGCATTATAGCCTCTTCCGTAGAATTTGAACCGGTTCCCGCTATAACAGGGAGTTTTTTATTTGCAACCTCTACAGATATCTCTACAACCCTTTCATGCTCTGCCCAGGATAGCGTTGTGGATTCGCCGGTTGTTCCGCAAGGCACAATTCCATCAGTGCCTTCCTTTATGTGCCAGGCAATCAATTCTTCTAGCTTCTTCTCGTCTACTTTATTATTTTTGAAAGGTGTGACTAGGGCAACAATGGAACCTCTAAACATAATACACTCCTTTGTAAGCTATATGCACCTTGCCTTCTAACCATACATTTTTAAATATGTTATTAGTTCTATCAAAGTATACCCTTAGTAATTCCCCGCCTTTTGTAAAGACCTTTAACATGTTGTGATCTAGTAAGTTAAATTTGCAGCCTGCAATAATGGCTGATGCCGCTGCGCCAGTGCCGCATGCAAGAGTTTCATCTTCTACCCCTCTTTCGTATGTTCTTAACTTGATAGATGTTTTATCGAGCACTCTTACAAAATCCACATTTGTGCCGTAGGGTGAGAATTTCTTGTGGTGCCTTATTTTTCTCCCGTACTTAAAAACGTCGACCTTATCCAGATTCCTTACAAATATTACCGCATGAGGCACCCCGGTATTTATAAAATTAACATAAGAAATCTTTCCGTCGATTGTTATAGGTGTATTCAATTTTAGATTCTTTGGTTTAGTAAGTTTTATTTTTACATTATATTTATTAATTAGCGATTCGATTATGCCCGCTTTTGTTTCAATTTTAATACGTTTCTTTCCTGCATATAGCGCAATACAACGTGCACCGTTCCCGCACATCTGGGCCTCTGAACCATCCGCATTAAAAATCCGCATCCTGATATCAGCCTTTTCGGAAGGCTCTAATACAAGCAGGCCATCAGCGCCAACGCCAAACTTTCTATCACAGATTTTCTTTGCAAGATTTGATAAATTGTAAGTATTGGCTGGTAAAGATTCTGTAACTACAAAATCATTACCGGAGGCAACCATTTTAGTAAAATTTATTTTATCCATTATTGTTTAAATGAACTACCTCGCAGCAAGCTACGGAGAATTAACCTCTCATCCCGCAAAAGGCGGGATTAAAAGATGTTAACTCGTTGTATATCAAATTGTTATAACCTTCTCTTTTTCTAATTGTAAATATCTTATTTCTTGAAACAAGCACTTCAGCAGCTCTAGGTCTTGAGTTATAATTAGATGACATACTAAATCCATAAGCACCTGTGCTCATAATCGCTAAAAAATCTCCTTCTTTGACAGGCGGCAGCACTCTATCTTTAGCAAAAAAATCCCCGCTTTCGCAGATAGGTCCAACTACATCATATTTTCCCATGGCTTGCGGTTTGGTTTTGCTGGCTAGTAAGGGTAATATAGTATGATATGCACCATATAGCGATGGCCTGATTAAATCATTCATTCCCCCGTCAACAATAATAAATTTCTTTATAGGAGTAGATTTGATGTATAACACCCTTGCCACCAAAATACCGGCGTTACCTACAATGAACCTTCCCGGCTCCATGATTATTTTGAGGCCAGTCTTTTTTAATGTAGGCAATATTTTCCCTGCAAATTCTTTAGCCGTCTGAGGCGTTTCCTTGTCATAAATAATGCCCAAACCGCCGCCAATATTTAAGTATTCTAAATTAATACCTTTGCCCTTTATTTTTTCTATGAAATTAACTATTTTGGTAACAGCTGCGATGAAAGGGGCGCTTTCGGTAATTTGTGAACCTATATGAATATGTAACCCCTTAATGGATATATTAGAAAAATCCTTACTCTTGGATAAAATATCTTCTGCTGTTTTAAAATCAATACCAAACTTATTAGTCAATTTACCTGTGGTGATAAACTTATGGGTTTTTGGTTCAACGTCAGGATTTATACGTATAGCGATATTTACGGTCCTGTTTATTCTTTTTGCTATGCGATTTATATTCGTTAACTCGGGTAGAGACTCCACATTAAAAAACAATATACCCATTTTTATAGCTGTCTCTATTTCATAATCTGTTTTGCCTACAGAAGCATATACTATCTTTTTAGCCGGACAACCTGCTTTTTTTGCGCGGAAGAGCTCACCGCCTGATACCACATCCAATCCCGCTCCCTTGTCAACGAGCGCCTTCAAAATAGCAAGGTTTGAATTAGCCTTTACAGAATAGCAGATTAGCGGACGGATTTCTTCAAAAGCGGTCTTTAGCTTGAGGAAATGGTCGGTCAATGTCTTATAGCTATAGACATAAAGAGGCGTGCCAAAACGTCTGGCCAAATCCAAAACCCTTACATCTTCGCAGTAGAGGCAGTTTCTTTTATATTTAAAGTCGTGCATATTATTTTTACTTCGGCAATGGAATTCCACTTGGCATTCCTAAGCCAAGTAAGTTTAAGCTTTTAATCGACTTCGCATACTTAAGGTTCATTATTTGTTTAATAACACTTTGGCTTAATTCAGGATAAAACTTTTTTAATTCTACATCTTTAACTTTTTCAATTCCACCTTTTTTCTCAGTAAGTATAATTATTTTACCTACAATATCATGCGCTTGTTTGAAAGATACAGCATGCTTTCTTACTAACCAATCAGCCAATTCAGTAGCGTATAGCGTCCTATCTTCTTCCAATACTTTTTCAACAACTTCTCTTTTTATAGTCACCTTTTTTATAAACTTAGCCATAATTTTTAATTCGTCCTCAATTATTTCTACAGATGAAAATAAAGGTTCCTTATCTAACTGCATATCTCTATTATAAGTCAAAGGGAGCCCCTTCATCGTAGTTAGAACTGAGATTAAATTTCCGTAGATTCTGCCAGTATACCCCCTAACTAATTCCAAAAAATCAGGATTTTTCTTATGAGGCATTAAACTACTTCCAGTGCAAAATTCTTCTGGTAAGTTGAAAAAGTTAAACTCCTTTGTTGAATATAGTATAAAATCTTCAGCCAAACGAGAAAGATGCATCTGTAAAATAGAAAGGATACTTAAGAGTTCAATAATAAAATCACGGTTACTTATAGCATCCAAAGAATTTTCCATTACCTTATAACTATAATCCCTAAACATTTTTTTATGTTTGTTGACTAAATTCTCTATAGCTTTTTGATAAGTATCGGATATAGAACTATTAGCCAATGTGCCAGGTCCAATATCAATAAAGTAATCTTGTAAAAATTTTTCTATCCTTTCATAGTCTCTTTTAAACATTAATGTAAAAGCTCCCAAATAGTCCCTGAATGGAATTGCCTGTGCTCTCTGCGTATGTGTATAACTAGGGATATAGATATCTTTATTTATTCTAGCAAGGTGATCAAATGAAGATTTTAGCCCCTTCAATAAGCTACAAATTAACTCATTTTTTTTCTTACAATACGATTTTGTATCAAAAGCAATTTGAGCATTTCTTGATCTTAAAGTGTGAAGTTTTAAAGCTAATTTTATTGCTTTTTTTCCAATTTTTTTCTCAACTCTGTTTTGAATATCAGTATGAATATCTTCACAAGATAAATCGGGTTTGAATTTGCCTTCCAGTATCTGTTTCAAAATTCCATACAAAGCGTTATCTAATGCAGTTGCCTCCTTATTAGTAAGAATATTAGCTTTTTCTAAAAGCTCAACATGAAATCTAGAATGATAAATATCATACTCGGCTAATTTATAATCATAATGGATAGATTTCTGAAACTTAAAAAAATCTTTATCAATTTCTTTTTTAAATCTTCCGCCCCACAATTTCTTTGCCATTTTTCCTCTTTTAAATTTTGATTTTTAAATTTTGATTTTTGAATTTACCTTGATATGGCATCCCCCATATTTTTATAAATCCTTCGGCTAATTTTTGGTTGAATTTATCCTGTTTCCCGTAGGTTGCCAATTCTTTCTTATATAATGCATTCACAGATTTTCTCCCTACAGCTATACAGTTGCCTTTGAATAATTTTAATTTTATCGAGCCCGTAACGTATTTCTGGGTTGAATCAATGAAGCCGTCAAGGGCCTGCTTTAAAGGAGAATACCACAACCCGTAATATACCAGTTCGGCATATTTAAGGGATATTAACTCTTTAAAATGCGACAATTCCCTGTCGAGCACCAGGTTTTCCAGCTCCCTATGGGCAGTATAGAGTATTGCGGCAGCAGGCGCTTCGTAAATCTCCCTGGATTTTATGCCAACGAGCCTGTTCTCTATCAGGTCGGTTCTCCCTATACCGTAAAGACCACCTGTTTTATTTAAGGTTTCGATTAAATCAATTAATTTATAGGTTTTACCGTTTATCTTTTTAGGAACGCCTCTTTCGAAATAGATCTCCATATATTTAGGAGGCCTCCCAGAATAATCAGGGTTTTTGGTTATTAGGTATGCGTCCTCCGGAGGTTCCTTTTCAATGTCTTCCAGTATGCCGGCTTCAATGCTTATACCCCAGATATTTCTATCAACGCTGTAAAGCTTTTTCTTAGAAACGTCTATCGGGATCTTATATTTTTTTGCGTATTCTATCTCCTCTTCCCTTGATTTAAACTCCCATTCCCTTAATGGCGCTATAATCCTTAATTCTGGAGCCAATATGCTTGCTGTTACCTCAAACCTTACCTGGTCATTGCCTTTTCCGGTGCAGCCGTGGGCAATTGCTTCCGCCTTCTCCTTGCGGGCGGTTTCGACAAGATATTTTGAAATTAAAGGCCTACCAAGGGCAGTGGTAAGGAAATATTTGCCCTCATATATCGCATTTGCTTTTAAAGATGGTATTATAAAGTCATTTATAAACTCACCCCGAAGATCTTTTATATATACCTTAGAAGCACCCGCCAGTTCAGCCCTTTTTACTATAGTCGTAAAGTTTTCATTCTGACCTAGATCCGCTATGAAGCAGATAACTTCAAAATGTTGTCCTTTTAACCATCTTATAGCGCATGAAGTATCTAGACCTCCCGAATACGCAAGTATAACTTTTTTTGCCATGCGAAACTCCTATTTTGTTTTATTCAGCCCTTCACAAAATTCTGTTTCGGGCTGTTGATTACAACGATTTTAAAAAGATTACAGCGATTTCTCGTTAAGTCTTAATCTCTGTAATCTACTTTTTAATCTCCGTAATCAAGGGCTGAACGATTTTTGTGAAGCCCTATGTTTTATTCCCAGTCTTCTTCTGCCGGTATAGTCCTCACAGAGCCATATACAGGTGGCCACCAGCTTGTTCCATATTTTATATCCACATATGCACTTCCGTAATATTTTACACCTACTGTAAATGTATGATTTGTCCATTCTGATTCATCTGCAAATGGCATTGGCTGAGGGTTGGTCGTATAACCAGCCGCAGCAAGTTCTGCAGGGGTTCTCAATCGCCAGTAATTAAGAGTGGCATCGTATACCCATCTTTCTTTTCCTTGGAAAGCAGAAGGATCCGGGTAATCGTAAATCCTTTTTTCTAGGCCGTATCCTAACGCCAGATTCCAATTTCCTATAATCCTTATATCAGTACTTAACTCGGCGTCAGTAAAACCGTAGTTTTCATAATAGCTTTCCTCATCTCTGGGGTATTTTACTTCCGGCTGGTGTTTTACTTTCAGGTACAAATTTGAAAGCCTTCCCTTACTAACATATCTATCCGCAAGGTCCCACTCAAGGCCATATATGGTGGGTGAAAAATCGTATTTCCCCTGAACATATGTATACCATGAGTTAGGCCATTCGTAATTCATCTGCTTTTTCTGGGTATATACATAGAAGTATGACCTTTCCGTCCAGTCATGCCACCAGTCCCAGCTGGAGCCTTCTGCGAAGCATTCAGCCGAAAGAAAAATGATTGGTAATATTATAGCATAACAAAATCTTTTCATATTTACCCCCTTATGAAAATTTTTTTATTCATCGCTTAGATATAAGTCATCTATATATATAGCTCCGACTTTTTCATCACATGTTGCTTCGTCGAATTTTATAAAAAATTCTGTAAGCCTTGACCAGTCTTTTATACCCGTTTTTTTATTAAAAGGTATTGTGACCTTTTTCCATTCATCAGTTATATTTGTAATCAAATAGCGGGCCGATTCATATTTTGAATTTCTTATCTCAACCTTTATCTTTGTAGGGTATCCGGCTGTTTCATCACCTTTGATATAAAATACTAATCTGTCAAAACCCTCGGTGTTTGCTTTTCCTAACTTCACCCAAAGTCCATTATAGGCTTCTTCGGAAGGGCTTGTAACATCCGAATAGCCGCTATAATCTCTACCGGTTTCTATATCATATTCAACCCTAACAGAACTTCCTTTATCCCCATGTTTTATATCGCTGTCAAAGGCCATTCTTACTCCTACAACGGAGTACTCTGGATCCGGCCCCCAGGTACCGAATTCATCCCTCAGGTTAGTGAGGTTTGTTGCGCTGTCAAAATCTGCTATGACCAATTTTTCTGCAAACAGGCTTTCTGGTAATAGATGCAGAGAGGTTACAATCATTATAATTAGGAGTAACTCCTTTAACATGTTAAGACTCCTTTTATGTTAAAAATTATTCCCTATATTAAAATAAATCTCACTCTTTTGCTTATCTATGCCATAACCGTAGATTAAACTCATTTTACCAAATCTAGAGTTATAATCTAAAGATGTTCCTAGTCCCCTCTTTAGCCCTCCTTCCCCAAAATCACTTAACTTCTCCCATGAATTCCCTATGTCATAAAAAAGCGAACTTATGAATGCCTTGCTTTTTGTAAGGGGTATTTTATATTCTAAATTAACTATACCCATAGCCTTGCCTCCGGACCTGGGGGCAATTTCCCCCTCTTCATATCCTCTTATGGTACTTGCGCCACCTAAGTAGAATCTTTCGAATAAAGGTACCATTTCTCCCCCAAGAGTGCTGACGGTCCCACCCCTTAGGCGTATTAAAAAGACGGTTTCTCCTATCATATTAAAGTAAAAATCGGATTCGGCAGTCGTTTTTATAAAATCGTAATCACTTCCCAAAAAATCTGCCGAGGTTTCAAGATTCAGGCTATTGAGAGAGCCTTTTAAGGGGTATAGATAGCTGTCTCTTGTATCCCTCGCTAAGCCTGTCGTAAGGCTTCCGAGCGATGTTTTTCCAGGTGAAATGTAATCGCTTATTTCCGGCCCTATGTCAAATGCTTTTATTTCCTCGTGTCTATAAATAATACTACCAAATGTATAACCGCATAAAGGAGCCCTCAAGCCGATATCACCGCCTGACCTTCTTTCCTTAAAGTATCTTCTGGGTATTTTTAACTCCGTTAAATATAGGTCTGTATTTAGCCTAAGATTCCTGCTGAAAAGATAAGGTTCTACAAAGCTAAGGCTAACATTTTCTTTTCTTCCGCCGAGGTCACTTTTAAATGTGAGCCTCTGAGCCCTCCCGAATAAATTTTTTTCATCAAATCGCGTATAGAATGAGGTATCATACGCGGTGCTATACTTGATTCCGGCCTCAAACATGGATGTCCCGCCTTCTTCAACCTCAATTATAAGATTCCTTTTGTTATAATATTCCGTCGGTTCTGTTAATATGGAGATTTTTTTAAAATAACCAAGGCCCTCCAATTTCCTTTGCGTTATAAAAACCTTATAGCCATCAAATATCTCGTTTTCTTTAACGGAAAGCAGGCGCTTTATTATTTCATCTCTTGTCTTTTTGTTGCCCTTTATTATAATATCGTTGATTGTAAAAGATTTATCCTCTTGTATGGATATATCTATATCGCTCTTACGCGCTTCATCTCTATGCGTTATATGATAGCCGCATTTGAATTGAAGAAACCCGTTTCGCGAATAAAAGCCATATATGTTATTCAAACCTTCAAAAAAACTCTGCTTGTTAAAAACATCCCCTTCTTTAAGCGGGAATATCTCTCTAAATTCCGTTTCGCTTAAAGCGGTGTTTCCAGCTATAGAGATATTACCAACATAATATTTTATACCTTCATCAATTGATATTAAAATGGCCACATGTTCATTGGTATCGTCAAAGGTCAAGCTATTTGAAACCAGAGCTTTTATAAAACCGTTTTTGTGATATAAAGACGTAATCTTTTCGATATCCTTAAGAAAGTCGGTATCGGAAAAAATATCCGATGCGAAAAATCCCCCGGCCTTAGTGGACATAAGGTTAAAAATTTCTTTAGAGGTTATCTGCACATTGCCTAAAAGGAGAATTTTTTTTACCTTTACCCTTTTACCTTCATCTATAATGTATTTAACTGATACCTCATTGGTTTTTTCATCAAGTTCTACTCTCGGATATGCAATGGCGAAATAATAACCCGAGTCCCTGCATATCTTAAGTATTTTATCAGTGCAGTCATCAAGAAGTTTCCTGTCTACAAATCTTCTCTCTTCGGGTCCTAACATTAGAGCCCTTTGAATAAGCCTTGCAGGGATAAATCTGTTTCCGGCAAAGCGTAGATTCTTAAGCTGGGGTTTTTCTTGTACCGATGCGATGAGGGTTATGCCTTCTCCCGTATCAACGGCTTTCATTCTAACGTCCTTAAAAAACCCGAGCTCATAAACAGTTGAAATTCCCTTCTGCAGTTTTTTTGAATCAATCTGCTGCCCGATAAAATCTTTCAGACGGGCTATTATCTCCTCTTTTTCTATGTTTGTATTTCCTTCCACGTCAATTTTCACCACATGATTGTTGTTATCCTGCGCAAGGGTAGTAATTCCTGCGTTGTTAATTAGGGCGAAGGATGAAAAAAGAATGACTATTAAGCTCCATGGCTTAACAGCCGTGGTTTCTGACTTTTCGGTCCTCCGCTCATGGAGCGGAATCCCGCCAGTCCGCCAAAGGCGGACTGGGTGTGGGATGAAGCGCCATTTCATTCAGGGCTGCCTTTAACTTGTCTTTTTTCAATTTTTGAATCCGCTTTTAGTTTTGTAATCCATTCCTCATATCTCTTCCTCTGTGCCTTTTTAACAATAATTCCTTTAATATAAGCTCTCACCTCCTCAAAGTCTCTTTGTTTGGAAGGTTTTTTATCATCCACCTTTATTATATGAAAGCCTATAGGAGATTTTATTACAGGGCTAAGTTCTCCTACAGAAATACTGTAGGCCGTCTCCTCAACCTCGGGAGGCAATTCGCCTCTTTTTAAAAATTCCGATTTTCCTATGGATACATCCGCATTCAATCCTTTTGCAGCCAATAAGAAATCACTGGAGCCTTTTATCTTCTGGTATAAGTCGTCCATAGTTTTTTGGGCAGATTGCCAATCTTCAACTTTTGAGCCCGGTTTAACCATAAGGAATACCTCGCTTATCTTCACCATATCAGGCTCCACGAAAAGATTTTTATTATCGTTATAATATGAAAAGACCTCGTCGTCAGAAACAGTAATTTTTGAGTCAATATTCGAACTTAAAAGCTTCGATATTAAAATTTGATTCCTGTATGATTCTAGCTCTTCGTTCGTTACGGTTACGCCTTGTTTTTTTGCCTCCTGCAGCAGGATGGTTTCTTCAATGAGTTGTTCAATCACCTCGTTTCTCAATATTTTTAATCTGTCGTTTTTGTCTGCATCTTTGAGATATCGACTATTCATGGTTAAAATAAGATTTAATCTTTCTTCCAGTTCGCCTGAAGAAATAACATCTCCATTTACGACCGCCGCAATCCCGTCTTCGAGAATGACCTTTTGGTCTTTTTCCTGTGCATTATTTTCCTGAGAATAGGATTTCTCGCAAAGGCCGCCTCCCAATACGATATTAATGAAACATATTGCGACAAATGAGGTTAAGAGCTTCAGTTCTATTTACCTCCCAATAGCATTATTAAAATTGCCTTCTGGATATAGAGTCTATTTTCAGCCTGTTCAAAGACTATTGCTTTGGGCCCGTCTAATACCTCATCAGTTATTTCCTCTTGTCTATGCGCAGGCAGACAATGCATTACAAGGCAGTCTTTTTTGCATTTTGTAAGTAAATCAGCATTAATTTGGAAACCCTTAAAAGCCTTGAGCCTTATCTTTCTTTCATGCTCCTTACCCATGCTTGTCCAAACATCCGTGTAGATAAAATCAGCATCCTTGGATGCCTTATATGGGTCATTTGAGAGCTCTATTCTAACACCGCTTATTCCGGCGTATTTCTGTGAGGCGTTTAAAATTTCTCTATTCGGCTCATATCCTTTTGGTGTGGCAATAGATATGTATAGGCCGAGTTTACTTCCCATTGCAATAAGTGAGTTTAACACATTATTTCCGTCTCCGATATATGCAAGCTTGATACTTTTAAGTGCAGGATTTTTATCCCTGATTGTATATACGTCGCTTAGAGCCTGACAGGGATGCATAAGGTCGCTTAGGCCGTTTATAACAGGGATAGATGAGAATTCCGAAAGCTCAACTATATCGTTATGGGAATAGGTTCTTGCGACTATACAGTCGAGATATTTTGAGAGAACCCTCGCCACATCCTTTACAGCCTCTCTCTCGCCAAGCTTTATATCGTCCGGGCCGAGATAAATTGAATGCCCTCCGAGCTGTGTCATTCCTACTTCAAAGGAAACCCTGGTTCTGTTAGAGGGTTTCTGGAACAAAAGGCCGAGGGATTTTCTAGAAAGAAGATTTTCAAACTTTTTTTTGTCTGCCCTTACCTCATCCGCAAGCTTAAATATCTTTTCAATGTCTTTTACGGACAGGTCATCTATAGATACAATGTCCTTTTTCATATCTCACTCAAAAATCCTTTTTCTAGTAGCTTCATTCCTCTGTCGATATCCTTTTTACTTATAGTAAGAGGCGGCAGTAACCTCAGGACTTTTTCCTGCGTACAGTTTATTAAAAGGCCTTCCTGCATGCAGGCATCCGCTATGAATTTACCCGGTTTTAAAAGTTCGATACCTAACATAAGCCCAATCCCCCGGATTTCCTTTATAAAGGAAAATTTTTCCTTCAGGCCTTTTAGTTTTTCAAACAGGCATTCTCCCATAATTGCCGCGTTTGAAAGCAAATTGCCGTTCTCAATCGCCTGAAAAACTGCTAGCGCAGCGGCACAGGCCAATGGACTGCCGCCGAAAGTAGATGCGTGCGTTCCCGGCGTAAAAGTATCGGCAATCTTTCTTTTAGCTATGAGCGCACCTATAGGGAATCCGCCTCCGATGGTTTTAGCCAGCGTCATCATATCAGGCTCAACTCCAAAGTGCTGGTAACAGAACATCTTACCGGTTCTCCCCATGCCGGTTTGCACCTCATCAAATATCAATAGAATATCCTTTTTTGTACAAAAACGCCGCAGGAATCTTATGTATTCCCTGGTTGCTACATTTATGCCGCCCTCACCCTGTATAAGCTCTATTATTATTGCGACAGTCTTTTCGCTGACAGCTTTTTCGATGGCCATAATGTCGTTAAAAGGCACAGTCTTAAATCCGGAGGGTAAAGGTTCAAAACCCTGCTTATGTTTTTTTTGGCCGGTAAGCGTGAGTGTTGCAAGAGTTCTACCGTGAAATGAATTTTCTGCACTTATGATTTCAAATCTGCTCTGCTTGCCATAGAGCCTGGAGAGCTTTATCGCAGCCTCGTTTACCTCCGCTCCGCTATTCGCGAAGAACACCTTTCCGTCAAATGAATTTTTAGAAATGATTCTTGCCAATTCCCCCTGCAGTTCGTTATAAAAATTATTTGAGACGTGTATAATTTTGGAAAGCTGTCTGGTTAGCGCCCTTACCACCTCCGGGTGGCAGTGTCCAATCCCGCTTACGGCCCAGCCCGGAAAGAAATCAAGATATTCCTTTCCATTTAAATCCCAGACCCTAGCACCTTTACCCTTTATAAGGATAAGTGGAGTTTTCATATATGTGGGCATCACGTATTCATTATATAGCTTTATTATTTCTTCGGTTTTCATAGTTATTTCACCAGCTCCGTTCCTATGCCTCTTTTTGTGAATATTTCGAGTAATAGCGCATGTTTCGTCTTGGCGTTTATAATATGCACCTTGTCAACGCCCCTTTTTATAGCATCAAGCGCAGCTTCTATTTTGGGTATCATACCCCCCTCTATTATATTCTCCCTTAAAAGCCCTTTGGCAGATTTTTCTGAAACAGTTGAGAGCAATCTATTTTCTTTAGTTGTATAAAGTATGCCGTCAACATTTGTCATCAGTACAAGTTTTTTGGCCTTTATGCCTGAGGCAATCTTTGAAGCGACCAAATCCGCGTTTATATTATATAAGAAAGAATTCTTCCCCCTTCCTACAGGACAAACTACTATAGTGTATTCCTTTTTCAAAAGCGCAGAGATCTTCTTTCTATTTATAGAGCTTACCTCCCCAACAAAGCCCAAATCTGTCTTAGAGTTTTTTTTCCTGGCAAAAACTGCGCAATTATCCCTAGGCGAAAGGCTGATTGCTTTTACGCCGAGGTGTTTAAGTTTT
Source organism: Candidatus Omnitrophota bacterium (assembly GCA_020052955.1). Classification (GTDB taxonomy): domain Bacteria; phylum Omnitrophota; class Gorgyraeia; order VGKN01; family VGKN01; genus JAGVOB01. The sequence goes on along the minus strand of JAGVOB010000210.1, from coordinate 4,645 downwards.
TTGACCATAATTTGGTTTAATCTGTACAGGGCATCCTCAACTATTATTATAGTATCTTTGCACGTAATTCGTAGTCCGTTGACAAATTTAGGCGTTATACCGGAGAGCCTCATTTTTTTACTTATTAACTGCCCGCCTCCATGCACAAGCACAACCCTTATTCCGACAAAATTAAGAAACGCGACATCGTTAAGAAAATTTTCAAATGTAATTTTATCGTCAATATTCTCTCCCCCTATCTTAACCACAAAAATTTTATCCTTAAATGACCTTATATAAGGAAGCGCCTCTATTAAAATATCCGCCTTTTTTATTATTTCTTTCATAATTTAAGACGTATAAGCTGAGTTTATTCTTATGTATTTTTCGGTCAGGTCAGTAGTCCATAATTTATAAGATGCTTTTCCAATGCCGAGGTCTAGTGCTATATTCACTTCTTCTTTATTTAGCTTACTTTTAAGCATACCAAGGTTACAGGCAGAGCCCTCTCTAAAGATAGCCAAGCCTTGTATATAAAGCTTTAGTTTTTCAGGCACAAAAAATCCCGAAGAAGCGCCGGCAGCGGAGAGTATCCTTCCGAAATTAGGATCTTCGCCGTATATCGCTGTTTTAACAAGAGGAGAATTAGCGATATTTCTTGCTATATTGCAGGCATCTTTATAGGTACGGGCATTCTTCACAGTTATCTCAATAAATTTTGTAGCCCCCTCCCCATCTTTAACTATAAGCTTAGCAAGATGTTCCAGGACAAAACTCAGCGCCATTTTAAATATCTTAAAATCATTTGTGCCATGCGTAATAATAAAATTTCCCGCCAGCCCATTTGCTTGAGCTACTACCATATCATTAGTGCTCATCTGGCCGTCAACAGTAATTCTATTAAAAGTCTCTTCAGTAGCCTCTTTAAGAGCACTCTTAAGCGCCGCATAAGATATATTCGCGTCTGTTGAAATAAAACAGAGCATTGTCGCTAAATGCGGGGAAATCATGCCGGCGCCCTTTGCTATAGCGCCTATTTTTATATTGTATCCGCCCGTATTAAAAATAACCGATAGCTCTTTTCTAATATTGTCTGTTGTCATAATAGCTCTTGATGCATATTTACTTCCCTGAGCGCTTAGCTTTTTGACGAGAGTAGGCAGAGCTTTCTCAATTTTATGTAAAGGCAACCTTTTCCCTATTACACCCGTGGATGCGCATAGTACATAGTTTTTATTTATGCCTAAAAGTTTTGCCGCAACAGATGTCAGTTTTTTGGCATCGGACAGCCCTCTCTTCCCAGTAAGGCAGTTTGCATTTCCGCTATTTATCAAGATAGCAGATGTTTTTTTATTTTTTGAGAGTCTTCCCATTGTAATAATATTAGGGGATGCTTTAATCTTGTTCTTAGTGAATAACGCCGCTGTCGTGGCGGGAAGACGTGAATAGATTAGAGCCAGATCAAGCCCCTTCTTCTTAATACCCGAACTTATCCCGCTGGCTAAAAACCCTTTTGGAGCGCAAATTCCACCCTTACAGTTCTTCATCAATATGCCTTTTTCATTTCAGAGCAGTAGTCTCTTCAAATCCGAACATTATGTTCATGTTCTGAACCGCTTGTCCGGAAGCACCTTTTAATAAATTGTCAATGGCGCTAATAACGATAAGCCGTTTCTTCTTAGCGTCCAGATTTAAAGAAATATCACAGAAGTTTGTTCCAACTACATCCTTGGTATTCGGCAGTCTGTTCTCTTTCAATAACCTTATAAATCTTTCGTTTTTATAAAATTCCTTATAGAGTTTAAATAAATCTTCCATATCGAGTGCACGTCTGAGATTTACATACATAGTGCTTATAATGCCCCTGTCAACCGGGATAAGATGCGGAACGAACGTGATCTGGATTTCTTCTTTTGACATAAACCCCAGCTGTTGTTCTATCTCGGGCATATGCTGGTGAATGTTGACCTTGTAGGGCTTTATAGACTCATTTACCTCTGAGAATATAAAATGAGGTATAGGGTTTCTGCCCGCACCCGTAAAACCGGACTTTGCATCTATAATAATTGAATCAGATTCAATAAGATTATCCTTCGCAAAAAGCGGCGCCAACCCAAGTATAGCCGCAGTCGGATAGCAGCCTGGGTTCGCTATAAGCCTTGAACTTTTTATTTCCTTTCTATAAAGCTCAGGCAGGCCGTAGACCGCTTCTTTTATGTGTTCTTTATCCAAATGATCCGCATGATAGTACTGTTTATATTTTTTAAAATTCTTAAGCCTGTAGTCTGCGCTAAGGTCAATTATTTTTTTGCCCCTTTTTAATATATCCGGGACAATTTCCATTGATATTTTATGCGGTAACGCAAGAAAAATCAAATCAGCCTTCTTGTTCAACTCGTTTATGTTTAAAGGGTTACATAAAATATTCAGCCTTTCATGGAATCTCGGAAATAACTCTGATATGGGCAGAGATTTTTCTATTTTTGCATAAAGGGCCTCAATTTTCACATTAGGATGTTTTAAAAGTAGTTCTGTTAGAACTTCTCCCGCATAACCCGTAGCACCAACAATTGCACACTTAATCAATTTTTTCTCCTTAATGAGTCCGCCCCGAGGCGGACGAATTAATCCCGAACTTACCCTGAAAATATCAAACCCTCTGGAATTTCAGGGTGTATAAACGAGGGATCTGTTACAATATCATTTCCTTGTTCTAATCCAGCGGGATAGACCATCCTAACACCTTTAGAGGATGGGTCTAATGTGCTATACAGTTTGATTTTAAAACAAAAAAGCCTATTTCGTCAAGGGATTTTCTTATTCCAACAAAATAGGCCTAAAGATTGGTTAATTAACGTTTTGAGAACTGGAACCGCCTTCTTGCGCCCTCCTGCCCGTATTTTTTCCTTTCTTTCATTCTCGAATCCCTAGTAAGGAATTTATGTTGTTTTAGCATAGGTCGTAATGCTTGATTAAACAATAAAAGCGCCCTGCTTATTCCATGCCTGATTGCCTCAGCCTGCCCCCTTATGCCTCCGCCAGTTACATTTACGATAATCATTAACTTTTCCAAGGTCTGGGTAAGCAAAAGAGGCTGCTTCACAATCACTCTTAAGTCTTCTCTTGAAAAATATACATCAATAGGCTTATTATTTATAGTGATTGCTGCTTTTCCCGAGGGGATAAGCCTAACCCTTGCAATTGCCTCTTTTCTCCTTCCGGTAGCTAAAAATTTCTTTTCTTCCATTAATTTTTCCTATCCTGTATTATTTTAAATTCACAACGATCGGTTTTTGAGCCTGTTGCTTATAACTTGCGTCCTGATATACCCTCAACCTGCTCATCATATGCTTGCTAAGTTTATTGCGGGGAATCATTCCCTTTACCGCTCTATTTATAACCTCCTGGGGCTTTCTTTCAAGTAATTGTTCTAATGTGAACTTTTTTAGGCCAGATGGATAGCCGGAATATCTTGTGTAAATTTTTTTCTTAAGCTTATTACCGGTAATTTTTATTTTGCCTGCGTTTATAACTATGACCCCATCCCCGCCGTCTACATGCGGTGTGTATTCCTCTTTTGACTTGCCGGACAGTATCCTTGCGATCTGTACCGCAAGCCTTCCAAGCACAATACCGTCGGCGTCAATTAGGAGCCATTTTCGGTTCACATCTTTAGGTTTTGCGACAAATGTTCTCATATTCCCTTACTGTGTTGGCGGTGGCGTTACCTGACCAGGCGCAGCAGGCGTACCGGGCGGCGCTATTTGACCAACTGTAGGCGTAAGCGTCAAGAATAGGCCTAACAGGACAGCCGATAATACAAAAAGTAGTATGCCAATGATAACGGGTATTAAAACTGCCCAAACGGCCCTCGCAGTACTTATGCCGTGAACCCTCTTAAAGCCCTTTGTAAGCAGCATTATAGAGTATATTCCTACAAATAAAGGGCCTGCTATTGGTATCGGGCTGAATATTGCTATAGCATTGGCGTATCCCATAACTCTAAAGGTTGCGCTGAAACCCTTCCTTCCTCCGCATAGCAAAACAAATAAATGATATATTGCGCTGCCCACAAATAGCCCTATTGTGGCTAGGAGAGGAGACAAAATTATAAGCCCTGCGTTAATCATTATAATCTGTTGACTGGTCATACCTACCGGAGGCTTCTTAGCAATAACCTGGTACAAAATACCGATTATACCCGATATTATAATCGAGATGGAAACCGGGACAATCCCGAACGTAAGCGCATCGGCTATTTTTCCTTTCGGATTTACCTTATTAAAGAATGCACCCGGAGTAAATACTACCTCTTTCCATGTAGTTATCCAGCCGCTTAAGCATCCGATATCCTTCCTTTTTTCCCAAGGTGTCTGCTCTGTCTTTGCCCCTTCTTCCAATTTAGTATTCTCTTCCATATATTTTCTCCTTAATGAGTCCGCCCGAGGCGGACGAATTAATCCCGAAGCCTACGCAGAAGATTTCAAGGAAATCTTCAAGTGTTTAAGCAAGGGATATAGTATTATTTAAGATTTTACAAAAATATCATATAAGTACTAAAGTGTCAAGGGAATTTTAGTAGAGTGTAAACGCAAATAGAAAATGTCAGGTTTTTTGCAAATTAAAAATGTCAGTAATTTACAGTTAAGAGCGTTTTCTCTTTGTT
>JAGVOB010000153.1 GCA_020052955.1 Candidatus Omnitrophota bacterium | reverse complement strand
TAAACCCAAATTTTGCGATAACAAAATTTGCCCCGAAGGGGTTGTATGAGCAAATCCGATGAGGATTTGCTCGGCTTTACAAGGTCATCCCGGATTTTTTGGGCACTATTTTGTGCAGTTCCAAATTTTGGGATACCCCGCAAAGCCGGCCGAACTCTCGTCGAGTTTGGCCGTGCGGCCCCTCGCATTACCTAAAGGTAGGCTTCGCACTCGCTCGGGGCGGATTTTTCTAATGCAAAATCCGGGATAAACAAGCAGTAAACCCCATTAGAAAATTCTTTTCTAATGGGGTTTAACGGGGTTTACGCACTGAAACAACAAATGGAAGGAACGCCCATTGCGGCAATGGACACAATTTTGTTGACGCGACACAAGGTTTAGGTTAAGTTTTAGAATTTGAGAGCGTTGAAAAAGCCTTTCTTTTCAACGTTCTCAAGACTGTGTCAAATAAAACCCAAATTTTGCTATCGCAAAGCGCATGCAAAATTTGCCCCGAAGGGGTTGCACGACAAAATCCGACGATGATTTTGTCGACTTTGCAAGGTAATCCCGGATTTTTCACTGCACTAATTTGTGCAATCGCAAAATCCGGGATAAAGGTTTTGCAACAGTCTCAATTTCTAAACCTTAGCCTCAGCCTTAACCGAAACATACTCTCAAATCTTAAGCCTTTTCTTCAAGCTCTCAAACTCATTCCATATTTCCATAGGAAGTCGCCTGCCAAACTGCTCAAAAAACTTCTTCACCTCTGAAAGTTCGCTCGTCCACTCTGATGGATCTACCGACAACAGCTTCATGAGATCTTCCTTTGATATGTTCAGTCCTGATACCTCCAGGTCCTGAAAATCCGGCGTAAAACCTATAGGTGTTTCCTTCGCGCGCATATTATTTGTATTCAGGCGCTCTATTACCCATTTAAGGACCCTGATATTTTCCCTGAAACCGGGCCAGATAAAATTTCCGGAGTCGTCGGTTTTAAACCAGTTAACAAAAAATATCTTTGGTGGATTGGCGCATCTTTTACCGACATTCAGCCAATGCCGGAAATAATCTGCCATGTTGTATCCGCAGAAGGGAAGCATTGCCATTGGGTCGCGCCGAAGCTGGCCTACCGCATGAGCCGCTGCGGCAGTTGTCTCTGAGCCCATCCTTGCGGCATTAAAAACACCGTGTTGCCAACTAAAGCTTTCATATACAAGAGGGGTAAGTTTTGCCCTCCTGCCCCCGAATATTATGGCTGATATGGGTACTCCTTTAGGGTTATCAAACTCTTTCGACAAGGTAGGACACTGGGTTATTGAAACTGTAAACCTGGAATTTGGGTGTGCGGCTTTTTCACCGCCTGAAGAATCAAACCTCTTCCCCTGCCAATCAAGCAGGCTATTTGGTTGAACGCCATCCATGCCCTCCCACCACGGCTCATTAGTGTCTGTATCTAAGGCGGTATTTGTAAATAGGGTGGGGAAAAAACCTCCCGCCTTTAATGTCCTTATCATATTCGGATTAGTCTTCATGGATGTCCCCGGGGCAACGCCGAAAAATCCTCTCTCCGGGTTTATGGCATAAAGCCTGCCGTCCTCTCCTATATTAATCCATGCAATATCATCACCGAGGGTCCACATCCTGTAGCCGGGTAATGATGATTCAAGCATGGCAAGATTAGTCTTGCCGCAGGCGCTCGGCATAGCTACCGCAATATAGGTTATATCGCCTTCAGGAGATTCTATACCGACAATAATCATATGTTCTGCAAGCCAGCCCTCCTTAAGGCCGAGCCAGGAGGCAATCCTGAGCGAAAAACATTTCTTGCCTAAAAGCGCGTTTCCTCCGTAACCTGAGCCTATACTCCACACCAGATGCTCATCAGGAAAATGCATTATGAAACGCCTGTCGGGATTAAAATCGCCTACCGAATGAATACCTTTTACAAAATCCTCGGAACTGCCAATTTTATCAATTATATGTTTTCCCATGCGGGTCATGATTCTCATGCTTATGGCTACATAAGATACATCTGTAAGCTGAATACATGCCTTCGAATATGGCGAGTCAGGATGCCCCATCATATAAGGAAGGACATACATTGTTCTTCCTTTCATGCAGCCTTTAGAGAGCTTTGATAGTTTCTCTTTTGCCTCTTTCGAATCCATCCAGTTATTATTTGGACCCGCTGTTTCTTTGTCGGGGTGGCACACATATGTAAGATGCTCTGTGCGCGCAACATCTGTAGGGTGGCTTCTATGCAGATACGAGTTTGGCCAGTTCTTATGGTTTAATTCAAAAAATACCTGATCATTATTAATCTTTTCATGGGTAATGCCCTTTTCTATAAGCCGATAGGCTTCTTCTTCAGACCCATCGCACCAGTAGATATTATCCGGCTTCATCAGATCTGCCTGTTCTTCAACCCATCTTTCAAGTGGCGTAGACATTTAACTTCCTATCAGTTTTAGCGTTATAGGGTTATTGGGTTATAGGGTTTTACTCAATAACTCTATAACTCAAGTAACTCTACTAGCTGAGATAATTTTTGCTATTTGCTTCTATGTTGTGGCGTGATTTTACATCAAACAAAATATTTGTCAACATAATTTTCCTTATAAAGCCTTCCATAACTCCTCTAACCAAAGCCCAAGGTTTCCGTATGGCTCATACTGCACTTCGCCTTGTTCAGTGTCCTGAGCTTTTGCGAAGGAACCGGCCATTGTTCATCCCTGCCCGCCTTTGGCGGGCGCACCCTGTCCCTCGCTTTGCTCGGGATGGTGAGTCCTTCGACTCGTTTTACTCGCTCAGGATCCCGAGCGAAAGTCGAGGGACGAAGGCGAACCAAAGGGTGCGGTTTTCCCCTCGTTTAGCTTGAGGACTTTGCTGGCCGCGAATGTATAAATAACAAAAATTCATCCAAAATTTAGGTTTGTTAAGAAAATTTAGACTAGAAAAAAAAGGAACATCTGTCCCTCTTTTGCTATTTTGCGTCCCTATTGCCTCATATTTTAATGTTAAACAATCTCCCTACTATTCGGCATAATCCCAACATCACAAAAATAGCTGCAACGTAAAATATCCAGCTCATTACTTCAAGTTTCTCCGGGCTTAGAACTTCTATGGTATACATGGCATCTTTTGAGGCCTTACCCAGCTCCGGATTGCCCACAATGGCATATTGGAAAACATCAAGCAGGGCATGGATTAGAGAAACCCCGTAAAGTTCTCTTGTAGTAAGATATAAAATACAAATAGGTATCACAGTTATCCCATGTATTAAGAGCATATAGATAATACCTGCCCAGCCTCTTTCCAGCGCTCCACCTGAATATAAGGAGAAATACGCCGGAAGATGCCATAAGGAGAATATTACTGCACATAGTATTATTGCCTTAAAACTCCCGAGTATTTCCTCAAACTTTGGCAGAATATATCCTCTAAAGGTCAGCTCTTCTCCGAAAAGGGCGGCGATGAATAAAGGAATGCCGCCTAAAAAAATGGAGAATAAAACTGTAGTCAAAATAACTCTGTCTTGCCCGGATACAACAAAAGATGTATTAAGACTAAACTTCACCAGGCCCAATCTCAGCGGTAACCAATAGTGCAGAAAAAGTACGATAGCGACATAAATCAACGCTATGACTACCCCAATAGCTGCATTGCGATTAACACGAAAACCCATATCCAGAAACTTATCGTGGTGCAACATTTTCTGGCAAAAAATCGCGCCTATGCCCATAGCAAAGATAGCCAGGGAAAGGTAAATGCTACTTGCTTGCGCAGGAAGAAAAATAACCGCTGACTGCAGGACAAATATAAATAATATGTAACAAGCTATTTTATTAGTTTTATTAGGGACGGACACTTATTTATTTACCTCTTTTTGGTCTGCCTCATTTATCAAATATTTATCTATCGCTACTGCCGCTTTTTTACCAGCGCCCATTGCGCTTATGACGGTGTTTGTTGTAACTACTTACTATTTACAAAGTTTGTAGTTCACCGGGTTCATTATTTAATTGTGAAAGATGAATCTGATAAGTCTCTGGTGGTATTTATACCATCCGTAGCTGTAACTCTTATCATATATTTTTCACCTGAGGGGAACAATGATATATCTCCTGTGTAACTAGTTTCGGTTGATTTAACGAAAAGCGGATCCCATGTAACACCGTTATCTGAACTGATTGAAAGCAGATAAACAAGTTTATCATTATCAGCATCACTTCCAGCCCAACGGATTGTTATTTTCTTAGAGAAAATTTCACCACCATTTGGAGAAATAACCGTTACCTTAGGTCTATTAGGACTAAAAAATTTCTCTGCTTTAACGACATCGTTTAATTTTATGGCAATTTTTGCTGTTCTAGAAATATATGGTATCGTAAGTACGAATGGTGCCTCTTCCAGCTTTACACCTTCTAGCATAAATGAGACATCAAAGCTTATTTGGTAGAGGTTTTTTTCTTCTGCATCTAAATATTCAAATTTGTACGGCCCTGGAAATAATGTGCTAAGTTCTGTTTCGGGTAAAACGTACCATTCATCAAGTTGTACAGTCCCATTAATATAAAAGGTGCCTGAGGCCATAATTGCCACGGGAGATTCTTCAGATTTATCCCCACTTACGAGTTCATTTGCATAAGATTGTTTTATTGGATAGCAGAAATACATAATAACTATGCCTAACATTATCAACATCATAACAATATTAATTTTTTCACCTTTCATAATAGCTACTTTCAAATAGCACCTCCATTTAAAAACTTCTGGCAACTATAAATAATTACAGAATCCGTTTCCTAATGTTCCTTATCCAAATAGGTAATATCTCTCCCCCTCACACTATTTCTTATTTAAATGAGGTTAATTAAAACAAACATCTATTTTTTAATTCAAACAATAAAAGACATCCACAGACCATACTACAACCGACTTAAGGTTTTACTTTTTTATTTATTTATCAAATATTTATCTATCGCTACTGCCGCTTTTTTACCAGCGCCCATTGCGCTTATAACCGTATCCGCGCCTGTTACAATATCCCCGCCTGCAAAAATACCCGGGATAGACGTCATCATTGTTTCAGTATCAACCATAATATTTCCTTGCTTTCCTAGCTTAAGAAGCGGCATTGCGTGGGGTATTAGGGGATTGGGACTTTGGCCTATCGCAACTATCACGGTATCCGCTTTAATAACAAACTCGGAACCCTTCTTTGGTATGGGCCTCCTTCTTCTGGATTCGTCAGGCTCGCCTAATTCCATCTGGATACATTCGATCTCCTTTACAAAACCTTTCTCGTCAGGAATAAACCTGATCGGCGCTGTTAATAATTTGAACTTTATGCCTTCTTCTTTTGCATTCTCTATTTCTTCAATCCTCGCAGGCATTTCATTTTCTGTTCTTCTGTAGACAATCGTTACGGACCTTGCGCCAAGCCGTAACGCTACCCTTGCAGAATCAAACGCCACGTTTCCTGCTCCTATAGCTACAACGTCACTGCCTATGTTTATAGGTGTATCATATTGTGGAAATTTATACGCCTTCATAAGGTTTACCCTTGTCAAAAATTCATTTGCAGAATAAATCCTGTTTAAGTTTTCACCCGGTATCCCCGGAAACTGTGGCAGTCCTGCGCCGGTTGCGACAAAAATTGCGCTAAATCCTTCCTTAAAAAGCTCATCAACAGTCATTGATTTTCCAATAACCATATTGGTTTTTATTTGGACGCCCAAATTTTTTATATATTCTATCTCTGCCTGAACTATTTTTTTAGGCAGTCTAAATTCAGGTATCCCATACATCAATACCCCACCGGAAATATGTAATGACTCAAATAATATAACATCATATCCCATCTTAGCCAGGTCCCCTGCGCATGTTAAGCCCGCCGGCCCGCTTCCCACCACCGCCACTTTTACTAAGAGTTTCTTCTGATCTCTGATTTCCGATTTCTGACAGGTAGCTAATTCCCAGTCTGCCGCAAACCTCTCCAACGCTCCTATAGAAACAGGCACACCCTTTTTTCCTACAATACACACTTTTTCGCACTGGTCCTCCTGCGGGCAGACCCTTCCGCAGATAGCAGGAAGGCTGTTTTTCTCCTTTATCTTTTTTATGGCAGCCTCGTAATCTTTTTTCTTTATTAACTCTATAAATGCAGGTATGTCTATGTCCACAGGGCACCCTCCTACGCATAAAGGCTTTTTGCACTGTATGCATCTCGCTGCTTCAATAAGCGCCTGCTCTTCGCTAAAACCAAGCGCCACAGACTCAAAGTCCTTTATTCTTTCCTGTGGTTTTCTATTTGGCATCTTTTGGCGTTCAGACATTTGTTAACCTATTTTTTAGTTGTCTTCATTAATTTAATATATGGGTGGTAAGGTTGGTGCTTGTAGCAAAACCTCGTGAGGCCTCTAGCGGGCAAGGTCCCTGTACCTTATGGTACAGGGGAGCGAGGCCGAGCGTGGAGCGAAGTTTTGCCACGCTGGGGCAAAACGAGCGTTTTTGCGAGAGCACAACCTTGACAGCCTGCCTGTCGGCAAGGCAGGGACCCATAGTTATTTTAGCTATTCGCAACTTTTTCTAAATCAATAAATAATTTAAGCCTCTTTGATAATTCATCGAAATCCACTAAATGCCCATCAAATTCAGGCCCATCCACGCAGGCAAATTTTGACTTCTCATCCACTTTTACGCGGCAGGAACCACACATACCTGTCCCATCAACCATTATGGAGTTTAAGCTCACTATGGTATGAATCTTATATGGCCTTGTGAGTTCGGAAACCGCCTTCATCATAATAACAGGCCCTATCGCATAAACAAGGTCAACCTTCTCTTTCTTTATTATTTGCCCCAATACCTCGGTTACAAGCCCCCTTTTTCCATACGAGCCGTCGTCTGTGGTTATGCAGATTTCGTCCGATACTTTTCTAAGTTCATTTTCAAGTATCAACAGTTCCTTGGTCCTTACGCCGAGGATGGATATTATCCTGTTACCTGCACCCTTAAATGCCTTTGCCACAGGGTACATCTCCGCTATACCCACCCCGCCTCCGACCAAAATAATTGTGCCATATTTTTTTATCTCAGTTGCCCTCCCTAAAGGGCCGGCAAGGTCCAATATGGCATTGCCCTCTTTAATGCCTCCTAATTTTTTGGTGGTCAACCCTACTATCTGAAATATAATTGTTATAGTACCTTTCCTAGTAGAGCTATCCGCGATGGTCAGAGGTATCCTTTCTCCTTTTTCATCAACTCTTAACATGACAAACTGTCCGGCAAGCACCTTCTTTGCGATATGAGGGGCAAGAATCTCCATTTTATTTATGCCCCTGGCTATGGTTTGATTAGATATAGTTCTAAATAAAGTATCTTCCATCAGAATTTAAAACCAATCTTTCCTTTTAGATTTTCTGTTAAATCAACGGTATAACCTTCTTTGCCGGATTTACTGATTACAATACCGGATACATTCGGCATACCATTTAACAATCTGATCCCGTCTCTTGGCCCCAAAACAAATACCGCCGTGGCAAGAGCATCCGCAATTGTGCAATCATCTGCAACAACAGTTACACTCATCGGAACCTCTTCAACAGGATAGCCTGTTTTTGGATTTACTATATGGGAATATTTTTTGCCTTCTATAACAAAAAATCTTTCATAATCACCGCTTGTTGCAACCGCTTTATCCTTCAGGGATATTCTAGATATAAGCTTATTTTTATCCCTCGGATGCTGAATGCCGACATTCCAGCTTAAATTTTTACTTTTACTTCCAAGGCAATATATATCTCCGCCCGCATCTACAATTGCGTTTTTTATACCATTATCTTTTAAAACGGCTATTGCCCTATCAACTGCATAACCCTTCGCAATGCCTCCTAAGTCAATCTTCATTCGGTTACTCGATAGGGAAACTGTCTTTTTATCCTCATCCAGAATTATATTCTCAAAACCTACATTTTTTAAAACCTTTCTTATGCCATTTTTATCAGGCGTTTTAAGAACCGGCGTACCTGCAAAACCCCAAAGCTCAAGTAAAGGCACGCAGGTTATATCGAATGCTCCATCCGAAAGTTTGCTAAATTCAATAGATCTTTTTATAATCCCGAATGCCTCATCATGTATTTTTATAGGTTTAGCCTTATCCTTTGAGTTATTTATATTATATATGCCGCTGTTTTCTTTATACTTGCTTAAGATCGACTCAAGCCGGGCTATTTCGTCAAAAGCCTTATCAATTGCATCCTTAGTTTCGTTATAGGAATCACCTTTTGCAGTAATATTTATTACTGTACCAAGAAGAAACCTTGTATCCTTTATAGTGGCTGACGGGTTTGTGCATTCCCAGCCAAATGTCATTAAAATAATACCTGTTATAAATAATAAATTTCTACGATTCATTTCAAATCTGACTTATTATTTTTTTAATATCGACGTGACGAGACACCATATCCTTGATAGTCTTTGCCTTTCCCTTATCTTCAGGCCTTACCTTAAATGTAAGGTCGTGTATCTGCGATGCAACAGAATATGTATCTTTTTGCGAAAGCAGAATCGGGATGCCTGATTTTTCTGCAAGGCACATTATAGTGGTATGCGGCAATATGCCGCCGCTTATTATTATGCCGGCTATCTGAAATTTCTTCCTTAAGCCTATGGCGTGCAAAGAAAGCACGGTTAGTATTATGTCCTCTCTATCGCCGGGCGTTATAACCAGACTTTTTTCCTCTATATAGTTCAATGCCTCATGCGGCTGCATAGCGCCCACTATTATCTTGTTTACGGTTCTATCCAGGCCGTTTTCACCCGAAAGAACCCTGAGGTCTAATTCATCCTTAAGCTGCCTCATAGTAGGTTTTGTGAGGCAGTGTATAAAAGGCATCACCCCTAGAACGTTAAGATCCTTTCTTAAAAGCCCTTTCCTGACAAGCCTGTTTACTTTCGCAAACTTCTCCGGTATTACCTTGTTAATTATTATTCCTAAAATCTCAACACCCTCTTTCTCAAATAAGGCGTTGTTTAACATTATCTCATCTATTGGCCTTCCAATACCTCCGCTTGAAACGATTATTACCTTTGCGCCAAGAAGCTTTGCGACTGTTGCGTTCGAAAGGTCAAATACCGAACCGACGCCGGCATGGCCGGTACCTTCAATTATTACCAGGTCTTTATTTTTTGAGACTTTTTTAAACGAGTCTTCTATTTGTTTAATAAGGGACTGCCTATCGGGTTTTTCTATGTATTTTTCTGTAAAACCTTTTTCAATTGCAATAGGGCTCATATCTTTTATATTTGTCTTTATCCCGAATATATTATCAATTAGAACGGAATCCTCGTCAACCTTATAACCCTGCTCAATCAGATATCTCTGGCCGATGGGTTTAATAAAGCCTATCCGCTTAAAATACTTCTTCAGCGCCCATATGAGGCCCAGGCAAACCGTGGTCTTGCCATCATTTTGCATTGTGGCTGCAACAAATATCTTCTTTGCCATTTTAGGATATCCTTTCTTTTAATTAATATTGATTTCTCAACCTTAGCCTATTTAATCCTGATATGATACCACGATTTAAATTGGATGAAAATACTTTTTGCGAAGAGGAGGTAATTTTGAAGAAAAATGAGAATTCCTAAAAAAGATTATCTCGAGCTTACTAATAAAGCCTTCCATAACTCCTCGGGCTAAAGCCCGAGGTTTCCGTCTGGCTCATACTGAGCGGCCATTGTTCATCCGCACCCTAAAGGGTGCGGTTTTCTGGCCGCGAATGTATAAATCATCAATCCCGCCAAAAATACAGCCCTAAACATAAACCAATCCCTACGGCATAGAGCCAAAAAGTGCTTGTTAAAAAATAGGGGTGCCCCATAAGGGCTATACCGATTAAAAGCGGCTTGAAACTTCTCTGTTTCTTCCCGTAGACAAAGGCAATAAAACCAACCCCGCTAAAAACAAGCAATGACTTTACTTAAAGAAAAACCTGCAAAACCATTTATCCCCATCAAAGAATTGATAGTATCTTTCTGTAGAATAAGGGAACGTTTCTATTTTTTAAATGAGCAGGCACTTTACAGAGCGAAGTGATGTAAAGTGTAGTCCTGAGCGCAAGCGAAGGACGTCTGCGAATTAACCCTCCGAAGCCGAAGGCGAAGGAGGACAAAAATTAGAAGCGGGCCCAATTTTACTTAATTCTTTTTGCCGACCCTAAAAATCACAGAATTAAGTATTGTGTGAACTTGCCCTACTAAAACGGACACTTAATTAACCCCATTTCTTCGTTCATACTCCACCGGACTGACATAGCCAAGAGTTGAAT